>NZ_LR734976.1 GCF_900010725.2 Planktothrix serta PCC 8927 | reverse complement strand
ATTCGTTAAAAACCCGTAGGGGCGGGTTCTGTACAATCTTTCAAATCCCACAAATAATCTTGATAAACCCGCCCAACCCACCAAGATTTAACGTTAACAAAACCGGGTTGATATTGATTCCTATTACGGGGTTGGGCGGGTTTATTTAGGTGAATTATCATTAACAAAAATTGACTCGAACCCGCCCCTACATTCGTTAAA
>NZ_LR734975.1 GCF_900010725.2 Planktothrix serta PCC 8927 | reverse complement strand
TCAAACCCATTCGGCCCAGTGACGCGCACATCTTGACTATCGAGACTGGAAACTTTCACCGCTTGATTATCGCTGTAGGTAACGGTGAAGGTGTAACTATTATTACTGCCTAAATTTAGGGTGGTATCGTTAGCTGTGGCAGTTGCTGTGGGTGCAGTGGTATCGGGAGTTGGGGTTGTAACTGGAATAAACTCTACATAGTCAAACCTGCCATTTTCTCCACGTTCTAAGGTTCCAGTCAGTTTAATTTCATCGCCTTGAGTCAGATTAACCCCAGAAATTGTTTTTGAGGTCAAGGTTGTAGCTGAAGCCCGAGTATCTCCTAGGGATTGAGCAGCAGTCCATTGACTAACGGTATTCCCGGCGACGGAAACGGAGAAGGGAGATATACCATCGTTTTCGTCAAAATATCCGACTACGATATCATATAGACCCGATACTCCGCTAAAGGCTTGGGTCGCATTTCCGGTGGTATTGGGACTTGATAAACCAATAAATTTACCCGCAGAGGCAAAGGTTCCCGACTCAATCTTATACCCGGCTAAGGTCATATTTTCAGCTTCTACTCTCACCTTGGAGGCTGGAGGGGGTGAAGACTGAACGTTAATGTTAAAGGTATCTAAGCTACTACTAACAACGGTATTATCACTGGTATCGCTAACTTGGCTGGCTTCT
>NZ_LR734974.1 GCF_900010725.2 Planktothrix serta PCC 8927 | reverse complement strand
TTATTCAGGCTTAATGCAATGTCAGGGTGGTCGCCTGGAAACAGTCGTTGCCACATGGCTAAGGCTTGCTGGTATAAAGGTTCGGCTTGACTCAGCTTGCCTTGGGATTGGTAGAGTTCTGCTAAATTATTCAGGCTTAATGCAATATCAGGGTGGTCGCCTTCAAACCGCCGTTGCCGCATGGCTAAGACTTGCTGGAATAAAGGTTCGGCTTGACTCAGCTTGCCTTGGGAATAGTAGAGCAATGCTAAATTATTCAGGCTTGTGGCAATATGAGGGTGGTCGCCTTCAAACAGCCGTTGCAACATGGCTAAGGCTTGCTGGTATAAAGGTTCAGCTTGACTCATCTTGCCTTGGGAGCGGTAGAGTTCTGCTAAATTATTCAGGCTTGTGGCAATATGAGGGTGGTCGCCTTCAAACAGTCGTTGCCACATGGCTAAGGCTTGCTGTAGTAAAGGTTCGGCTTGACTCAGCTTACATTGGGATTGGTAGAGTCCTGCTAAATTATTCAGGCTTTGTGCAACGTCAGGGTGGTCGCCTTCAAACAGCCGTTGCTGCATGGCTAAGACTTGCTGGAATAAAGGTTCGGCTTGACTCAACTTGCCTTGGAAATAGTAGAGATATCCTAAATTATTCAGGCTTAATGCAATGTCAGGGTGGTCGCCTGGAAACAGTCGTTGCCACATGGCTAAGGCTTGCTGGTA
>NZ_LR734973.1 GCF_900010725.2 Planktothrix serta PCC 8927 | reverse complement strand
TAGGAGCGTAGGAGCGTAGGGTGCGTAAGGCAAAGCCACACGCACCATTTCTCTGCGGCAACCTGAGTAATTATTAGGAGCCAATATTTTGGAATTTCAGGTTAGATGGTGCGTGCGCGGAGCTTACGCACCCTACGATTGAAATTAATCAAGGTGAAACCTAAAACATTCCTTTAATTCCGTTAGGGTCGGTCATAAACCCTAAATAATGATAGAAA
>NZ_LR734972.1 GCF_900010725.2 Planktothrix serta PCC 8927 | reverse complement strand
TCCTTCAGAGTAAATTGTGAAATCACTTTATTATGTTCATTAAACATAATAAAATCCGTCACCGCTACACCTATTGCTGCTCTCAATTCTGGATAAACTTCCCCTAATTTTAGTTGATTTACATACATTTTGGCTGTGTTATAAAGAATTCTTTTGCCAAAAGCTGGTACATTTACAGCCTGCATTTCAATTAACACATTTTCGCC
>NZ_LR734971.1 GCF_900010725.2 Planktothrix serta PCC 8927 | reverse complement strand
CCCAACCCAGGCGCAAAGAGGGTTGGGAGACCCAACCCCTACAGGTTTTGATCACAAATCCTACACGGATTGCTATATGATGTTGATTCAGTCTACTTTTTAGGTAGCCGATTCAGCATTTCAAGAGTAAAAACCCGACCTCTGTATTTGATAGCAAAATCATAACACCCAACCAAGGAGGTGATTCAAAGTGCTGAAGGCAACAAAGGTTAGACTCTATCCAACACCCGAACAGGGATTGGCGTTAGCTAAGTCATTTGGTTGTGCAAGATGGTATTGGAATTTTGCCTTAAATGCCTGTATTCAGCACTATCAAGAAACTGGCAAAAGCCTAAAATTAGCATCTTACAAAGGAATGCTCCCTCAACTCAAAAAAGAATATCCTTGGCTCAAAGAAGATTGCTACTCATCGGTTCTCCAATGTGTAGCTATAAACTTAGACAGAGCTTACAAGAACTTTTTTGAGGGACGAGCTAAATTTCCTAATTTCAAGTCTAAACATCACAAGCAATCAATTCAGTATCCCCAGAGCGTTACTGTTAACGGTGAATATCTAAAAGTCCCTAAGATTGGTGAAATTAAAGCGATATTTCACAGAGAA
>NZ_LR734970.1 GCF_900010725.2 Planktothrix serta PCC 8927 | reverse complement strand
GCAATATCAACAAGCCATCGACTATTATCAGCAGGCTTTAACCATTTATCAGGAAATCGGAGATCGTGAGGGAGAAAGCCATGCTCTCAATTATTTGGGCACTGCTTACAATTGCTTGGGACAGAATCAACAAGCCATCGACTATCATCAGCAGGCTTTAACCATTTATCAGGAAATCGGAAATCGTAGGGGAGAAGGCAATGTTCTGGTCTATTTGGGCGTTGTTTACCTTCAGTTGGGACAATATCAACAAGCCATCGACTATTATCAGCAGGGTTTAACGATTTTACGAGAAATCGGAGATCGTGAGGGAGAAGGCAATGCTCTGGTCAATTTGGGCATTGCTTACGGTTCGGTGCAATATCAACAAGCCATCGACTATTATCAGCAGGCTTTAACCATTTATCAGGAAATCGGAGATCGTGAGGGAG
>NZ_LR734969.1 GCF_900010725.2 Planktothrix serta PCC 8927 | reverse complement strand
TTATTATTGACGCAGCCGAAAACCATGCAGCTTTAGCTCATGGATGAAGGCAAGCAGCGCTTTTAAGCGCCTGTGTGTTAATGCGTATTGTGATGAGGATCGTTAATATATTCCATAATAACTTTAGAGCTAACACTACCAGCAGTAGTATGAAAATATGAGCGAGTCCATAGACTAGGAAGTTTTAACAAATGAGGAAATTCTCTTCTTAAATAACGTGATGATCTCCCTTTAAAAGCTTGCACAATCTGACTAATGGCGTAATCAGGTTGATGGCAGATAAACAAGTGAATATGATCAGGAGCTATTTCTAATGCTTTAATTTCCCATTCTTTCTCAATTGCCAATTCATAAAATATCTCCCGACAGCGTGTTGCTACATCTCCAATTAGCACACGCTTTCTTCTTTTTGGAATCCAGACGATATGAACACAAGCCAATCCGACTGAATGGTTGTAATGCTTGTAATCTATAGCCTTTAGCTTCATTTTTGGTTGTTTCCTTGTTTTAATCGACAAAATCAGTTTACTGTGTTAAGGTTGATAGTAGCAAGCAAACAACCCATTGAGAGGTCGAATCAATGATAGTTCTCGAATACAAAGTTAAAGCAAAGCCCCATCAGTGCAGAGCGATTGATGAAGCGATTAAAACGGTACAGTTCATCAGAAACAAGTCAATTCGTTACTGGATGGACGCACCTAAAGATACCAAAATTGATCGATTTGCTTTAAATAAGTATTCTACAGAACTTCGTTCGGAGTTCACTTTTGTCAAAGAC
>NZ_LR734967.1 GCF_900010725.2 Planktothrix serta PCC 8927 | reverse complement strand
TTATAGCGCTACGCGCATACGTTAGGACAATTTCTAAATGCAGCATCCACGCATTCTCTGACGGTTTGAAATTCGTTTAATCTCTGTTTCATCCATGTCTTTAAAACAGCCCACCAGTTTTCAATCTTGTTCAAGTCGGGAGAATATGGGGGCAAATACCAAATTTTACATCCGGCTTCTTCGACGAGTTCTTTGATATATTCCCCTTGATGAAAGCTGGCATTATCAATAATAATAATGTCTCCTGGTTCTAGCACTGGCAGCAAACAATTCTTTAACCAGGTTTCAAATAAATCTTTATTACATGACCCCTCAAAGGTTAAAGGAGCCAATAATTTACCTTCTTTCAATGCTGATAGCCAACTGACTCTTTCTCTTCTTTTACCGGACTTGAGTGCATAACATCTTTCCCCTATCGGGCTGTAGCCATACGGGTAATCCTCTCTATTATCAAATCCCGCTTCATCTACATAAACTTTTCTGCTCCTTTCTATTCCCTCTAGTTTTTGAAGAAATTCTCGTCTTTTTTCTTCATCTCTTTCTCGATACCCATAAGTTTTTTTTTTCGACTTATACCCAGTTTTCGACAAGCATAACTAATATTCTGTTGCGTCGCCTCACACCCCCATAATTGGGCCATTTGTTTTTGAGTCTTGTCACTATTTTTTTTCACGAATTCTTTAAATTTTTCTAACTCCTGAATTTTCGGTTGAGTTCCTACTCCTACCTGTCGGCTAGCCTGATAGTCTCCTGTTTCTCTTTCTTTTTTCAGCCACAGATCTAATGTGTTGCGACTTATTTTAAAGAAACGACTTACCTCTATTTTCTTTTCTCCTCTTTTCACGGCTGCGATCGCCTTGGAGCGTAAATCGTAACTATAAGGTGCCGGCATAACTATTTTCCGATATTGAGGTATTACTGCATCTTATCATACTTTTGTCCTAACCATAGCGCGTAGCGCTATA
>NZ_LR734966.1 GCF_900010725.2 Planktothrix serta PCC 8927 | reverse complement strand
TCTTCTGATCAGCTTCCGATAATTCTTCCCCAGATTGTAATTTTGTCGCGCTGGTTTGAAGTACCGTTGCTGCGTTTTTATCTCCCATTTGCAAAGCAGTTTTTGCCGCAGTTTGTAACATCGTTGCTGCGCCAGCGCGATCGCCTTGTTGGAGTTTGGTTTCAGCAATTTGAGTTTGACGATATTTGGCTAAGGCTAAAATTTGTTGTTGGACAAAGGGATCGGATTTTGGTTGATAGGAATTGACAAAATTACCTTCCACAATCACCAAATCTGAATATAAATTTTTTAAATTTAAGGAAGGATCATCATAGCGGACTTGAACATGGGCGATCGCTTGTTTTCCTTCAGAAAATTTGCCAAAATATAAATTAGCTAAGACCACCCGATCGATATCTTTCATCACATCCCCTAAACGGACAATCCATTTATCCCCTTCTTTTTGGATCGGTAATTCAATCGTATCAGGAGCAACTTGGGAGATCGGTTTGAGTTCAGCTAACCGGACATTTGGCATTAAATCCAATAATAAATAGGAATTAGTTAAGCCCACAGACTGCATTTTATTGAACAAACGGCTGAATTGATCCAACGCTTGTTCGGGATATTCAATATAAGCTAAAGTTCCCCCGGCAGCATCGGCAATTTTTTCTAAAACATCAGAGTTCCAATTTTTACCAAACCCCAAAGTATTAATCGTTAAGTTATAACTAGCGGCGAGTTTGGCTAATTTTAAACAACGATCATTGTCTCCGTGTTCATTATTTTCGCCATCGGTTAATAAAAACCCTTGAGAAATTCGTTCCTGTTTGCCTTTTCCTAATTCTTCAATGCCTAATTTTAGCCCTTCACCAATGACCGTACCCCCCCACCAGTTTGCTTTTAAGGCATTAATTTTCCGTTTAATATTTTCCAAATCCGTAATATCTTGATTAGGAATTAAAACTTTAGCGCGATCATTAAAGGCGATAATTGAAATGCGATCGCCAGGTTTTAATCGATCCACTAACTCAATTGCTGCCTGTTTAACGGTTTTTATGGGTTTACCCGTCATAGAACCGCTATAATCTAAAATTAGGCACAAATTCAAAGGGACATCGACATCGCTTTGAGAAGGAAAAGCCGAAATGGAGATCGCCAATTGACGTTGACTGGTAGCCTGGGAGACATCGAAGTTGGGATCGTTAAGAATTGCTTGTAAACTGAGTTTCATCGGATTACCTGAAGTTGCGCTACTATTTTTATAAGTTCAAGGTTGAGAATTTCTGATGAGAGAACCCATTCAAGCTGTGCTATCGGCATATTCTTACACCGATAGCCCAATTTGGGGAAAGGAGTGAGTTATTTCAAAACAGTTTTAGAGACAATTCGGGTTTTCTTCTGATCAGCTTCCGATAATTCTTCCCCAGATTGTAATTTTGTCGCGCTGGTTTGAAGTACCGTTGCTGCG
>NZ_LR734965.1 GCF_900010725.2 Planktothrix serta PCC 8927 | reverse complement strand
GTTTGGGGGAGCGATAAGTCCCACACTGAATTTCACGCTCACCAAAAAATAACCACCAAATCAGTGTGGGATACATGGACTCCCCCAAGTTAATTTTGTATGTCCCAATCCCGACAAAATTAACAATAATACGCTAGAGTATATCAAAGAGTTTTAAAGGCAACAATGTTTCAAGGGTATAAATTCCGAATCTATCCAGCGATTGAGCAGCAAATAGCCTTAGCCAAAAGCTTTGGTTGTTGCCGTTGGTATTGGAATTATGCCCTAAACTTGTGTCAAGAAACTTATAAAACAACAGGAAAAGGGCTATCAAGAAAAGCA
>NZ_LR734964.1 GCF_900010725.2 Planktothrix serta PCC 8927 | reverse complement strand
CAAAGCCCAATACATCCTGCTCAAGCTCGATTGTTATTGAATCAAGGTCAAGCTGCTGTTTATCGTCGTTATCCATTTACTATTATCTTAAAGGAGTCAAAACCAGCACCAGAAATACAACAAATAACCCTCAAAATTGATCCCGGTTCAAAAACCACTGGAATTGCATTAGTTCAAGGAAACAAAGTAATTTGGGGTGCAGAATTAACCCATCGGGGTCAAACGATTAAAATATCTTTGGAATCTCGACGTTCATTACGTCGTTCCCGAAGAAACCGTAAAACTCGCTATCGTCAGGCACGGTTTTT
>NZ_LR734963.1 GCF_900010725.2 Planktothrix serta PCC 8927 | reverse complement strand
TCTTTTCCCCCTGTTCCCTGTTCCCTGTTCCCTGTTCCCTTGCCATCTGTAGCACTAATTTAAGGATTTCATATTATTTTAATGGGTTGGGTAATTTTCGACTAACTTTTGCTGGACAACAAATTCTATCCCCATCTCGATATCCAACAAAGCGAACATAAACCGTTTCTCCGGGTTGAATATCCTTAACATCGGGTTGATGAAATCGGGGATTATATTCCACTTGTTCCCAAGGGATGCCAATTCGTTTATAACCCCAATTTTCTAATACACCATCAATTGAACTCAGGAAAGAAAGTATATTTCTAGTCGGTAAATTAGTTTTTGTTTCTGTTATTTTTTTCATAAAGATTTCATTGTTTTTAACGCCGGACAAAAACTTTGATGCTCCCTTAAAATCCGGTGAGATGTCAGTACAAAATCAACAAACACCGTGATCCCGTGAGTATTTGTATTGTAATAGTTCTATAATTAATTTAAGGACAAACTTAGAGAATTTTTAGAGGATTTTATGAAATCTTTAATAATTTATTTACAAACCGGGGAGTTTCTTTAAAATAGTTTACATTTGTTTACAATTTTTCCCAGTTTATTGTTGGGATAGCTTCTGGAATAATTTCTGTTTGTTTGGAGAATCCACCCCTAGGATTTGATTAAAGATTTTATTGGTCGCAAGGGGTGGTTTCAAGTTCTAAAAAGAATTAAATAAAGACATATTGATTACTATCAAATGTCGATGCTATATCCCCTTGAACAATTGCTAATAATTGTTTTGAGTTATTTGTTGTATTAATCTTGAAAATAGCAACCCCTTCAGGGACATTTGCAGGGGAACTATCAATCGCATACAAGTCTGGAGTTCCTGCTAATAGTAACTTATCTTCATCTCCATTAAAATCTGTAATCAT
>NZ_LR734962.1 GCF_900010725.2 Planktothrix serta PCC 8927 | reverse complement strand
CGTTAATGTTAAAGGTATCTAAGCTACTACTAACAACGGTATTATCACTGGTATCGCTAACTTGGCTGGCTTCTACCGCAACGCTATAGTTTCCGGCTTCAGCACTATCCCAACTCCCTCCAGGAGCGTCAATACTATAGGTTGCCGTGCGAGGAGTGCCATCGCTATTGGTATCGACACTAACAAAGGTTGCGAGTTGATCAAACCCATTCGGCCCAGT
>NZ_LR734961.1 GCF_900010725.2 Planktothrix serta PCC 8927 | reverse complement strand
GGCGTTGGACAAACGATGTCCGGTGTGGGAATGTCCGGTGTCGGTATGGGTTACACCCAGTCCGGTGTTGGTTACACTCAATCTGGTGTTGGCTATACCCAGTCCGGTGTTGGACAAATAATGTCTGGCGTTGGTATCGGTCAAACTATGTCTGGTGTCGGTATGTCCGGCGTTGGTATGGGTTACACCCAGTCCGGTGTTGGCTATACCCAGTCTGGTGTTGGTTACACTCAGTCCGGTGT
>NZ_LR734960.1 GCF_900010725.2 Planktothrix serta PCC 8927 | reverse complement strand
TCGCAGACACTATTTTGGGGGAATTCAGTCCTGGAGAACGCCTCAATTTTGTCTCTCTATTCGGTGCAGGAGTTACTAATTTTAGAATTACCGATATCGGTAGCTTAATTGGTAATACAAAAGAAACTGCTTTTCCAATTCAGTTGGCATTCAATCAGCAAGTCGGCAGCTTCCAAATGCGTGCCATTGAAGAAACACCATCACCAAAGGA
>NZ_LR734959.1 GCF_900010725.2 Planktothrix serta PCC 8927 | reverse complement strand
GCTTCTGCCGCGACGCTGTAATTTCCGGCTTCGTTACTATCCCAGCTACCTCCCGGTGCGTTAATACGATAGGTCGCCGTGCGAGGAGTACCATCGCTATTGGTATCGACACTCACAAAGTTTGCAAGTTGCTCAAACCCATTCGGCCCAGTGACGCGCACATCTTGACTATCGAGACTGGAAACTTTCACCGCTTGATTATCGCT
>NZ_LR734958.1 GCF_900010725.2 Planktothrix serta PCC 8927 | reverse complement strand
TAATATATTCAGACCAGGAGGTGCAAATCGAGTGCTACATAAAGCTGTACAAGTCCGTCTGTATCCAACTGCATTGCAAGAAACACTACTAGCTCAGACATTTGGATGTTCGCGCTGGTGGTGGAATTATGCCTTAAATAAATCCATTCAGGTTTATCAAGATACGGGGTTATGGCTGGGAAAGGTAGCACTCAACGCCCTACTTCCTAAGCTCAAAAAAGCCGAG
>NZ_LR734957.1 GCF_900010725.2 Planktothrix serta PCC 8927 | reverse complement strand
TATTGCATTATTGCATTATTGCATTATTGCATTATTGCATTATTGCATTATTGCATTATTGCATTATTGCATTACTGCAGTAATGCATTATCTGAAGAGGCTTGTTCCAAACCCCCTCATAAATTAAATTGGGTTGGATAGAGACTGTTGCAGTGTTCGGGGTTCAATCCTTCCACTCGTCGTCACATAATCTCAACAATGTGAGAAGATTTATGGGATGATGGCATTATCTTGATCAAAACAAGGTCAACAACCCACCACTGACTTGAGTTATTGTTCAGTGGGGGCTTGAAATACAGCCCTAGTTGACCCGCCTAAG
>NZ_LR734956.1 GCF_900010725.2 Planktothrix serta PCC 8927 | reverse complement strand
AAAAACCGTGCCTGACGATAGCGAGTTTTACGGTTTCTTCGGGAACGACGTAATGAACGTCGAGATTCCAAAGACATTTTAATTGTTTGACCCCGATGGGTTAATTCTGCACCCCAAATTACTTTATTTCCCTGAACTAATGCAATTCCAGTGGTTTTTGAACCGGGGTCAATTTTGAGGGTTATTAGTTGTATTTCTGGTGCTGGTTTTGACTCCTTTAAGATAATAGTAAACGGATAACGACGATAAACAGCAGCTTGACCTTGATTCAATAACAA
>NZ_LR734955.1 GCF_900010725.2 Planktothrix serta PCC 8927 | reverse complement strand
GCAACAGCTATTAGTGGTACGGATATATTACCCACGACAGAGACAACCGTAATCCTAGAACCTGATAATAATAACGATAATAATTCTAGTTCTAGTTCTAATTCTAGTTCTATTTCTATTGTCAATGACATCGGTGCGGGAGGAGAAAGTCAAGCTACCATAACTTCCCCAACTACAGGAGTTCAAAACAGTAGTGAGTCTGTATTTATTCCTGATGCTACTTCTAGTGAAGCGA
>NZ_LR734954.1 GCF_900010725.2 Planktothrix serta PCC 8927 | reverse complement strand
CCCACCCACTAACTCAGATGCGAAGTAACGATTTAATTCTACAAATCTTGGGTAAAGTGTGTTATAATAGTGGTAAACCCCAGGTCGAGGGAATTATGTTAGTTGTAGAAACCAAGTTAAAGAACGGCACTTCAGAGCAATATCAAAAGCTTGATGAATCTATTAGGACAGCGCAATTTGTCAGAAACAAATGCGTTAAATATTGGATGGAGAACAAAGGGACTACAAGAAATGACTTGCAGAAACTTTGCGCTGTTTTAGCGAAAGACTCTACAACTCCTTGGGCAAGCAAATTAAATTCTCAGGCAAGACAGTCAAGTGCAGATAGAGCATGGCAAGCCATTTCTCGGTTCTC
>NZ_LR734953.1 GCF_900010725.2 Planktothrix serta PCC 8927 | reverse complement strand
AGACAGTGTTGTTAACCTAACAAGTTCAGAAAACCTTGGCGAAGCGAACATTACCCTAGAAATAGGAGTCATTTTATGTCCAATTACGTCTTTGTAATTGCTCCGAATAAACAACCTCAAAGCCCAATACATCCTGCTCAAGCTCGATTGTTATTGAATCAAGGTCAAGCTGCTGTTTATCGTCGTTATCCGTTTACTATTATCTTAAAGGAGTCAAAACCCGAACCAGAAATACAACAAATAACCCTCAAAATTGATCCGGGTTCAAAAACCACTGGAATTGCATTAGTTCAAGGAAACAAAGTAATTTGGGGTGCAGAATTAACCCATCGGGGTCAAACGATTAAAATGTCTTTGGAATCTCGACGTTCATTGCGTCGATCAAGAAGAAACCGTAAAACTCGCTATCGTCAGGCACGGTTTTTGAATCGTACCCGACAAAAAGGTTGGTTAGCACCCAGTCTTCAACATCGAGTAGAAACAACTCTAACTTGGGTCAGTAAACTAATTAGGTTTGCACCCATTCGTTCAATTGTTCAAGAGTTAGTCAGATTTGACTTGCAGCAACTTGAAAATCCTGAAATCTCTGGGATTGAGTACCAACAAGGAGAGTTACAGGGATACGAAGTTCGACAATATTTACTGGAAAAATGGAGTAGAAAATGTGCTTACTGTGGGGTTGAAAATGTCCCCTTAGAAGTAGAACATATTCACCCTAAATCCCAAGGTGGAACTGACCGAATTTCTAATCTTGCTATTGCTTGTCATGACTGTAATCAAAAGAAAGGAAATCAAGATATTCAAGATTTCCTATCAGGTAAACCTAACTTA
>NZ_LR734952.1 GCF_900010725.2 Planktothrix serta PCC 8927 | reverse complement strand
AAGTTAAGATACTCTCTCAACCAAGGCGTATCAACCAATGCACGAAGGAAGATCCCTCGCGCACCATTTAGATCCCTATCCATCTTTGATTGGGTAGATGCCGATTTTATGATTTTCGCCCCACCCAATTTATTGATAATTTCACCTGTCCATGACACCGTTTTAGAAGTATAGGCTTCGTTACAATCAATCACAACTTTATGGTTTTCCCAAGCCTTCCACTTCAGAAATTGCTTAAACTCATAATGGCTTAGAGTCAGCATTTGCCTGACAGATTTGTTTCTAAGTTTACGTCTGGACTTAGAAACCATCTGTGATGTTTCAAACGTGGGAAGTAAAATTACATCAAAGTTTTC
>NZ_LR734951.1 GCF_900010725.2 Planktothrix serta PCC 8927 | reverse complement strand
CAAAGCCACAGGAGCAGATTCACCAGAAGCTAAGTCTAAGGGGAAGTTGTGAGCGTTGCGCTCGTGCATTACTTCCATACCCAGGTTAGCGCGGTTTAACACATCAGCCCAAGTATTGATCACGCGACCGGTAGAGTCGATGATTGACTGGTTGAAGTTGAAACCGTTCAGGTTGAACGCCATTGTGGACACACCTAAAGC
>NZ_LR734950.1 GCF_900010725.2 Planktothrix serta PCC 8927 | reverse complement strand
ACTTGCATGTGTTAAGCAGACCGCCAGCGTTCATCCTGAGCCAGGATCAAACTCTCCATTTTGAAGAATCTGTTAGCTCTTCATCTTGACTAGACTTGCTAGTCATGTTATTTTTTGGGAGTCTTCAGTTTTACAACTGATTTCTCTCTTAGTTTTTTGACTAGGATTTCGTTAATTCGACTTTCAAACGTATTCTTTTTTCTAGGTTCGGCTGCGCTCTCGTTTCTTTCGTCTCTCAAGCGCATTTACCAATGTATCTAACCTTCACGGGTTTGTCAACCCCTTTGGGGAAAGTTTTTTT
>NZ_LR734949.1 GCF_900010725.2 Planktothrix serta PCC 8927 | reverse complement strand
GTCAACAACCCACCACTGACTTGAGTACAAGTACAGTGGGGGCTTGAAATACAGCCCTAGTTGACCAGCCTAAGTCTTAACTGACTCCGTTATTTAGGTCACGACACCGGGCGGATGCGTAGCTAGTCCCCTGCTCTGTCGCTGAGTATTAAACAGCCATTTGGGAGGCAGTGTACTCAGCCTAACAAGCCTTGATAACATTGGC
>NZ_LR734948.1 GCF_900010725.2 Planktothrix serta PCC 8927 | reverse complement strand
AAAAAACAGCCTTGAATTAAAATTCAGGCTCAAAGCTCAAACCTATTAAAATAGGTTAAAAAATTAATAAAGCTAAAACTTTAGTTGGTTAAAACTGACTAAAGTTTTAGGCTTTTTGGCGTAGCAATAGTTGAGATGATCTGATAAAGTCAGGGCGGGTTTAGTTAAATTTCTGGCGGGTATTCGAGATATTGGCGAACCCGCCCCTACGGGAATTGTATTAAATTAAGCGGAGAGAAAATCGGATGAAGAATAGCGAATTGTGCCATTAGCTGTGGATACATTACGAGCGATCGCTATGAGCGTTATGATCGCAACACCAATCAAACTTATCCCCCCAACCTTATCCGAATAATGGTCGTTACACTCGTTAATTGTAGGGTGTGTAAGCAACGCGCACGCACCATCTAGGATGAGTTGATGATTAATCAACTA
>NZ_LR734947.1 GCF_900010725.2 Planktothrix serta PCC 8927 | reverse complement strand
GACATTTCTAAATCCTGAAACCCTTTCACTTCTTACTGTTCCCTGTTCCCTGTTCCCTGTTCCCTTGCGCGTAGCGCTATACCATTTTCGATAAATAAGCCCAGCTTATAACTGCTATCACTTTAATTAAATTAAAAAAGCTTTACAAAGCTTAACAAGTCGCCTAATATTAGAAACATAGATAAGCACCTCGACAAATACATAGCAATCATAACTAACATGACAACCACGATTCAGCAGCGCGAAAGCGCCTCGGTCTGGGAACGGTTCTGTAACTGGGTAACATCCACCAACAACCGGATTTATATCGGTTGGTTCGGTGTACTGATGATCCCCACACTGTTAACCGCCACCATCTGCTACATCATCGCCTTTGTAGCCGCGCCTCCAGTAGACATCGATGGTATCCGTGAACCCGTTGCGGGCTCACTGTTATACGGAAACAACATCATCTCTGGTGCAGTTGTTCCTTCCTCTAACGCCATCGGCTTACACTTCTACCCGATTTGGGAAGCAGCTTCTCTGGATGAGTGGCTGTACAACGGAGGCCCTTACCAGTTAGTGGTATTCCACTTCCTGATCGGCATCCTGTGCTACATGGGTCGGGAATGGGAATTATCCTACCGTTTAGGGATGCGTCCTTGGATCTGCGTTGCTTACTCTGCACCTGTTGCAGCCGCCGCCGCCGTATTCTTGATCTACCCCATCGGTCAAGGTTCATTCTCTGACGGAATGCCTTTAGGTATCTCTGGAACCTTCAACTTCATGTTAGTGTTCCAAGCTGAACACAACATCCTGATGCACCCCTTCCATATGTTAGGCGTTGCCGGGGTGTTCGGAGG
>NZ_LR734946.1 GCF_900010725.2 Planktothrix serta PCC 8927 | reverse complement strand
GTTTCAAAGGTTAACTCGAACCCGCCCCTACGGGCGATCAAATATTCCCTAAACCCGTAGGGGCGGGTTCCGTACAAATTTATAATTCCCACCGATAACTATCATAAACCCGCCCGACCCCACCATTGATTTCAATTAATTATGGCATTTTTTCCGTGTTAGTCAGGGGCGGGTTTAGATAAATTATTTCTGAGTTTCAAAGGTTAACTCGAACCCGCCCCTACGGGCGATCAAATATTCCCTAAACCCGTAGGGGCGGGTTCCGTA
>NZ_LR734945.1 GCF_900010725.2 Planktothrix serta PCC 8927 | reverse complement strand
CGATAACTATGACCGTGCATCCGTCCACAAGGCCCATCATAATCTTTAATATAATGGGCACTATCAAAGGTAAATTCGGTGGTTAATTTCCATTTCGGCATAAATAAAAAAACTCAACTCAACCTTTAATTCTATTGTGACGCAGGCTGTAACTTTTTATCAATTAAGTTTAGTCTTCACAGATGCCTAATTGAGTCCGACCCGCTAGAATATCTACTCGATCATCGACTCTATTTACTACTATTATACTTTTTCGGTAATATCCATGTTTTTGCAATTGTTCATCGGTAATAATCTGACAGGAAAATAATTTTCCACCCATCGTATAGAGATAGTAAACGTCATTGAGGGCTTGGGGAGATGGATCTTGTACAAAAAAGCTATAAACTCCTTCTTTCCAAGGACAAGCCCCAAGGTATTTTCTTTCTTGTAACGGATCAATTCCTTCTGGAAGTTGCTGGACTTTCGGGTAATTTCCTCCCCGTTGTTTTAATTGTTCAAGATTTTGTATCCAACAAACTTCATAGTCGGTTCTCTGATAGACATCATTTTCACCAAAACGTTGATAAAAACCATTTCCTAAAGCTTGTACTATACTAGGAATGGATAAACTTAATACGGATGTTAAAATCAAGGCTTTTCCGACTTGATCAAGTTTAATGAGTGGCATAGCTATTCCCTCTGATCGAAATTGATAGCATGGTCATCTATTGAGTCAGTGCATTTCTGTTTCTAATTTTAACAAAATCTTCAAGTTATCCTGAAAAAGTTTAGTAGCGATAACTATGACCGTGCATCCGTCCACAAGGCCCATCATAATCTTTAATATAATGGGCACTATCAAAGGTAAA
>NZ_LR734944.1 GCF_900010725.2 Planktothrix serta PCC 8927 | reverse complement strand
TCAAGATATTCAAGATTTCCTATCAGGTAAACCTAACTTACTGCAACGGATTTTGAGACAAGCTAAACGACCATTAAAAGATGCCACTGCGGTAAATTCAACTCGATGGTCACTGTTTAATCGATTAAAAGAAACAGGTTTATCTGTTTCAACTGGCTCCGGTGGTTTAACTAAATTCAACCGCACCCGATTAAACCTACCTAAAACCCATTGGTTAGATGCAGCTTGTGTTGGAAAACTTGAAACTTTAAAGGTGTTAAC
>NZ_LR734943.1 GCF_900010725.2 Planktothrix serta PCC 8927 | reverse complement strand
TCGCCCAATCTTGGGGAAAATCCTTGCGGGTATAAACAGACAATGCCTCGGTGTAATAAGCGATCGCTTTTTCAAGATTCTGGGCTGTTTCCCCTTGGATGCGATCGCTGTAGGCAATACCGAGACTCATTTGTGTCCTCGCCCAATCTTGGGGAAAATCCTTGCGGGTATAAACAGACAATGCCTCGGTGTAATAAGCGATCGCTTTTTCAAGATTCTGGGCTGTTTCCCCTTGGATGCGATCGCTGTAGGCAATACCGAGACTCATTTGTGTCCTCGCCCAATCTTGGGGAAAAGCCTTGCGGGTTCTAACAGACAATGCCTCGGTGTAATAAGCGATCGCTTTTTCAAGATTCTGGGCTGTTTCCCCTTGGATGCGACTCCAGTAGGCAGCACCGAGATTCATTTGTGTCCTCGCCCAATCTTGGGGAAAAGCATTGGGGGTTAAAACAGACAATGCCTGGGTGTAACAAGCGATCGCTTTTTCAAGATTCTGGGCTGTTTCCCCTTGGATGCGACCTCTGTAGGCAGTACCGAGATTCATTTGTGTGATCGCCCAATCTTGGGGAAAATCCTTGCGGGTATAAACAGACAATGCCTCGGTGTAATAAGCGATCGCTTTTTCA
>NZ_LR734942.1 GCF_900010725.2 Planktothrix serta PCC 8927 | reverse complement strand
AATTATTGAAGGAAACCCGCATTTACGATCGCTCTTGGGTTGGCATTTACAGCACGTCGGGTACTCGGTTTATCAGGCGGCGGATTTGCACCATGCAAGGGATATCTTCTATGCTCATCAACCCAATTTAGTGATTTTGGATGCTGAACTGCCAGAGGGAAATAGTTTGGAATTTTGCCAATGGCTTCAACAGCAACGACAATCGTTAATTTTAATGTTATCGGTTCGCACAACGGAATCGGATGTTGTCCGAGGCTTGAGAGCGGGTGCTGATGACTATTTAGCAAAACCCTTTGGAATGCAAGAGTTTTTGGCAAGAACAGAATCCTTGATGCGGCGGAGTCGCACCATCGTTCCGCCAACAACCTTGGATTATGGAGCACTCAAAATTGACTTGGTACAACGTCGTGTGCGTTTACAGAGTCAATTAATTGAACTGACTCCCCAAGAATACAGTCTCCTCTATGTTCTCGCTCAAGCTTGCGGAGAACCCTTGAGTCGTTCAGAACTGTTGCGACGAGCATGGCCAGATTCTATTGATAATCCTCGCACGATTGACACTCATGTTCTGTCGTTACGGAAAAAAGTAGAAATTGACCCCCGACAACCGAACTTAATCCAAACGGTTCGGAATGTTGGCTATCGTCTTAATTTAGAAGTCCTGAAAGCGGAAACCGTTCGCACCGCTAGACTCAATGGCAAATATCCACCCATTCGAGAGGTGAAAACGGGTAGTGCGTAATCACTAACCGGGAACCTCTCACAAGAAAAACATGGGAAGGTTGGAAGCCTCGTATCTTCAGAGCGAGGAGGAAAACCGACCC
>NZ_LR734941.1 GCF_900010725.2 Planktothrix serta PCC 8927 | reverse complement strand
AACAGATTCTTCAAAATGGAGAGTTTGATCCTGGCTCAGGATGAACGCTGGCGGTCTGCTTAACACATGCAAGTCGAACGGAATCCTTCGGGATTTAGTGGCGGACGGGTGAGTAACACGTAAGAACCTGCCTCTAGGACGGGGACAACAGTTGGAAACGACTGCTAAACCCGGATGAGCCGAAAGGTAAAAGATTTATCGCCTAGAGAGGGGCTTGCGTCTGATTAGCTAGTTGGTAAGGTAAAGGCTTACCAAGGCGACGATCAGTAGCTGGTCTGAGAGGATGATCAGCCACACTGGGACTGAGACACGGCCCAGACTCCTACGGGAGGCAGCAGTGGGGAATTTTCCGCAATGGGCGAAAGCCTGACGGAGCAAGACCGCGTGGGGGAGGAAGGTTCTTGGATTGTCAACCCCTTTTCTCAGGGAAGAAGAAAGTGACGGTACCTGAGGAATAAGCATCGGCTAACTCCGTGCCAGCAGCCGCGGTAATACGGAGGATGCAAGCGTTATCCGGAATGATTGGGCGTAAAGAGTCCGTAGGTAGCCCCTCAAGTCTGCTGTTAAAGAGCGAGGCTTAACTTCGTAAAGGCAGTGGAAACTGGGGAGCTAGAGTATAGTAGGGGCAGAGGGAATTCCTGGTGTAGCGGTGAAATGCGTAGAGATCAGGAAGAACACCGGTGGCGAAAGCGCTCTGCTGGGCTATAACTGACACTGAGGGACGAAAGCTAGGGGAGCGAATGGGATTAGATACCCCAGTAGTCCTAGCGGTAAACGATGGAAACTAGGTGTTGCCTGTATCGACCCGGGCAGTGCCGGAGCAAACGCGTTAAGTTTCCCGCCTGGGGAGTACGCACGCAAGTGTGAAACTCAAAGGAATTGACGGGGGCCCGCACAAGCGGTGGAGTATGTGGTTTAATTCGATGCAACGCGAAGAACCTTACCAGGACTTGACATCTCTGGAATCTTGATGAAAGTTGAGAGTGCCTTAGGGAACCAGAAGACAGGTGCTGCATGGCTGTCGTCAGCTCGTGTCGTGAGATGTTGGGTTAAGTCCCGCAACGAGCGCAACCCTCGTCGTTAGTTGCCATCATTAAGTTGGGAACTCTAGCGAGACTGCCGGTGACAAACCGGAGGAAGGTGAGGATGACGTCAAGTCAGCATGGCCCTTACGTCCTGGGCGACACACGTACTACAATGCGAAGGACAGAGAGCAGCCAACCCGCGAGGGCGAGCGAATCTCAGAAACCTTGGCACAGTTCAGATTGCAGGCTGCAACTCGCCTGCATGAAGGAGGAATCGCTAGTAATCGCAGGTCAGCATACTGCGGTGAATCCGTTCCCGGGCCTTGTACACACCGCCCGTCACACCATGGAAGTGAGCCACGCCCGAAGTCATTACTCTAAC
>NZ_LR734940.1 GCF_900010725.2 Planktothrix serta PCC 8927 | reverse complement strand
TTAAACCGTAGGGGCGGGTTCCGAGACCCGCTTTAATGATTAGTAATTATCTCCCTAAACCCGCCCTCTATTCTGAGGCGATCGCATTTTAGAGGGGCGGGTTTAGTCAGATTATTGCTCAGAATTGAAGATAATTACAGAACCCGCCCCTACATTTTGTTGTTGAAAAAAATCAACAATTAAACCGTAGGGGCGGGTTCCGAGACC
>NZ_LR734939.1 GCF_900010725.2 Planktothrix serta PCC 8927 | reverse complement strand
CCGACAACCTGGAAAAGGCGATCGCAGCCTATCAAGCGGCTTTAGAAGTTTATACCCGGACTGCTTTTCCCGAAGATTGGGCAATGACCCAAAATAACTTGGCGGCTGCCTACTATAGTCGCATCCGGGGAGAGCGGGCCGACAACCTGGAAAAGGCGATCGCAGCCTATCAAGCGGCTTTAGAAGTTTATACCCGGACTGCTTTTCCCGAA
>NZ_LR734938.1 GCF_900010725.2 Planktothrix serta PCC 8927 | reverse complement strand
TCAACCCGCGTCGGCGGGTTTTGTTTGTGTAGACGCGGTTTCAACCGCCTTTGTTTAAATAAAGCTTTCAGGCTCTTTAGATTCGGTTTCACGGAATAAAATGTTCGGTTATCCGTACTTGATAAATGTTATTTTATGTTTACTGTTCGGTGCGTGCGCTTCGCTTACACACCCTACGATTCAACCGCCAGGTAATTAAAAGGCGATTGAAATCTTTAACCCGCGTCGGCGGGTTTTGTTTGTGTAGATGCGGTTTCAACCGCTTAATTATAAATTATAATAGGGGTTTATTTCCCGAGTTGAGAGAGAGGAGAATCTACAGAAAATGCTTTATAAGATTCCATTGCTGCTCTCACCACAACCTGAAGGGGGATTTACGGTCACATCCCCATTATTACCAGAACTTCTGACCGAGGGTAACACCGTTGAAGAAGCTCTGGCCAATGTTCAGGATGCTCTAGCTGCTGTGGTTGAGATTTATCAGGATTTAGGACGAGCTTTGCCTCTAAATCTCTGCGTTGCTGATGCTAACCATTCCCTGTGGCTAGAAACTCTAGTGGTCAGTCCATGAAGTATCGCGAAGTGGCTCGAAAACTCAAAGCATTGAATTGTCAAGAATTGCCTCGGCGTGCGGGTGGCTCTCACCGAAAATGGTTTAATCCCAATACACAGCAATCTTCGGTGCTACCGGATTGGGGAAATCGTGACCTCAAAGTAGGAACACTACGGTCTGCACTACGACAATTGGGGATTGATTGGGATGTTTTCAACAAGACCTAATCCCTGGTGGTAGATAAGACTTTTGTTTCTGTTGTTGTTGTTGTCAGATTGTTTACCCGAAAAAGGAGGACTTTCAGGGTCTTTAGATTCGGCTTCACGGAATAAAATGTTCGGTTATCCGTACTTGATAAATGTTATTTTATGTTTATTGTTCGGTGCGTGCGCTT
>NZ_LR734937.1 GCF_900010725.2 Planktothrix serta PCC 8927 | reverse complement strand
CAGTGGGGGCTTGAAATACAGCCCTAGTTGACCCGCCTAAGTCTTAACTGACTCCGTTATTTGGGTCACGACACTCCTTTCTCCTTTGATGCGTAGCTAGTTTTCTGCTCTGTCGCTGAGTATTAAACAGCCATTTGGGAGGCAGTGTACTCAGCCGAAAAAGCCTTGATAACATTGGCAAAGCTAACTTTACCCTAGAAATAGGAGGGGGAGAAATCCCCAAACCCAATTAAA
>NZ_LR734936.1 GCF_900010725.2 Planktothrix serta PCC 8927 | reverse complement strand
GTAAGCGCAGCGCACGCACCAAAACAATAATAATTATACCATTTTATTTTACCTCAATTCCATCAGAATATGTTACAATAAATAATTAAAGATACCAAAATCAATAAATTAGAGTCTAAATCCCAAAATTTTGACAAAGTTCTTCAATAGATTTCATGGGTAAATAGAGTTTCATAGGATTTTGTTGGAATTGTTGAAAGCCATATTTGATATAAAAATTCAAAGCTTCTTCATCCAAAGCCTCTGCTATTACAGCAATAGAAGCAACTTGTATAGAAACATTCAGCGACTTTTTCAGCGCATCTACTAGCATTAATTCACCCAAGCGCTTACCCTTTTGTTTAGCGTCAACCGCGAGACGACCTAATAGTGTTGCGGGTAATAATGGATAACGAGGTAAATGTTTTGCAAAAGTCTGATCCAAAACTGTAATATCAACAGTATAGGAACAAAGGGTATAATAAGCTAAAACATTAAGTTCAGGATTATCAATTAAAACAAACACAGTTGAGACTCGCCTTTTGAGATCCTGAGATGCTTGTTTACGAATATAGTTATCTAAACTATCTTTCCCACAACAGAAACCGGAGCGAATATGCTGACGAGTGTTGAGGGGTTCAATTTTGAGAACCATTAGATATCAATTTCCTGTTTATATCGTAGCGCTGCGGCTTGAAGTGCATGATTAGGTTGAGGAGAATGGATAACTGCATCGACAAACGCTTCACTATCCTCAATACTCAATTTCAGGGTTTGGTGTTTCTCGATGACTCGGTAAGCTTCCGCTTGAAGACTTGTGACAACAAAATCAGTCAGAGTGCGTCCCTCTAAATCGGCGGCTTTCTGTAACAGAGCTTTAATTTCTGGACTCAGACGAGCTTCTAATCTCGCCATTGATTTTTGATTAGTGTTAGTCGCCATAATCAATTAAACCCGCATTTCCTAAGTATGATTTATTCTGATTATATCCAGCAACTTGCCGTATTTCAAGAATAAAATCTCTACCTGATTCCCATTTAACCCGTAGGGTGTGTAAGCGCAGCGCACGCACCAAAACAATAATAATTATACCATTTTATTTTACCTCAATTCCATCAGAATATGTT
>NZ_LR734935.1 GCF_900010725.2 Planktothrix serta PCC 8927 | reverse complement strand
TCGAGAGAGAAGTTTAGAAAAACTGTAGCTAAGGTTCATGAGAAGATAACTAATTCCCGCCAAGATTTCTTGCATAAATTATCAAGAAAATTGGTAAACGAAAGCCAAGTGATTGTCGTTGAAAACCTCAACGTCAAGGGAATGGTTAAAAACCGGAAGCTATCCAAAGCAATATCTGATGTAGGTTGGGGAAAATTCGTCAACTTTATTGATTA
>NZ_LR734934.1 GCF_900010725.2 Planktothrix serta PCC 8927 | reverse complement strand
CGTCCTTCTTCGCCTCTGTGTGCCAAGGTTTCCACCGTCAGCCCTTTCTATCTTGACCACTTGATTCTCTTTTGTTTGTGATTAGTTCTTCTGCTGAATGGGTCAGTTTCCTTTCCCTCAAATCAGAAGTTCTAACTACGAACTACTGCCAGTTTTGTTTCTCTGCAATTTTCAAGGTTCTGTCTGGACTTGCTAGTCCAGCATTCTTGCTGATTTGGCTCACGCAAGGTGCTGAATTGTCCGTTTTTTTAAACCTGAGTTTAAGAGTTTGAAAGCTTCTGTCTAATTCATTGTTCTCGCACGACCTGGGATGACTTCTGAGGGTGCTAGATTTTGTTGGGATGTTCGCACTCTACCCAGAAGTAGGTCTCCCTAAAAGGAGGTGATCCAGCCACACCTTCCGGTACGGCTACCTTGTTACGACTTCACCCCAGTCATCAGCCCTGCCT
>NZ_LR734933.1 GCF_900010725.2 Planktothrix serta PCC 8927 | reverse complement strand
TTAGGGCTTGCTGAAAAAAGGGGAAAAGCCAGAACAGGGGGAGGAGAAGACAAGAAAAAATGAATCAGGTGCAAGGAATGGGTGTAAAATAGCCCAAAAACCTTGCAGGAGTCGGGGAAAATGTACCGTAAAGACGAACAACCAAGGACACCAGCAGAAGAATTCAAACTGCCATTTGAGGGAAAACTCTCAGAAGAGAATCGCTGGGTAATCATGGCCCAATGGATACCGTGGGAAGAATTTGAAGCGGAATATGCAGAATTATTCTCTTCGGTTATGGGAGCACCAGCCAAAACATTCAGAATGGCATTAGGAGCCTTAATCATTAAAGAAAAATTAGGGATAAGTGATAGAGAGACAGTAGAACAAATCAAAGAAAATCCCTACTTGCAGTATTTTATTGGGTTGTCAGAATACAGGAATAGAGAACAGACAGAAAAAATCATTGATAGTTTGCATAAAAAGCGTCACGATAAATCAGAGAAGAAACCCAGAACTTATAGAAAAAAAGCGAGAAAAGACTACCTAGAAGTAGCCAAACAACGCCGACCTTCGCGAAAAAAAAGACGAAAAGCAGTTAAAAAACAATTGCAATATATTAAACGAAACTTAGGACATATAGACCAAATAATCGCCAATGGAGCAACGCTAGATTGCTTAAATAACAAGCAATATAAGAGTTTATTAGTAATATCAGAAGTTTACCGTCAACAGCAATGGATGTTTGATAATAACAAACAGAGTATTTCCGATAGAATCGTCAGTTTGAGCCAACCTCATATTCGTCCGATTGTGCGAGGTAAAGCCGGAACGTCAGTAGAATTTGGTGCTAAATTGTCGGCGAGTTGTCTGGATGAATATGTATTTCTTGACCGGATTAGTTGGGATAATTTTAACGAATCCTGTGATTTAAAAACACAAATAGAGGCTTTTAAAGAATACACGGGGCATTATCCTGAATCAGTCCATGTAGATAAAATTTACCGGACTAGAGACAACCGAGCTTGGTGTAAAGACAGAGGAATTAGAAT
>NZ_LR734932.1 GCF_900010725.2 Planktothrix serta PCC 8927 | reverse complement strand
CCCACCCACTAACTCAGATGCGAAGTAACGATTTAATTCTACAAATCTTGGGTAAAGTGTGTTATAATAGTGGTCAACCCCAGGTCGAGGGAATTATGTTAGTTGTAGAAACTAAGTTAAAGAACGGCACTCCAGAGCAATATCAAAAGCTTGATGAAGCTATTAGGACAGCACAATTTGTCAGAAACAAATGCGTTAAATATTGGATGGAGAACAAAGGGACTACAAGAAATAACTTGCAGAAACTTTGCGCTGTTTTGGCGAAAGACTCTACAACTCCTTGGGTAAACAAATTAAATTCACAAGCAAGACAATCAAGTGCAGATAGAGCATGGCAAGCCATTTCTCGATTCTA
>NZ_LR734931.1 GCF_900010725.2 Planktothrix serta PCC 8927 | reverse complement strand
TCACCGTAGATATTCCTGCGGCTAAAGCTACTAATACTCTGGGTAATAATAATGCCGCAGCAACTCAGTTAATTCGCGCAGCCGATCTTACCGCCCCAACGGTTACTTTAATCTCAACTTCCCCAGCCACAGTCAACAGTTTATTTACCGTCATTGCTAACTTCAGTGAAGATGTCACTGGCTTTGATAATACTGATATTACCGTTGCTAATTCAACAGTCGGTAACTTTACCAAAGTTGATGGCAAAACCTACACCTTTGAGGTGACTCCAACTGCTACTGGAAATGTCACCGTAGATATTCCGGCTGCTAAAGCAACTGATACTGCGGGTAATAATAATACCGCAGCAACTCAACTAACTCGCGCAGCAGATATTACTACTACGCCGGAACCAACACCAACTCCGACACCGAGTCCTACCGTTACTCCGACACCGAGTCCTACGGTTACTCCGACACCGGAACCCACCGTTACTCCGACACCGATTCCTACCGTTACTCCGACACCGATTCCTAC
>NZ_LR734930.1 GCF_900010725.2 Planktothrix serta PCC 8927 | reverse complement strand
TTAATAAAATGAAACATCAAAAATTACCGGAGATTATAGAATTTATTAAAAATTGGTTTAAAACCCATTATTCTGAACAGGTTGTTCAAATTATTTTATATGGTTCTCAAGCTAGGGGGGAAGCTAAACCTGATTCAGATATTGACTTACTGATTGTGATGAAATCCGCGTTTAATTACTCTGATGAAATCAAAAAAACCAGTGAGTTTATTCAAGAATTATCCTTAAAATATGATACGGTTATCTCCCGTGCTTTTGTCTCTGAGCAGCGTTTTAATCAAGAAAAAAGTCCATTTATTTTGAATGTTCATCGGGAAGGAATTGTTCTATGAGT
>NZ_LR734929.1 GCF_900010725.2 Planktothrix serta PCC 8927 | reverse complement strand
AAGTTCCAAACCTTTAGGGTTTTATCCTTTGAACTGGAAACCACCCGTTGTCCATCGGGAGTAATGGCGAGAGCATTTACCGAATCACTATGACTGGAGAGGGTGTGTTCCTCCTTCCCTGTCGTCAAGTTCCAGACCTTTAATGTTTTATCCTTTGAACCAGAAACCACCCGTTGTCCATCGGGAGTAATGGCGAGAGCATTTACCGAGTCACTATGGCCGGAGAGGGTATATTCCTCCTCTCCTGTAGCCAGATTCCAAATCTTTAAGGTTTTATCTTTTGAACCAGAAACCACCCGTTGTCCATCGGGAGTAATGGCGAAAGCATATACCGAATCACCATGACCGGAGAGGGTGCGTTCCTCCTTCCCTGTCGTCAAGTTCCAAACCTTTAGGGTTTTATCCTTTGAACTGGAAACCACCCGTTGTCCATCGGGAGTAATGGCGAGAGC
>NZ_LR734928.1 GCF_900010725.2 Planktothrix serta PCC 8927 | reverse complement strand
AAAAATATTTTGGCAAAAGGGTTGACAAATCCAGAACTAGCTGATAGATTGATAAGAGTGTCGAAAAACAAAAGACACGCCGAACCTGGACAACTTAAGAGTTTGAAAGCCAAGTTGACACATTTTTTCTCGTCATAGGAATTCAGTCTTAGTCAAGGAGTTTAACACAAACTCTGAAATTAAGCAAAGAATTCCAAAACTTTGAGAAACAAGTTTTGGAGCCAAAAACAACAGATTCTTCAAAATGGAGAGTTTGATCCTGGCTCAGGATGAACGCTGGCGGTCTGCTTAACACATGCAAGT
>NZ_LR734927.1 GCF_900010725.2 Planktothrix serta PCC 8927 | reverse complement strand
GTCGAGGTAATCATTGCCTTTATACCCGTACACCTGATCATTTCCAGCACCTGAGTTAATCCAGTTATTCTCATCTGTGCCGAATATTTCATCATTATCACTCGTCCCCTGTTGGGCTTCTCCACTGGGTTCGGTTGTGTTTAACGATAGCCCAACAATAAACTTCGAGGTATCAAATACGGCAGTTGGTTCCGGTGTGGGAGTTGGAGTTGGTTCCGGTGTGGGAGTTGGAGTTGGTTCTGGTGTGGGAGCTACTGTTGGTTCCGGTGTGGGAGTTGGAGTTGGTTCTGGTGTGGGAGTTGGAGTTGGTTCTGGTGTGGG
>NZ_LR734926.1 GCF_900010725.2 Planktothrix serta PCC 8927 | reverse complement strand
GTGTCTTCAGACCTGAGATGAAAAGCGACCCAGGGGAATTTATTGCCCGTGAATATTTCTCCAATCTATGTTAGTATATCCAGTAACAGGAAAGGTAAACAACCTGTATAAAAACCTAGTCGCCTAACGGCAAAACTCTGAACCTTGACAATTGAATTTATAGGGTTCTACTGCACAGTTCTAGTCCCCCCAGCAGTGGGTAAAAGATTCATGGG
>NZ_LR734925.1 GCF_900010725.2 Planktothrix serta PCC 8927 | reverse complement strand
GATCGCCCTTTTAATAATCACAACTCTTATTGATATTATGATATTCAGCGATCGCTGTCTTCGGTGCGTGCGCTGTCGCTTACGCACCCTACAGATGGGGAAATTAGAAGTTAAAATAGCACACGCACCAATATTTTATTAAATGTGATCGCCCTTTTAATAATCACAACTCTTATTGATATTATGATATTCAGCGATCGCTGTCTTCGGTGCGTGCGCT
>NZ_LR734924.1 GCF_900010725.2 Planktothrix serta PCC 8927 | reverse complement strand
AGCAATAAATTTAAACGAAACCCCGGTAAGATATCCTCACCGGATAATTCTGTGGGAAGATGTTGCAATTCTACAGGTTTTTGAAGATGATAAATTTCAACTTGTTGCTGTTGAGGATTAATTAACCAACCTAATTTAACTCCCGCATCCAAATATTCTAACATTTTCTGACGTAAGGGTTCTAATTCATCTGTTGCTGACCTTAATTCTATGACAAAATCCGGTGCAATAGGCGGGAATTTGCGGCGTTGTTCGCAGGTGAGATTTTCCCAACGTTCTCGCTGTATCCAAGCAACATCCGGGGAACGATCTGCACCATTAGGAAGTTTAAAAATGGTTGAAGAACTAAAAGTATAACCCAATTTGGTTTGACGATTCCAAATCACTAAATCAGCAATCAAATCTGCTTCTCGATTTCCACTTTCTCCCCCCACTGGAGACATAATTGTTAATTCTCCTTGAGCATTTCTTTCAAATTTCAACTCTTGGTTATTTTGACAAAGTTGATAGAATTGTTCATCGCTGAGGTGAACACTATCTAAGTTTAATATCACAGGACTAATAACCATACTGTTAGTCTCAATGTGCGATCGCTATTTCTAATTATATCCTACCCGTAGGGTGCGTAAGCGAAGCGCACGCACCCCTAAAATTTTGACTCACAAACAATAATATTGTCTCAAAATAGCAATAAATTTAAACGAAACCCCGGTAAGATATCCTCACCGGATAATTCTGTGGGAAGATGTTGCAATTCTACAGGTTTTTGAAGATGATAAATTTCAACTTGTTGCTGTTGAGGATTAATTAACCAACCTAATTTAACTCCCGCATCCAAATATTCTAACATTTTCTGACGTAGGGGTTCTAATTGATCTGTTGCTGACCTTAATTCTATGACAAAATCTGGCGCAATGGGCGGGAATTTGCGGCGTTGTTCGCAGGTGAGATTTTCCCAACGTTCTCGCTGTATCCAAGCAACATCCGGGGAACGATCTGCACCATTAGGAAGTTTAAAAATGGTTGAAGAACTAAAAGTATAACCCAATTTGGTTTGACGATTCCAGATTCCTAAATCAATGATTAATTCCGCTTCTCGATTTCCACTTTCTCCCCCCACTGGAGACATAATTGTTAATTCTCCTTGAGCATTTCTTTCAAATTT
>NZ_LR734923.1 GCF_900010725.2 Planktothrix serta PCC 8927 | reverse complement strand
AGAACTCATCAATGCCCTGATTGCCAAACAGTTTTAGATCGAGACTGGAATGCGGCAATTAATATTCTTAAAAAAGGGTTGAAATATTTGGGAGCCGATCTCAACGGTACTGTTGGGCAAACAGAAACCGACCCAAACGACTGGGGAGAGTCCGGCCTCTGGGTCTTTAACAGAGATGTTGAAGATTTAAGTCGTCTCGTTGAGCCAGTAATCTCAAGAAGTGATTCTGGGAGAATCCCCCGTCGAGCGCGAAGCTTGACG
>NZ_LR734922.1 GCF_900010725.2 Planktothrix serta PCC 8927 | reverse complement strand
TCCGAATAGGATATCATTGCCCTCATTTCCATCTACAAGGTCATTGGCTTGACCGCCATAGAGGGTGTCATTATCTGCACCACCAGACATAGTGTCTTGGTCTTCTCCACCCAAGAGCAGGTCATCACCTGCATTGCCTTCTAAGATGTCGCTGCCAATATCTCCGAATAGGGTGTCTTTACCGTCACCGCCTTGGAGGGAGTCATCGTTTTGACCGCCAAACA
>NZ_LR734921.1 GCF_900010725.2 Planktothrix serta PCC 8927 | reverse complement strand
ATTCGGTCAGTTCCGCCTTGGGATTTGGGGTGAATATGTTCTACTTCTAAGGGGACATTTTCAACCCCACAGTAAGCACATTTTTGACTCCATTTTTCCAGTAAGTATTGCCGAACTTCGTATCCCTGTAGCTCTCCTTGTTGGTACTCAATTCCAGAAATTTCAGGATTTTCAAGTTGTTGTAAGTCAAATCTGACTAACTCTTGAACAATTGAACCAATGGGTGTAAACCTAATTAATTTACTGACCCAAGTTAGAGTTGTTTCAACTCGATGTTGTAAAGAAGGTGCTAACCATCCTTTTGAACGTTTTCGATTCAAGAATCGAGCTTGACGATAACGAGTTTTACGGTTTCTTCGGGAACGACGTAATGAACGTCGAGATTCCAAAGACATTTTAATCGTTTGACCCCGATGGGTTAATTCTGCACCCCAAATTACTTTGTTTCCTTGAACTAATGCAATTCCAGTGGTTTTTGAACCGGGATCAATTTTGAGGGTTATTTGTTGTATTTCTGGTGCTGGTTTTGACTCCTTTAAGATAATAGTAAACGGATAACGGCGATAAACAGCAGCTTGACCTTGATTCAATAACAATCGAGCTTGGGCGGGATGTACTGGGTTTTGAGGTTGTTTATTCGGAGCAATTACAAAGACGTAATTGGACATGAAATGACTCCTATTTCTAGGGTAATGT
>NZ_LR734920.1 GCF_900010725.2 Planktothrix serta PCC 8927 | reverse complement strand
CTATGTTTGGTGTTGATGATTTAAGAAAAACTCGGTTTGCTCAAGAGTTGATTGAGGAAGGGAAAACTGAAGGAGAAGTTCAAGGAAAATTGAAGGTGATTCCTCAGTTATTAAAAGAAGGATTTTCTGTAGAAAAAATTGCTAATATTCTCCAGCTTAATGTTGAGCAAGTCCAACAATTTATCAACACTCTCAACTAACCTGTGTACCCAGAAACCGGGTTTCTAAAAACCTAGTCAAACAACAATTTCCCGATGAACCTTCGCGGCTACAATTGTTAAATTTATTAGAAACGATTGTTTTAGCAAAGTTACCTCAAATGAGTCGTCAGGAGTTAGAAGCTATGTTTGGTGTTGATGATTTAAGAAAAACTCGGTTTGCTCAAGAGTTGATTGAGGAAGGGAAAACTGAAGGA
>NZ_LR734919.1 GCF_900010725.2 Planktothrix serta PCC 8927 | reverse complement strand
TTTCAAGATGCCAAAATATCTTTATGTGGTCGAGAAGGCACTTTTGAATGTTTAGAATTACCCGGAGGCAGAGATGCTTTAATCGGCGTCATTCCCCTAGAAGCTCTGGGATTAGAACCGGACTTACGACACCAAACTTTAAAGGTTTTACCATCAGAATCAGTAGATACTTACTTGACAATTCTGTAGCTGTTATTCTCT
>NZ_LR734918.1 GCF_900010725.2 Planktothrix serta PCC 8927 | reverse complement strand
TAGGATGATAAATTCAGGGGTAATGTCATGTTATCATTTAATTTAATATTGAATTTTTGAGAAATGGGAAATTTTTGTGACGGGTGCATTTCGTCGGTTTGCCAATTATAGGGATTATTCAGAATATATTCTTGAATTTTTGTTAATGTTGTCTGATTGCGAATAATATGTTCATAATACCCCCTTTGCCATACAGAGATTCCTGACAGCGATCGCAATTGATTAATTCTCCGGGCTGAAAATGTTTTTAACCCCCGGACAATTTCCGATAAATTATAGCTATAATCCGTTAAAATAATAATACCATGAATATGATTCGGCATAATTACAAAACTATCTAATTTAATGCTAGGATAAACTTTTGTAAGGTTAAGCCAATTAAAATTAACAACTTCCCCATAACGGTTTAAAATAACAATTTGCTCTTGAATATCCCCTAATAAACATTCACGCTTATCAATACAAATCGTTATAAAATACGCTCCAGGTTGACTATAATCATATCCCCGTAGACGAATAGAATGGCGGTGATGAATATCCCGATTATATTTCATTTTTTCATAAAATCAATACAATATTTATATTCTATCCAAAATCTACCCCGTAGGGGCGGGTTCGAGTTAACCTTTAATACCCATAAACAATCTAAATAAACCCGCCCCGATCTT
>NZ_LR734917.1 GCF_900010725.2 Planktothrix serta PCC 8927 | reverse complement strand
GGTTCAAAAACCACTGGAATTGCATTAGTTCAAGGAAACAAAGTAATTTGGGGTGCAGAATTAACCCATCGGGGTCAAACGATTAAAATGTCTTTGGAATCTCGACGTTCATTACGTCGTTCCCGAAGAAACCGTAAAACTCGTTATCGTCAAGCTCGATTCTTGAATCGAAAACGTTCAAAAGGATGGTTAGCACCTTCTTTACAACATCGAGTTGAAACAACTCTAACTTGGGTCAGTAAATTAATTAGGTTTACACCCATTGGTTCAATTGTTCAAGAGTTAGTCAGATTTGACTTACAACAACTTGAAAATCCTGAAATCTCTGGAATTGAGTACCAACAAGGAGAGCTACAGGGATACGAAGTTCG
>NZ_LR734916.1 GCF_900010725.2 Planktothrix serta PCC 8927 | reverse complement strand
ATTTCAGGCTCAAAGCTAAAACCCGTTAAAACGGGTTAATGAAGAATGATCTTAGTCATCTTTAGATGACTTTAACTCTTAGCCCGAACTTTAGTTCAGGGCTTCGGAGGCTTAAGTTGACACCAATGAGCAGGGGGAAGCAGGGGGAAGCAAGGGGAGATAGAAAAATTATTGAGATCTCGCCCTCTGCTCCCGACACCCGACACCCGACACCCGACTAAGGTTGAGGGGTGACAGAATTAGTTAAAGGTTCGGTAGATGGGGCGGGTTGGGGGTCTTGGAGGAGTAAGCGTTGTTTTTCACGAAATAGAGTCGCCGCGTCCTGAATATTTTGACGTTGTTGATTTCCTACCGCTTCATAATTAACATTAAATCGCCCTAATCGAGAATTATGGATAATATCTAACATGGTTTTCCCACTATTCTCACCACTTAGAGGGTCAGGATTATCAGAACGTTGAAACTCCTGTAATGGGTTGGCTGAAGTCGATTGAGCCAGACTTGCTGATGTTAACCCCAAAATTCCAATTCCAACAGCCACAACAGTAGAAGAGAAGAGTCTCAGACTCAATTTTAACCCCTTAAATTTCATGATCACAACCTCACGACTTCAAAAATAACTATAAAAACTTAGATTTCCTCATTGTAACTATTTTTGCGAAATATGGAAATAGACAACCCCCCTAACGTGCTAAAATTCAGCGATGTTGGGGGGATTAATCTTTAACTAAATTTTATTGTCTTAATGACTGAATTTTCAATCCAGCTTTAGGCAAATCGACGCTTTAATAGAGGCTGAATTGAAACTAATGACACCGTTGTAAACCCTAGTAAAACTAATAATGCACCGCCAAAGGTGATGGTAGCAAAGGGTGCGTGCATTACCACACTATTGAATCCCCAATCTTGATGGAGATATAAATAACGAATCGGTTCAATGGCATAACTGAGGGGGTTTAGGGAAGCAACAACTTGTAACCAAGTGGGCATAAAAGATAAAGGAGCGAGGGCGGTACTGGCAAATAAAAGCGGTAAATTAGTAACAAAAATCACCGCAATTAATTCAATATGACCGGGTAACGCAAAGGCTAATCCTAAACTTAAACCTGTTACTCCTAAGACTAATAAAAGCACAATTAGGGTAATGATACTTAATCCGGCTATTCCCGGTAATCCGGCCCCTAAAACGGTTCCTGCGGTAACAATTACACAGGTTTGAATTAAACTCAAAGCCACAATATAAATCGCTGAAGCTAAGACAATAGAAAAACGAGAGACTAAAGGCGCGACTAATAACCGATTAAGAAACCCAAATTCTCGATCAAACATGATCGGCAACCCTGCATTTAAAGCTCCAGCAAATGCCGTAAAAACAATCACTCCTGCCTCTAAAAATTGAGCATAATTTAGGGTTTCTCCAAATAATCCTTTGGGGGCATTTTGAAATAATGCTCCAAATAAAATTAACCACATTAACGGTTGAATAATTCCAGCAATTAAGGTGGAAGGACGGCGTTGTAATTGAATAAATAGCCGACGAGTTAAGGCTATTGTTTCTTGCAGGAATTCTCCGACTAAATTCGGTTGTTGATCAGCCGTTTGATGGGAAGTTGATAATTTAACGGATGTTGTTGAACTACTCATATTGTTAACGGTTAACGGTTGAGGTGTTGACTGATATAGCGCTACGCATTACAGTTAGGACATTTCTAAATCCTGAAACCCTTTCACTTCTTACTGTTCCCTGTTCCCTGTTCCCTGTTCCCT
>NZ_LR734915.1 GCF_900010725.2 Planktothrix serta PCC 8927 | reverse complement strand
TTCACGGAATAAAATGTTCGGTTATCCGTACTTGATAAATGTTATTTTATGTTTATTGTTCGGTGCGTGCGCTTCGCTTACACACCCTACGATTCAACCACCGGGTAATTAAAAGGCGATTGAAATCTTCAACCCGCGTCGGCGGGTTTTGTTTGTGTAGACGCGGTTTCAACCGCCTTTGTTTAAATAAAGCTTTCAGGCT
>NZ_LR734914.1 GCF_900010725.2 Planktothrix serta PCC 8927 | reverse complement strand
CGGAACGAGCATGGTTGGCAATTTCTCGTTTTTACGAAAATTGTAAATCCAAAAAAACTGGAAAGAAAGGATATCCTCGTTTCCAGAAAGATTGCCGTTCTGTTGAATATAAAACGTCGGGTTGGGTGCTTAATCCAACTAAAAGACGAATCACGATAACTGACAAAAAAGGGATTAGTGAGCTTAAACTTCTGGGAAAATGGGATATCCATCAATACCCAGTTAAGTCTATTAAACGAGTTAGACTTCTCCGTCGTGCTGATGGATATTACTGCCAGTTCTGTCTTAATATTGCCGTCACCGATGTTCAACCGAAAACTGGAAAGGAAATTGGACTTGATGTTGGCATAGAATCTTTCTATACAGATTCTAACGGGTATCAAGAACCCAATCCTAAGTTTCACCAGAAAGCAGAAAACTCTATTAAAAAATCTCAGAGAGAAATTTACAAAAAGGTTAAAGGTTCATCGGGAAGACGGAAAGCCAGAAAAATTTACGCCAAAAAACACTTAAAAGTAAGTAGACAACGGAATGAACACGCCAAGAGAATTGCGCGTAACGTATGCACATCAAACGATGTAGTCGTCTACGAAGATTTAAGTGTTAGAAATCTGGTTAAAAACCACTGTTTAGCTAAGTCAATTAGTGATGCAGGATGGTATTTGTTTCGACAATGGATAGAATATTTTGCGGCTAAATTTGATAAATTAGCGATTGCTGTTCCACCCCATTACACTTCGCAAAAATGCAGTAATTGTGGGGTAATCGTTAAAAAATCTCTATCAACTCGCACCCATATTTGTCGTTGCGGGTGCGAACTTCATAGAGATATAAACGCTGCTAAAAATATTTTGAATTCAGCTAAAAATAGGGAAGGGCATTCCCGAATTAACGCTACAGGAGTTGGAGTCTCTACTCTAATTGGTGAAA
>NZ_LR734913.1 GCF_900010725.2 Planktothrix serta PCC 8927 | reverse complement strand
CGCCTCCAAGCCTATGATGGCAAGGCATGGAGTAATTACCCCTCCGTGACCCTGACGACGCAGCAAGCCAACCGGGCTCCGGTGGTCACCACCTACAACCGCACCCTGAACACAGGCACCAGTCTTAGTGCCTCCAACTTCTTCAGTGTCTACGACGCTGACGGTGATGCGATGCAGCGGTACTATTTCTACGATGCCAACAGCAGCAGCACGAGCGGTTACTTCACCGTCAATGGGGTCAAACAGAATAGTTCTTTCTACGTGAATGCCAGCCAACTGGGTAATGTCCGCTTCGTCGGTGGTAGCCAAGGTGGAACAGACACGGTTCGCCTCCAAGCCTATGATGGCAAGGCATGGAGTAATTACCCCTCCGTGACCCTGACGACGCAGCAAGCCAACCG
>NZ_LR734912.1 GCF_900010725.2 Planktothrix serta PCC 8927 | reverse complement strand
GAACTACCCACACTGACTGGGAGTACCAAGTACAGTGTCGGCTTCTGTACTCACAGGCGAATGCCAGAACTTAGACTTTCGCCCAAGATAGGGTCTTACATCCCCTCCTACAGCAGAAACGGCTGAACCATCCGTCTTGAGCATTTCGACTGCGCTCAATGCCAGCATTCTGATGCCCTCGGCTCTAATATTGATCGCGGCGTTTCCATCACGGTCATGATGAGTGCCACAATGGGGACAAATCCATTCCCTCACATCTAAAGGCATTTCAGTGCTGTGATGAAAACAATTAGAACATAGTTTAGAACTGGGAAACCATCTATCAATCTCGACTAACTTCGCGCCTTTTCGACCTAGTTTGTCAGCTAAGAAATTAGTGAAAGTTCCCCATCCACAATCAGATATTGCCTGAGCCAAATTGTGATTACGAACCATGCCTTTGACATGAAGATT
>NZ_LR734911.1 GCF_900010725.2 Planktothrix serta PCC 8927 | reverse complement strand
CCCTCCGCCTTTATTCTTAATTCTGATCCCCTCATTCCTGATGTTAAGCGCAGCGTTACCGTCACGGTCATGATGAGTATGGCAATTTGGACAATCCCATTCTCTGATATTCAGAGGTAGCACATCCACTATATGACCACAACAGGAACAAGTTTTGGAACTAGGAAAGAAGCGCTCAACTTCTATCAGTTCACCGTCTTTTTGTTGAAGTTTGTAGTCTATAAAATTAACAAACATTCCCCAACCTACATCAGATATAGCTTTTGATAACTTCCGGTTCTTAACCATCCCCTTGACATTGAGGTTTTCAACGACAATAATTTGGCTTTCATCTACCAACTTTCTTGATAATTTATGCAAGAAATCTTGGCGGGAATTGGCGATTTTCTCATGAACCTTAGCTACAATCTTTCTGAATCTCTCTCTCGATTTACTACCTTTAGTCTTCCGAGAGATTTTTTTCTGTTTTCGGGCTAGATTTTTTTGGTGACGATATAAATGTTTAGGGTTAGCGTATTTAGTTGCGTTATCTCCATCATGAACAATTGCAAAATCTTTCAACCCCAGATCAATACCGATAATTTTATCTCCCGACTGTTTAATATCAGTTCCTTCCACTTCACACAGAATTGAAGCAAAGTATTTATCAGTTGGAGTTTTTGAGATTGTTACGGTTTTAATCTTTCCCGTAACTTCTCGGTGAAATACCGCTTTGATTTCACCAATTTTAGGGATTTTTAGGTGTTCACCGTTAACAGTAACACTCTGGGGATATTGGATTGATTGCTTATGATGTTTAAATTTGAATCTAGGAAACTTAGCTCGTCCCTCAAAAAAGTTTTTATAAGCTTTATCCAAATTGATTGCTACACACTGCAAAACTGATGAGTAACAATCTTCCTTAAGCCAAGGATATTCTTTCTTGAGTTGAGGGAGCATTCCCTTATAGGTTGCTAGTTTTAAGCTTTTTCCTGTTTCTTGATAGTGCTGAATACAGGCATTTAAGGCAAAATTCCAATACCATCTTGCACA
>NZ_LR734910.1 GCF_900010725.2 Planktothrix serta PCC 8927 | reverse complement strand
AAATTTATTTCCAGGCTTTTGGTCATAATACCCTGAACTAAAGTTCGGGCTGAAAGCTGAAGTTATCTAAAGATAACTAAATACCTGTTTTTCTTAACCCGTTTTAACGGGTTTGGGCTTTGAGCCTGAAATTTATTTCCAGGCTTTTGGTCATAATACCCTGAACTAAAGTTCGGGCTGAAAGCTGAAGTTATCTAAAGAT
>NZ_LR734909.1 GCF_900010725.2 Planktothrix serta PCC 8927 | reverse complement strand
CGTGGGGATTCTTGGTTCAACGAAACCACTTAATCAAAGTGCCTTGCAGTGCTTCAACCAGAGGTGGGATTCTCCCCAAGCGTAAATTCGGGTATGCCCTACCCTATTCGCATGACTGCGAGTTCTTTTTTGACTTGAAACAAATTTGTTTCAAAAACTGGTTGCCTAGCTCCCATGAATCTTTTACCCACTGCTGGGGGAAACTAGAACTGTGCAGCAGAACCGCATAGATTCAATTGTCAAGGTTCAGTGTTCTGCCGTTAAGCAACTAGGTTTTTAGACAGGTTGTTTACCTTTTCCTGTTACTGGAAATAGTACCAGGATCAGATGTCAATAGACAACCCACCAATATAAAGCCGTCCTCCGCTATCGCTAAAG
>NZ_LR734908.1 GCF_900010725.2 Planktothrix serta PCC 8927 | reverse complement strand
TCATATAAATCTCATGGGAGTGTGGAAACTCAGCGTCTTCAGACCTGAGAGGAAACACGACTCAGGGGAATTTATTCCCCGTGAATATTGGATTGGGAACCGACAAAAATTTTTGTATTTGCCGATTCCCGGTTTTTTTGGGATTTCTCCCACTCCTATTGCTAGGGTAATGTTAGCTTCGCCAATGTTATCGGTCGGTAACTATCTCGGTCATCACTGTCTTACCCCTCGTAAAACTGTTTAACTTTTAAGTTCCAGAGCAACGGACTAGCTTCGCATCCATTGGTGGGTCTTTAACACTTGCCGATAACGTAGTCAATTAAGACTTAGGCTGGTCAACTATCCAAAGTTAGAGGCATGAAGCCCCGTCTCTTTAGAGCGGGGTGCTGAC
>NZ_LR734907.1 GCF_900010725.2 Planktothrix serta PCC 8927 | reverse complement strand
TCCCCAAACCCAATTAAACGCCCTACCGAGGCGGGTCTAAGCAGAACAATATCGGTAGCCTCAATCCTGTAATGTCAGCAGGTATGCCGGGGAGTTTCGCCACTTCTGAGGCACAACGGTTTCCTCCAAACCCTAAGAATTCACTATGTTGCATAGACCCCGCCCTCCCTTTCCTCTCACCGCCAAGCTGAGTACAGCTATGGCGGGA
>NZ_LR734906.1 GCF_900010725.2 Planktothrix serta PCC 8927 | reverse complement strand
AGGCAGGGCTGATGACTGGGGTGAAGTCGTAACAAGGTAGCCGTACCGGAAGGTGTGGCTGGATCACCTCCTTTCAGGGAGACCTACTTCTGAGTCGAGTGCGAACATCCCAACAAAATATAGCACCCTTAGAAGTCATCCCAGGTCGGAGCTAGGAAAACCGGAAAAGAGACTTTCAAACGTAAACTAGGTTGGGTAAATGGGCTATTAGCTCAGGTGGTTAGAGCGCACCCCTGATAAGGGTGAGGTCCCTGGTTCAAGTCCAGGATGGCCCACCTAAAAAAATGTGGGGGTATAGCTCAGTTGGTAGAGCGCTGCCTTTGCAAGGCAGATGTCAGCGGTTCGAGTCCGCTTACCTCCACTATTACCCCAAGTTTAAGAACAAATCAGCACTACTATTTTCCCAGAAGAAAGAGTAAATGCTGGAAAAAGTTCCAGCCAGAACCTTGAAAACTGCATAGAAGAATCAGAAGGGATCAAAAATGAAACCAGAACCGGGAAGAAAAAACCCGGAAAAGTTCTGGTGTTCAGGAGTTCGCAAACGAACAGAGATTCTCCCAAAAGAGAATCAAGTGGTCAAGATAGAAAGGGCTGACGGTGGAAACCTTGGCACACAGAGGCGAAGAAGGACG
>NZ_LR734905.1 GCF_900010725.2 Planktothrix serta PCC 8927 | reverse complement strand
AACGACATCCCCACCAGCAACCCTAATAACACCACCATCAACGAAGACCAACCCTACACCTTCAGTAGCACCGACTTCCCCTTCAGCGATGTCGATACCGGAGACACTCTACAAACGGTCAAAATTACCGAACTTCCTGCTAACGGTCAACTGTTCTACAACGGGACTTTAATTACCAGCTTACCCGTAGGGGGATTAGATATCCCCATCGCCAATATCGCTCAACTGCAATTTCAACCCGACCCCAACGAAAACGGCACTAACTACGCCAACTTTAAGTTCCAAGTCGGTGATGGTACAGACTTTAGTGGTGATAACACCTTCACCGTTAACGTAACTCCGGTTAACGACATCCCCACCAGCAACCCTAATAACACCACCATCAACGAAGACCAACCCTACACCTTCAGTAGCACCGA
>NZ_LR734904.1 GCF_900010725.2 Planktothrix serta PCC 8927 | reverse complement strand
GAACGTTGGGAGGCGTTAACACCTGAACAACAGGATAAATTTGTACCGTTGTGCCCTGATTTTGTGGTGGAGTTAATGTCTCCGAGTGATCGTTTAGAAAAAACTCGTCAAAAAATGCAAGAATATCAAGAGAATGGGGCAAAATTAGGCTGGTTAATTAATCGTAAACAGCAACAAATTGAAATTTATCGTTGGCATCAAGCGGTAGAAATTTTAGAACATCCTAACCAAATTTCAGGCGAGGAAGTTTTACCCGGTTTTGTATTAGATTTAACCTCGATTTGGTAAGCGATTTAGTATTTAATCCCCATTCCCTTCAAAAACCCAAATTATTATGGAAACCAATATTCTGACGTTACCCCCTATTTTAACATTAAAACTCGATTTAACCTCGGAACAATTTTGGCAATTGTGTCAAGAAAATCATGATTTTCAATTTGAACGCACGGCTACAGGAGAATTAATTATTATGCCCCCAACGGGAGGAAATACAGGGAAACGGAATGTTAAACTGATTACTCAACTTGATTTATGGAATTCCCAAACTCGTTTAGGTGAAGTCTTTGATTCTAATACGGGTTTTACCCTTCCCAATGGTGCTGACCGTTCTCCTGATGCGTCTTGGGTGAGTCGAGAACGTTGGGAGGCGTTAACACCTGAACAACAGGATAAATTTGTACCGTTGTGCCCTGATTTTGTGGTGGAGTT
>NZ_LR734903.1 GCF_900010725.2 Planktothrix serta PCC 8927 | reverse complement strand
TATGGCGGGAAGTTCCGTTGGGATTGCTTTAATCGGAATTACCATTGCCTATTTAATGTATTTGGCTGGCAAAATTGATCCCGCCGCGATCGCAGCAAAATATAAAACCCTCTACGATTTCTCCAAGAACAAATGGTATCTTGACGATATCAATGATCTGCTATTTGTTCAAGGCAGTCGTCGGTTAGCGCGGCAAGTTATGGAAGTAGACTATCGCGTTGTCGATGGAGCCGTTAACCTGACCGGGTTAGTCACTCTGGTTACAGGGGAAGGCTTAAAATACCTGGAAAATGGTCGCGCCCAGTTCTACGCCCTAATTGTATTTGTCGCCGTTCTCGGCTTCGTGGTCTTCTCAGGAATTACGGGGTAAATCGTCGTAGGGGTGGGGTTGTCCCCAAAGCGTGTCAACAATCACGCTAAAAGCCTTGAAATCAATTTCAGGCGTAGGGGCGAGGCGCGCCTCGCCCCTACAAACCCCTTAAAACGGGTTAAGAAAGAGAAGTTTTGAGTCATCTTTAGATGACTTTAGCTCTTAGCCCGAACTTTAGTTCA
>NZ_LR734902.1 GCF_900010725.2 Planktothrix serta PCC 8927 | reverse complement strand
CAATTTATTTAAAAATTTGATTAATCAGAAACCGGGTTTCTTCGGGTTAGGGATGGTGCGTGCGCTACGCTTACGCACCCTACGGGTTGGGAAGCGATCGCACTCAATTTATCTTAAAAATTTTGATCAAATTGTAGGGTGCGTAAGCTCCGCGCACGCACCAATATTAAATCACCATCACAGAGACATTTATTATGCTCTCAATTGATTGTCAGCGATCGCACCATTTTTTGAGCAATTTATTTAAAAATTTGATTAATCAGAAACCGGGTTTCTTCGGGTTAGGGATGGTGCGTGCGCTACGCTTAC
>NZ_LR734901.1 GCF_900010725.2 Planktothrix serta PCC 8927 | reverse complement strand
TTTTTTCTATCCCCTATTCCCTATTTTCTTTTCCCCTCTGTTCCCTGTTCCCTGTTCCCTGTTCCCTGTTCCCTGCTATATTAAATAAATTCATAAAACTTGATTGAGAAAAAAAGCCAGTGATGCACTACTTAACGGAACAGTGAGATTATCAATTCCATATTTTGAAAAAGTTTCTAATCCAGTCGCCACAATCGCCACAGCTATTGAAACAATCCAAGTAAGTTGATGATTTCCCTGAACTGTTAATAAAATAGCACTGGAAATAATCAAACTAACCAATAGCATTGTTAAAGAACCTTCCCAACTTTTTTGACTCCCGAAAACTCGATATTTGTGTTGACCCCATTGTTGACCTATAACAGCAGCTAAACCATCTCCCCAAGTCATGACTAAAATACCCAAAGCAGCATATTGAGGTTGTTGAATTGTCCAAAACCAACCGATTAAAATCCCAATACTCACCGCATAGAAAAATGTTCCTAAACTTTTACGTCCCACACTATTAATACTAGGAAGAATTGGAGTTTGATAGGAAATAATCGCAATGATTCCTGAAATTACACTGGCGGTAATTCCCACCCACGCCGGAATATTCAGCCACCAAGCCAATAGAATTACATTTCCAGTTCCAATATGAACAATTTTGCGGGAGATTTCAGGACTAACAGAAAAAATTCGGTTGAGTCCTTCTGCGACCACAAGAATTAAACCTAACCAACCAGCAACTAAAGTGATTTGGATTCCTAAATTGGGGATTTCAGTCAAACTAGGCATTTAATTAATCGGGTGTAAATTAACCTAAATGATTAGTATACGCGGAAAATAGTTATGCCAGCACCTTATCGTTACAATGATCCAAGTTATTTCCATCTCCTGTTACCGTGCGATCGCAGCGATCGCTGATCAACATTTCACCTGAAGGTCAACCGTTATCTTTATTTTTGGGGGTTATAGCGCTACGCATTACAGTTAGGACATTTCTAAATCTTGAAACCCTTTCACTTCTTACTGTTCCCTGTT
>NZ_LR734900.1 GCF_900010725.2 Planktothrix serta PCC 8927 | reverse complement strand
GTCAACTTAAGCCGAAAACCCGTGATTACAGCCGAGATTAGATCCCCCTAAATCCCCCTTAAAAAGGGGGACTTAGGGGGATCTGTTCCCCCCTTGTTAAGGCAGGGCTGTTTCATTTTCAAAAATTGGGGAGTCAAATTGACTCCCCAATTTTTAGGAATGAGGCGAAAAAACTGAGCAATTCTAACTGAATTGTCTGGAGTTTTGCTCAGGGGATAATTTTTCTGATTTGTGAATAACAAAAACTTCTCTAAAGCTTTCGTATAGAGAACTTACATCTATTTATTTAGGGCTTGCTGAAAAAAGTTGCTATCCACTTGATAAATTGAAACTTTTCGAGTCACTTTTCTGCCATGGCTGTGTTCATGAGTCACATCTACACTCAAAGGATTTTCACATTTTATTACCGCTTCAACTTGCTCATATAACTTTTTTTGATTTTTCTTTAAAGCCATTATATAATCATTCCCGCTCTCAATGACTAGGGCAGCAGTTTTTTGATTACAGTGCAACGCATCAAAGGTTATTACCTTTCCTTTTAACTGGCAATCCCTTACTATCTTTTGGGCTTGGCTGATTTCTGATTCTTTTTTGTTCTCCAACTTTTTCAGGTTTAATACACATCCTGTTCTTTGACTAATATGATGGTAGTTTTTCTAGCTTGATTTTTAAAACTTGACTCAGTTCTTGTTGATTGATTTTCGCAAAATTTTCCAGTTCTCTGTACCCTAATTTTTTCGACATTAGCCCCAAAATGACTATTAATAATACTAGCCATATCGGATGCCTTGTTCCCTGGGCTTTCCGGTAATCCTTGACTTTTTTCAGTTTTTCTATTAAAGTTTTTAGCATCTTTATTTTTTACAAAAATAAGCGACCGCTCTTGATTTTATCAGGTAGCGATCGCTCTTTCTTTACTCTTTTCCCCCCGACTTTGAA
>NZ_LR734899.1 GCF_900010725.2 Planktothrix serta PCC 8927 | reverse complement strand
CCTTGAGTCAACCCTTGAGTCAACCCTTGAGTCAACCCTTCAGCCCGAGCTTCAGCCTTACTCAACTCAATAGCACCTATTCTTTCCCGTTCAAACTGTTCTCGTTTCTCCAAATCGTCTATTTCCTCTAAACTTAAGTTGACCCGATCCGCGATCGCAAAAGCCTTCTCAATTTCGGGTACAATTAACATCGATTCTGGCACGACTTCTAAATCTGGTGCTTTGCGTAAAAAATAAAGCCATTTATCCGTAATATTAATCAATTCTTCCAAAGTTTTATTAAATTTGGGTAACTCCACAAATACTAATTTTAACGGACTATGTTGATAATTCAGGAGTAACTCATCTTCCTTCAGAGTAAATTGTGAAATCACTTTATTATGTTCATTAAACATAATAAAATCCGTCACCGCTACACCTAT
>NZ_LR734898.1 GCF_900010725.2 Planktothrix serta PCC 8927 | reverse complement strand
TCCTTCAGAGTAAATTGTGAAATCACTTTATTATGTTCATTAAACATAATAAAATCCGTCACCGCTACACCTATGGCTGCTCTCAATTCTGGATAAACTTCCCCTAATTTTAGTTGATTTACATACATTTTTGCTGTGTTATAAAGAATTCTTTTGCCAAAAGCTGGTACATTTACAGCCTGCATTTCAATTAACACATTTTCGCC
>NZ_LR734897.1 GCF_900010725.2 Planktothrix serta PCC 8927 | reverse complement strand
TCTGTCTTAACCTGCCATTGCCTTTAACTCGCCGGCTCATGCTTCAACAGGCACGCGGTCATCCGTTGAATCGGACTCCCACTGCTTGTAAGCTGACGGTTTCAGGTTCTGTTTCACTCCCCTTCCGGGGTTCTTTTCACCTTTCCCTCACGGTACTGTTTCTCTATCGGTCACACAGGAGTATTTAGCCTTACCTCGTGGTCGAGGCGGATTCACACGGACTTTCACGGGCTCCGTGCTACTCGGGATTCAGCTAGGCTTTTTGAGTTTTCGACTACAGGACTTTCACCTTCTTTGGTGCAGGTTTCATCTGCTTTGTCTAACTCTCTGAGTCCACTGTCGCTGTCCCACTACCCCAACAGGTAAACCTGTTGGTTTAGGCTGTTTCCCTTTCGCTCACCACTACTCGGGAAATCGCTTTTGCTTTCTTTTCCTCGGGCTACTAAGATGTTTCAGTTCGCCCGGTTCGCTCATACCCACCTATTTGATTCAGTGGGCTGTTTTTGGGTTGCCCCATTCGGACACCTCCGGCTCATCGCTCGCTTCCAGCTCCCCGGAGTTTATCGTCGGTCGCCACGTCCTTCTTCGCCTCTGTGTGCCAAGGTTTCCACCGTCAGCCCTTTCTATCTTGACCACTTGATTCTCTTTTG
>NZ_LR734896.1 GCF_900010725.2 Planktothrix serta PCC 8927 | reverse complement strand
CAAGCAACAGTAAGATTGGAAATTCGGTCAGTTCCGCCTTGGGATTTGGGGTGAATATGTTCTACTTCTAAGGGTACGTTTTCAACCCCACAGTAGGCACATTTTCTACTCCATTTTTCCAGTAAATATTGCCGAACTTCGTATCCCTGTAGCTCTCCTTGTTGGTACTCAATTCCAGAGATTTCAGGATTTTCAAGTTGTTGTAA
>NZ_LR734895.1 GCF_900010725.2 Planktothrix serta PCC 8927 | reverse complement strand
TCCTTTAAGATAATAGTAAACGGATAACGACGATAAACAGCAGCTTGACCTTGATTCAATAACAATCGAGCTTGGGCGGGATGTATTGGGTTTTGAGGCTGTTTATTTGTATCAATTACAAAGACGTAATTAGACATGAAATAACTCCTATTTCTAGGGTAATGTTCGCTTCGTCAATGTTTTCTGAACTTGTTAGGTTAACAACACTGTTTTACCCCTCGTAAAACTGTTTAATTGTTAACAATAGAGCTACAAACTAGCGTCGCATTTGTAGGTATTATGATTCAGAAAACGTAGCCGTTAGGCTTAGACTGGTCAACTAACTAAAGTTAGAGGCATGAAGCCCCGTCACTTTAGTGCGGGGTGCTGACCTCAATCCTCAATCAAAGATAAACCCACTCCTAGTAATAACTGTTGACTATTGCCTATTCTAGTTTACCAAGTAACGCGATCGCTAATTTTTTCTAATAATTTTGGGCCAACGCCGGGCATCTGATCTAAATCTTTTAGGGAAGTAAAGGGTTTTTTCTGTCTAGTGGCTATAATATTTTGAGCTAATTTTGCACCGACTCCGGGTAAGGTTTCTAATTCCGCTTGAGTTGCGGTATTTAGATTAATTTTAATGTCTGAAGACGCTGAATTTACAGTCTCTACAGCTTTAGAATTAGTGGATTTTGTAGCAATAGAACCTCCACAGGCTTTTAAATCTTTTTCGATTTTTGTTAATAGCCAACTGGGAATTCCTAGGGTTGAATTTTGATACAGTCGTTCAAATTCTCTCTGAAAATGATCCGCAACGGTTTGATTTTTAATCACAATTAAGGTTTCATCATTTTGGGTATTGGCGGCTTCTGTCCAATTGTGGGAACCTGTAATTACAATTTTACCATCAATAATCCCAAATTTATGATGTAAGCGATCGCTAGGATATAAATTCGGAATTCCTATTGTGGAAAGCGGTTGTTTCCAAGGATGATTTTCGGCTTCATAACGACACTGATTAACTAACGCAATTCCCATCATATCCAAACCTTCACTATAGGAACGATAGGCAAAATCAGGGTCAATTAATCCTTGAATTAATACCTGATTTTGATGTTTTTTTTCTAAGGTATTCACAATAGCTTGAGAAGAAAATACAAATAAGGCAAAATTAAAGGATTGAGTAGCCTTTTGTAACTGTTGTTCAATTAAACCATTCGTGCTATTTTGCCAAGGTTGTTTTCCAGAGGTAGGAGAAAATTGAACGGTAACAGGAATATTCCCGACTAAAATAGTCTGATTACCTCGAAAAGGTTTTTCAATTCCAAATAAACTATCCTTTTTTTTGCCAACGCCATCCCCCCACATTAAATCAAACTCTTGAGTTAATAATTGGGCTAATTTTGCATTTTCAATCTTTAATAAATTATTCGCATTTCCTTGACTTTCTAAGGCTTGAAAATCCCCATGAACATCGCTAGTTGTCCAGTTAGCAGAAGTAATAATTATATTTTTGCTATCAACGACCATAAATTTATGGTGCATTAACCCTGTCCCCTTTGAGCCATCTTCAGTATCATCAACAATCGGAATTCCGGCATTTTCTAACAATATTAAAGCATCTCGTTGCTGACTTTCCTCTGAGCTAACTGTTCCATCTCGGTTCAAATCTGCTAATAATATAAATTCCTGATATCGATCCTTTTCTCGTTCAGGTAACTGCTGAATTTCTGTGAATTTCAATGAACTCCAAGGACGACGATAGGTATTTTCTAAAATTACTCTTACTTGAACCCCGGCTTGGTGACGTTCCACTAACGCTTGAGCAATA
>NZ_LR734894.1 GCF_900010725.2 Planktothrix serta PCC 8927 | reverse complement strand
ATATACTCTAGCATATTATTGTTAATTTGGTCGGAATTGGGACATACAAAATTAACTTGGGGGAGTCCATGTTGTTACTGAGCTTGCGATGCCCTGAGCTTGCCGAAGGGTCGAAGTATCCCACACTGATTTGGTGGTTATTTTTTGGTGAGCGTGAAATTCAGTGTGGGACTTATCGCTCCCCCAAACCCCCTCGTCAGTTAAAA
>NZ_LR734893.1 GCF_900010725.2 Planktothrix serta PCC 8927 | reverse complement strand
AAGAAAAAATCCGGCCCGCGAAAGTCTCGATTTCTCAGTTGTTGACGACTAAAATAAATCGTTAAATTTGCGCCAATAAAATAGTCTGTTCTGTCTCTCCATAACCAATCTAAACAAGACACTAATAACGCTAATTGGAGATAATGTAACGTACTTTCCATTTCAGTATACTCACTTTCAACCTGACTCCCATCGGGCATTAATGCCTCTAATTGTTC
>NZ_LR734892.1 GCF_900010725.2 Planktothrix serta PCC 8927 | reverse complement strand
TTCGTCTTCGTGGGTTGGTCAGGAGTTCTGTTGTTCCCCTGTGCTTACCTAGCTCTTGGTGGCTGGTTAACCGGAACAACCTTTGTGACTTCCTGGTACACCCACGGTTTAGCAAGCTCTTATTTAGAAGGCTGTAACTTCTTAACAGCCGCCGTTAGTACCCCCGCCAACAGCTTAGGACATTCCTTGCTGTTTCTCTGGGGGCCTGAAGCTCAGTGGGACTTTACCCGTTGGTGTCAACTGGGCGGTCTGTGGACATTTGTAGCTCTACACGGTGCTTTCGCGCTGATCGGCTTTTGTCTGCGTCAGTTGGAAATTGCTCGTTTAGTGGGCATTCGTCCTTACAACGCCATTGCCTTTACTGGGCCGATTGCGGTATTTGTCAGTGTGTTTCTGATGTACCCCTTGGGTCAGTCGGGCTGGTTCTTTGGCCCTAGCTTTGGGGTGGCGGGGATCTTCCGTTTCATCCTGTTCCTGCAAGGCTTCCATAACTGGACGCTGAACCCCTTCCACATGATGGGAGTGGCTGGAATTCTGGGTGGTGCGCTGTTGTGCGCCATTCACGGAGCGACGGTAGAAAATACCCTGTTTGAAGATGGCGACAAAGCCAATACCTTCCGGGCTTTTGAACCGACTCAATCGGAAGAAACCTATTCGATGGTGACCGCCAACCGTTTTTGGTCACAAATTTTCGGGATTGCTTTTTCTAACAAACGTTGGTTACACTTCTTCATGTTATTCGTGCCTGTCACGGGTCTGTGGATGAGTTCTATCGGCATTGTTGGTTTGGCTCTAAACCTACGCGCTTATGATTTCGTCTCCCAAGAATTACGGGCAGCCGAAGATCCTGAATTTGAAACGTTCTATACCAAGAACATTCTGTTAAATGAAGGTCTGCGGGCTTGGATGGCGCCTTCGGATCAACCCCACGAAAACTTTATTTTCCCTGA
>NZ_LR734891.1 GCF_900010725.2 Planktothrix serta PCC 8927 | reverse complement strand
CAACAACCCGCCGTTAAATCGGGGTACCGATTTTAACGGGGGCTTGAAATCAAGCCCAAGTTGACCAGACTGTGCACCAATCATGTACTCCGTTAGTGGGAGTCTCCAAAGGGGGAAGATAGATGAAAGTTATGTTACGTCGTGGCAGCGGCGATCAATTAATTGTTTACGTTGCCAAAAAAGATTTGGAAGAAGAAGTAGTGAGCGAAACCGAATTAAATGGCAACACTATTTTGACTTTAACCAATGGTTGGAAACTAGAAATTAGTGATTTAATCGCCCCTTTAAAATTACCCAAAACCGTAGAAGCTAAACGGTTAGCTTAGGTTGGGTTAGTACCCCCAAATAAACCCGCCTTTTAAATGGAGTTTTAAAATCCAATAAAGGAATTCAAAAATCACAGAAAAAGCGGGTTTATTTAACAATAATCACTCCCTAGAATTCACCCAATCTTAATTAGGGCTTGCTGAAAAAAGGTGAAAAGTCACCCAATAAAAACGCGCTTACTTTATTGCTTAGGTTTCATTAACCAGAATTTTCACTCAGTTAACGATTCTTCACAACAGGTTAGCGCATTCACGGCTTGGGGCTAAAAAATACCCCCCAAGTCAAAAATAAAAAACATGATCAATCTTACATCTCCAAGGCATCTCTGGCAACAAAAATCCAATAAATTTAGCTTTTCCGTCACAAGCCTCCCACTGAAGGTACTCTGTTCAGTAGTGAGATGTAAGGCGGTTAAAAACCGCGACCTCTGGCCAATTCAATCCGCAGGATTGACAGGAAGGGAGTCAGCTTCGTTTTTAACACTCTCTATATTTGGTAATCTGTCAACCCAGTCTTCTACTATCTGTGTGACTGTCTTATCTTTGATTAGGGCATAAGAACGAAGTTTATTTAATCTGCGCTCAGACATTCTGACATTTAATCTAGTAGTTTTCATTTCCGTCTACCCGTTGTCGTCACTTTTATACTATCATAGTCATAGCGATTGAGGAAAAACAAGTGAGGATAGCATATCAATACAAGCTGCGACCAAAAAGGCAGCCAGCCATAGAGATAGCTCAATAAAAAATAGATCGGTAGGGCGCCCATTTTAAAAGCTCAGTTAACGTCCAAAGCAATAGCCGGAGTCGCTGTCGCTGAGAAGCCTAGACTGTACTCTGTGAGTGTAGGAATATTTCAACTATCGGGACTTAAACAAAAAAGAGAAATAAAACGGCTATAATTACAACAGGGTAAGTATTATACGTTGAGAGGCTTCGATGAAAAAAACCACTCCATCTGCTATGCCACCATGCTTTGAGAAATGGTGTGCTAGGTTCGATCCGGTGTTGAGCAATCCATCTCAAAAAAGAGGATTTAGGCACTATTTAGGCGGATTATTGGGCGAAAGTGAACGAAAAAACTTAACTCAGATGTCAAATAACGCAGTAGGTGTGGTTTATCACCAATTGCATCATTTTTTGACAGAAGCAACCTGGGACGCAGAGAAAGTCAACGAGCGACGACTGCAAATCATGCAACAATGCAGTCAAACAAAGGTCAGGAAAGGATTTACTTTAATAATTGATGATTCAGGACACCGAAAAAGTGGTAAGGAAACGGCGGGGATTGGAAGACAATACATAGGAGAAATCGGCAAAACCGATAATGGAATCGTGTTGGTAACGACCCACTTATATGATGGGGTAAAAAGTCTGCCTTTAGATGTGGAATTGTATCAACACGCGAGTTCATTACCAGGAGGAAAGCAAGATTCAGATTTCGTTAAAAAGCCAGACCTAGCATTGAAGTTAATCGACAAATGCCTAAGCCGAGGGTCTAAACCGGGAGTCGTATTAGTAGATGCTGGATATGGAAATAATCGGACTTTTTTGAAACAATTAGAGTCAAGAAAGCTAAAATACATAGCTGGATTAGCAAAAAACAGGAAAGTTGTTTGTCAACAGCAACATGAGGGAGAAAAAGTTAACATTAG
>NZ_LR734890.1 GCF_900010725.2 Planktothrix serta PCC 8927 | reverse complement strand
TAAGTTCACAAGAATCTAAAGACCAGGTTCCTTATAAATATCAGGAGTTGGAAGCAAAATATAATAATTTGGAAAACCAGTTTGAAGAATTAAAGCGACTTTATCAAAATCTTTCCAGAGAAGATATAATCAATTCAATTCAATCCAAAGAACATAAAAGAGTTAGTGATTCATATTCTCCAAGCCAAACTTCAGGACATTCATCTCAACAAGTGACTAGAAGTTCCCAAAGACACCATCAAAATCAACCTCAATTTGCATTGACTAATACAAACTTTAGTTCAATAGAATCTCAGTTAATTCAAGAGTATAATAGCAATCATAACGCATTATTGAAACAAGTTATAGAGGTCAATGTTAGGGAAGATAGTCTTAATAAAAACCGTATGGGAAGTAATCAACCAATAGCTCTCGAACAGAAAAAAAATGG
>NZ_LR734889.1 GCF_900010725.2 Planktothrix serta PCC 8927 | reverse complement strand
TGAGTAATTCTAGCTGAATTATCAGGAATGTTAGTCAAGGAATAATCTTTCTGATTTTTGAGTAGTAAAAACTCCTCTATGGCTTTTCCATAGAGAGTTTCCATCTATTTTATTTGGATTTTTACTAGAATTTACTCGATTATTTTTAGGATTTTAGGGGAAACAGTTCCCCAAGACTGAAAATCTTGTACCAGTGAGCAGTTAACCATCGTTGTCCTTCTGTTATTGATACAAAACCCCAACTTCTGAAAAGATTGATCACCAGAGTTTTGAGAGTTGAGAAGTTAGTAGCCGCTTGAAAGTTACGAATTCGGCTTTTATCTTCTTGAAAAATTACATCTTTTACCCAATGGCATTGATTCTCAATCCCCCAATGTCCTTTAATGATTTGAGCCAACGTTTGAGCCTCGTTAACGACACTACTGATATAATATACTTTTTCTTTGTAGGGCTTTTTTCCTCTATTGCCACTTCTTTCTATCTGAATCACAAGTTTCAGATGATTCCACCCTTTGTAGAAGTCGCTATTGACTTGATAAATCGAAACTTTTCGAGTAATTTTTCTGCCATGGCTGTGTTCATGTGTCACATCTACACTCAAAGGATTTTCACTTTTTATTACAGCTTCAACTTGCTCATATAACTTTTTTTGATTTTTCTTTAAAGCCATTATATAATCATTTCCACTCTCAATGACTAGAGCAGCAGTCTTCTGATTACAGTGCAACGCATCAAAGGTTATTACTTTTCCTTTTAACTGGCAATCCCTTACTATCTCTTGCGCTTGGCTGATTTCTGATCCTTTTTTGTTCTCCAACTTTTTCAGGTTTAATACACATCCTGTTCTTTGACTAAATAGTGAAACAATCATCACAAAATTTTGGGAGTTATCTCCAAAATCTTTCAAAGTGCTTCTGAGGCTTTTTCCATCTACTGCTAACCAATCTAGTTCTTCTTGATGCGGATAATTCAAAGCCGCCCATTGATTAAATATCTCGATTAAATTTGACCATTCTACCCCTTGTATTACTCTTCTTATTGTTGAGTATGATGGCAGTTTTTCTAGCTTGATTTTTAAAACTTGGCTGAGTTCTTTTCGATTAATTTTAGCAAAATTTTCCAGTTCTCTGTACCCTAAATTTCTCGACATTAGCCCCAAGATGACTATTAATAATACTAGCCATATGGGATGCCTTGTCCCCTGGGCTTTCCGGTAATCCTTGACTTTTTTCAGTTTTTCTATTAGAGTTGTTAGCATCTTTATTTTTGTAAAAAATAAGCGACCGCTCTTGATTTTATCAGGTAGCGATCGCT
>NZ_LR734888.1 GCF_900010725.2 Planktothrix serta PCC 8927 | reverse complement strand
AAACTTAGGATTAACTTCTTGATATCCATTGGAGTCTGTGTAAAACGACTCAATACCAACATCAAGTCCTATTTCCTTTCCGGTTTTGGGTTGAATATCGGTGATATTAATATTCAGACAAAACTGGGCGTAATATCCATCGGCACGACGAATTAAACGCACCCGTTTTATGTCTTTAACATTGTAGGTTTGGATATCCCATTTACCCAATAATTTGAGTTTACCAATCCCGTTTTTATCGGTAAAGGTAATTTGTCTTTTAGTTGGGTGTAATTTCCATCCCGATGTTTTATATTCAACGGAACGGCAATCTTTTTGAAATTGGGGATATCCTTTTTTACCAGAAATCTTTTTCTTACAATTATCGTAAAAACGACTAATGGCAGTCCATCCCCGTTCGGCTGCGGATTGGACTGCCATTGAATTTAGGTCGGCAACAAAAGGGAATTGATTTCTGAGAGTTGTAGAATATTTATTGAGTGCAAATTTATCAATCTTCAATTCTCTTGAATTATCCATCCAATACCGAATCGCTTTATTGCGAATGAATTGGGTGGTGCGAATTGCTTCATCAATTGCTTTGTATTGATCAACTTTGCCTTTACACTTGTATTCCAGAACTATCATTGTAATTCCCTCTGTTTATTTTTCGACCTTTTGATATGTTAACATAGATTGGAGAAATATTCACGGGGAATAAATTCCCCTGAGCGGTCACTGAGCTTGCTTTGCACTGAGCTTGTCGAAGTGTCGAAGTGTCGATTTTCATCTCAGGTCTGAAGACACGCTCGTTTTCAATCTCCCAGATATGTCTTATAAACGTGGGAAAAATCGGCTTCAACTTGAAATTAGCCAGGAGAGTTTTAACAATGTCAAGTACAATACAACTGAATTCTGCGGAAGCATTTGCTGCGATCGCATTAATAGCGGTAGCCGCCGATGGTTATATTACTGGAAGTGAATCCCAAGCCATTACAACAACCTTCTCACGGATGCAGCTTTTTAGTGATTATTCAGGGGAAAAAATGCGATCCATGATTGATCAACTCCTGAATCAATTGCAAGAACAAGGAGCAGATATTTTATTAAAAGAGGCCGTGAAGAAATTGCCCAATGAACTCCGAGAAACTGCCTTTGCTGTAGTGACTGATATCACCTTAGCAGATGGAGAAATTACAGAAGAAGAAGATGCCTTGTTAGATAATCTCTTTAGTGCTTTAGAGATTTCTGAAGCTATGGCTAATAACATTATTGATGTCATGTTGATCAAGAATAAAGGATGATAAAATTAGGGATTAACAATTAGAATTCATCCGGTGGGCAATGCCCACCCTTTGATCATTTTGACAAGATTAGGGAGTTAAACAACTTGAATTTTAAATGAGGGAATAAAATGACATATATCTACAGTCGAATCGTTCGTTTTCAAGATACGGATGCTGCGGGTGTGGTTTATTTTTCAAATATTTTGGCGATGTGTCATGAAGCTTATGAAGCTTCTCTAACAACGGCTGAAATTAATCTGAAAAAATTTTTTGTGAATTCTGATTTTGCCATTCCCATTGTTCATGCGACTATTGATTTCAAATTTCCTATATTTTGTGGAGATCAACTGATCATTGAGTCAACTCCTGAATTCTTAAATGATAATTCTTTCAAAATTAAATATAAAATCCTATTAGATAGCTCTTATCAATTGATTGCTCAAGCTTCAACTAAACATATTTGTATTGATCCTAAAACTCGTCAACGTCAAAATTTACCCCCAGAAATTATTAACTGGTTAGAATGGGGAAAAGCAGCTTTTTTGATGGCGGATTTAGATACTGTTTTAATTTGGAAAGATGGAAATGCTTATTTTTTCAAAGATAATCAATATATTAGTTATAATTTAGAACATCATTGTATTGAATCCGGGTATCCTCAAAAAATTGAACAGGGAATCGGAGCTAGTTTTCCAGTTTCCTTTTATCAAGGAATTGATGCAGGTTTACTTTGGAATAATGGCAAAGCATTTTTCTTTAAAGAAGATGAATATATTAGCTTTGATTTATATCAAAATCAAGTGGAACCGGGTTATCCTCAAAAATTAAAGAGTGGTAATTGGTTAGGATGGCCTCATCATTTTTACCAAGGTATTGATGCGGCAGTTTTATGGAATAATGGAAAAGCCTATTTTTTCAAAGGAGATGAATATATTCAATATGATATTTATAAAGAAATAACAGATCGAGGTTATCCTAAGAAAATCAAAGAGGAACTGGGAAAAGAATGGCCATCAAGTTTTACAAAAGGAATTGATGCGGCGATCACAATCAATTATCGGAAAGCCTTTTTATTTAAGAAAGATGAATATATTGTTTATGATATTAATAAGAAATCAATAGATCCGGGTTATCCTAAAAAAATTAATGAAAATTGGTCAATTTTTTCTAGCAAACTGCATTAAATTTAGGAAAAAATTTTCAGATTATGGCAACTCGTAGCTATGCAATTATTGGTACTGGTGCTGTAGGCGGTTTCTATGGTGCCCGACTTCAAAAAGCAGGTATAGAGGTTCATTTTTTAGTGAATCATGATTATGAAATTGTGAAAAAACAGGGCTTAAGAATTGACTCCCCAGAAGGAAATTTTACCCTTCCCCAAGTCTATGCCTACAATGATGTTGATCAAATGCCTGCTTGTGATGTTGTTATCGTGGCTTTAAAAACCACTCACAATCATTTATTACCGGAATTATTACCCTCAATTGTCAAACCGGATGGAGTCGTTTTACTCTTACAAAATGGGCTGAATATTGAACCTAAAATTGCTGAAATTGTCGGTCAAAACCGAGTCATGGGGGGATTATGTTTTATTTGTTCTAATAAAGTGGGTTATGGGCATATTCAGCATATTGATTATAGTGCCATTAATTTAGGAGAATATCAAGATCAATATCAACCTGGGGGAATTTCTGACCGAATGCGTGAGATTTCCTCGGATTTTCAACAGGCTCAAATTCCGGTGGAACTGAGTGAAGATTTAATGTTTTCCCGATGGAAAAAATTAGTCTGGAATATTCCCTATAATGGACTTTCAGTAATTTTAGATGCGAGAACCGATGAAATCATGGCAAACCCAGAAACTCGTCTTTTAGCTGAAGAATTAATGCGAGAAGTGGTAACTATTGCCTCTAGTTATAATCGCCATCTTCCTGAAGATCATATTAAAATAATGCTCGATCATACTGATAAAATGAAACCTTATTTAACCAGTATGAAATTAGATTATAATGCCCATCGTCCTTTAGAATTAGAAGCAATTGTAGGAAATCCTTTGCAAGCAGCAATTACCCAGGGAGTTAATGTTCCTAAAATTTCTATGCTCTATCAACAGTTAAAATTTTTAGATGCCCGAAGAACAGGGAACAGGGAACAGTAAGCCGTCTACAATATATCCCAACTTTCTCTAAAGTTTCCCCAAAAATTGTAACACATTTCGACGAGCGATCGCCATAATTGAACCTTGAGGATTGACCCCAGGTGCAGTACAAAGTAAACTCCCATCCGCAATATATAAATTATTAAATCCATGAACTTTACCAAAGGAATCAACGGCACATTTTTGTAAATTTTCTCCCATTGGACAGGAGGAAAAAACATGAACTGTCATTAAATTGGTTTGCTTTACAGGTAGATGTGCGGGAATTTTAGTTAAATCTTGAGGATGGGTTAAGGGAGAGCTATTAGAAATACTAGGATAGAGGATTTTAGCATCCACTTCAAACAATAATAGAGCTAATTTTTGTAAGGCTTCTGATAAATCTTTTAAGTCTTGAGAAGTTAATTTATACCGAACTAAAGGATCATTATAAAAAGGAATATTTCTCACAGTACCATAGCCTTCTCCCGTAATCATAGCATAATAAATTCCCATATTTTGCCAATTTTTTTGTACTTCTTCAGTATATTCAGGATAATCAGTTATCCCAACGGATAAATAGGGAGGAGAACTAATCGAACAACCGAAACTAAATCGAGGGGCAAATTCTTTAACTTGATGAACAGGAACCCCCATATCTAAGCTGTTAATTTCTTGATCAAATTGAGCTATAATTTTAACCGTTGGGTGCATTTTTAAAGAATTACCAATATTATTTTTAATTCCACTCCGTCTTAATAATGCTGGAGTTTGAATTGCACCACAACAAATAAATACGGTTTCTGCTTGTATTTTTATTGGTTCTTGAAGATGATTATTTCTTTTACAAGAACCTGTTAAACTCCAAATTTGATCTGTTTGATGAAGCGTTTTAATTCGAGTATTTGCTAATAGTTTACATCCGGCTTTTAAAGCTCTGGGAATAAAGGTTTTAGTCATCGATTGTCGAGTCCCTTTGGGAACTGCGGTTTCATCTAATTCTTGATAACGAAACCATCGAGGAACTTCTAAAGATTGCCATCCTAAACTTATTGCGCCTTCGTGTAATTTTAAAGACGCAGTTGGAGCTTTTCCTGGTAAATAACAAACATTAACCGCTTGTTCACAGGCTTCAAAATGAGGAATTAAATCGGATTCTGTTAACGCATCAACTTCAAATTCTTGACTCCATTGTGCTAAAATATCAGGCGGTGTCCGATGATAGAGTCCGCTATTAATTTCACTTCCTCCTCCTACACATCGACCTTCAACATATTGAATTTTGGGTTGACCAAAGGCTGCTGTTAAACCGCCATTCCGATATTTTTGTACCATTTCTGCAACGGAAAAAGGCTCACAGGATTCTAAGGGTAAATCAGCACCTTCTTCGATTAATAAAACATCCCGTCCGGCTTCAGCCAATAAACAAGCAGTAATCGCTCCTCCAGGGCCAGAACCAATCACGGCAATTTCAACTTTCAAAGGAAATTCAGATAGGGGAATTAGGTTATTTTCAGACATAATAATTATTAAATATAGCAATCCGTGTAGGATTTGTGAAAAAATTCTGTAGGGGTGATGTCCCTCCAAACCCTCTTTATGTCTGGGTTTGGAGGGACATTACCCCTACGATAAAATATTACAACCTATTTAGGACTGCTATATAATTCTAGGAGTTTATATAATCAGATTGCCAATATAGTACCACTAAACTTTCATAAAATCGCATCAAATCTCGGCAAATTTGAAAGGGTGAATTTTTCCAAGCTTGAATTTGAAGTTGACGGATAGAGGGCGACTGACAATGAAATAACGAACCTGTTCTCAGGAGTCCCCAACTCTCAAAAATTAACGTTAAAAACAATAGAGGAAATTGAAGATAATCAGGCATTCGGTTTTGTTGTTCTAACACAAACTGAACAACAGAATTATGGGGAAAATATTGATAAGTTTGAGGGGAAGGAAATCGAGAATCAATTAAAGAATAACACAAAGCAGAGACGGTATTAGTAAATATTCGTTTAATCATATTGACAATTAGGCTGAATTCGTTTAATGTTTTGATTTTAATTCATAAAAAACCCCTAAAAGTTTAAAATAGAAAATAGATTTAATTTTTGAGGTAAACCTTTAGGCTTTATGAAACAACACAGTGAAATCATTCTCATCGGAGGCGGATTAATCGGATTATCTCTCGCCGTTGAGTTAAAATTACGGGGGGCAACGGTGACGGTTCTGAGTCGGGACGTCCAAGAAGCCGCTGGTTTAGTGGGGGCGGGAATGTTAGCACCCCAAGCCGAACAGCTTCCTCCTAGCCCCATGTTAGAGTTATGTTTACGCAGTCGCGCCCTCTACAACGACTGGACGCGCAAACTAGAGGAACTCACCGAGTTAGATACGGGATATTGGCCCTGTGGCATTTTGGCCCCGGTTTATGAACGTCCGCCCTGTACGAGCTTACCGCAAACGCCGGAAACTCCCAGTTATTGGTTAGAACGAGATGCTATTTTACAGCAACAACCGGGTTTAGGGGATGATGTTGTCGGGGGTTGGTGGTTTCCCCAGGATGCTCAAGTGGATAACCGTCGGGAGTTAGTCAAAATCTTGCAAATAGCAGCCCAAGAATTAGGTGTTAAAATTATAGAGGGAATCACCGTCGAAAAATTGGTAACTTCCCCCCATCAAACCGTAACGGAAATTAATACAAATCAAGGAAATTTTAGAGCCTCTCATTATATTTTAACAACGGGTGCTTGGTCGGGGCAGTTATTATCAATTCCGGTTTATCCCAGAAAGGGACAAATGTTATCGGTAAGGGTTCCCGATGAGATTAAACCCTTACCTTTGAAGCAAGTTTTATTTGGTTCAAATACTTATATTGTACCGCGTCGAGATGGTTTAATTATCATTGGAGCGACATCAGAACAAGTGGGTCTGACATCCGGTTTAACACCTCATGGGATTGATACTTTACTCTCAGGAGCCATGCGATTATATCCGGTTTTACAAGAGTTTCCCATTCAAGAATTTTGGTGGGGATTTCGACCGGAAACCCCGGATTTATTTCCTATATTAGGGCCGAGTTCATGGCAAAACTTAACCTTAGCCGTAGGTCATTATCGCAATGGGATTTTATTGGCTCCAATTACGGCTCAATTAATCGCAAATTGGGTATTAGACGCACAATATGATCCTCTATTAAATCATTTTAGAGGCGATCGCTTTCAACCTACAGCAGTCGCGGAAATCCGGTAATTGACATAAACTGATGCAGCAAATTTAAACTTGTATCTGTCTTTCTATTTCTATTCCCAATTCGTAATTCCCAATTCGTAATTCCCAATTCCCAATTCGTAATTCGTAATTCGTAATTCCCTGTTCCCTGTTCCCTGTTCCCTGTTCCCTGTTCCCTGTTCCCCACTATATGAAATGGGTATGTGAGAGTTTAGATGCACAAACAGACCTAGGATTTGTTATCCAGTGGATGTTTGTAACATTGGTAGGATTTTTAGTCAGTTTAATTTGGATAGAAATTGGAGAAAGACCCGATTTAGGCGCGTTAGAAGGAGCCATTGGCGGATTAATTATTAGTCTGGCTCAATGGTTTATTCTTAAACAGTATATTTCCCAGAGTTGGCGATGGATTTTTGTCCATGTTTTAATCTGGAGTGTGATCGCATTAACTCCGGTGGGACTGTTGGGTTGGGTAACTCCGCGCACATTAAATTTGACCCCTCGAATTTTCTACGGAGTAATTGAGGGGATCAAATTGGGAATATGTTTAAGCATCGGACAATGGTGGGTCTTACGCACCGAAGTCTTTAAAGCATGGCGATGGATGATAGCCAGTGTCATCTCTTGGGGGGTGGCATTACCCATCGGTTGGATGTTTGGGGGAATTCTGCGTCAGGGGACGAGTTTTTTTCTGGGAGATGTTTTGGGTTTAGTCCTGGTTTGGACAATTGTTGCCGGGATGACAGGGACAGCGCTGACTCGATTATTATGGTATCCCGTTAGACCGGATGATTGGTAGGAAACATAAGTCTTTTATGAAGATCGACCTCCGTTGTTTCTTCTGGGTGAGTCGGAGAGAAGGGTTCAGGAGAAGATCCCGGTGAAGGCACAACTTCTACGGAATACGAGGGTTCTACCTGATGTTCCTCTGGAAAGGAGGAGTGATGCACGTCTATTCCTCCGGTTAAAATCAATTCTGTCGGATCAGATTGGATATTCAAGAGAATTTTGGGGCCAGAGATGGCTAAGTGAATTACTTGTCCATCCATTAAAGGAACAGCTTGAACTGCTTGTCCATTGACATAAGTTCCATTTGTTCCTAGATTGACGACAACCCAATCTTCACCTTGGCGACGAATCTCGACATGATGCCGAGAAACGACCGCACTATAGAGAACAACATCATTCTTGAGCGATCGCCCAATCCGAATCACATTGTCCCTTTTAAAGACCCAACTGCGGACAGGAATCGATTGGAGAGGATGTAATAATGTTAGTGTAATCACATTGGCAAAATCTAACAATCAATAGCTACGCCCTACACTTATTTTAAATGGGAAATTCGAGATTTTGGATGTGAATATAGGGCGATTAAGGAATTAAGGTTTTTCCCCAATTAGAAATTGAGAAGACCTTACCGAAAATTTGCGTATAAAGCCTTGCCCTAGAAGGGCAACTTTTTTCTATTAACTGGACTCGTTGAACCCAGAATCCACTCGCCTTTAGGCAGTGGAGTGTCAATCCCCTCACAATCCAAAAATCCCGACTCTCAAAACCTCTGTCCTCTGTCCTCTGTTCTCTGTTCTGTTCTCTGTTCTGTTTTCTGTTCTGTTTTCTGTTCTGTTTTCTGTGTCCTACTCCTCTAGGACAGTTGAAAGATAAATGAAACTAAATCCCCTTTCCCTAAAGAAATGCGATCGCCCGGTCTGAGCCGATGACGATTGCCTTTAGTCAGGGAGATATTATTAATATAAGTGCCATTAGAACTACCCACATCTTCAATATAGTACGCATCCCCCTCAATCCGAATATCAGCATGGGTGCGAGACACAATTTCCGAATTGGGAAATCCCGAAACATCTATATCAGGCGGGACTAAATCATTCGGTTTACCCAAATGAATCACCGAGACATTTTGGGGTAATTCCAGAGAGGCATTAGTTTGGACATGAAGCAGCCGCGCCGTCTGTTGCTGTAACTGAGTGGCAGAATTTTGGGAACCTGGGGAAATATTGGGTTGTGCTTCCCCTACCGTAGCCACTGGAACCACTGGAACCACTGGAACAACTGGAGGAGTCGTTTCCATAGCCGGAGGTGGAACCTCTGCCAGAGGTGATTTTTCTAAATTCAACCCTGAACTCGCCACAGGTTGAGGCGTTGCTTCCGCTAAAGGTTCACTCGGAGCCGAAACTTGAGTCGGAATCATCGCTTCTATTCCGTCGGGATTCGTTTCGGCCGATGCCGGCTGTAAATTAGATCCACATTGACCACAGAACGACGCATCCGTTTGTATTGTTGCACCACAATGGGGACAACTGGTCATAGAAGGCAACGGCGTATAACAAGCTTCACATTGCGTCGCACCTTCTGGATTTTGATAATTACAATTGGGACAAACAACCATATTTATTCCGATTGACAAACTTAAGTTAGATAAATGTTTCAGATGCTTAAATTTTGGCAAATTTTAAGTTAAGTTGGCTCCGGCTGCCGCATCTAACAACCACCATAATTCCCCAACGGGTTGAATTAGTCGGCTAGGATAGGTCATGGCATCAGCCTTCGATGCGAACACTGCTGCCAACGGTTCCTGTTTATTTGCCCCCGTGACCAAAAACATCACACAGCGAGCGTGATTAATCAGGGGGACGGTAAAGGTCAGTCGCGGTTGACCGTCTTTATCGCCAACGGTAATTAAGCGATCCTCAACTGTTAAGGCTTCGGTATGGGGAAATAAAGATGCTGTATGAGCATCATCCCCCATCCCCAATAAAACCACATCAAAAGTCGGGAATTCTCCGGCATGGAGATCAAAAAATTGTTCTAACTCCCGATTGTATTGTTCAGCATCAGCCCTGGGATTATTGGCTGCCGTTGGTATGGGATGAATATGAGTAGCGGGAAAATTCACCTGATCCAGCCAAGCTCGCCGTGCCATCAGTTGGTTACTGTCGGGATGATCAGGAGAAACATAACGTTCATCTCCCCAAAATACATGAATTTGATTCCAAGGTAAAGGTTGTTGAGCTAACGCTTCATATAACGGTTTTGGGGTACTCCCTCCGGCTAAAGCGATCGTAAATTGATTACGAGTTTGAAGCGCCTCTGTAATTTTAGCTAGAAGAATATCTAAAGCTCGATCAATTAATTCGTCTCGATTCGCTAAAATTTCTATATTTTTTTCCATTAGGATAGCCTCAGAGATTAATTTAGGTATTTAGGCGACAGGCTAAAATAATAATAAGAGGTTTTGTCCGTTAACAGTTAACACTCAACAGTCAACTGTTAACATTCAACAGTCAACTTACCACTTTAACAAATTAAATTCTTCCATATCTACTGTGTCTCGGTTGCGATAAATGGTCAGAACAATTGCTAAACCGACTGCGGCTTCAGCCGCAGCAACAGTAATTACAAACACAGTAAAGACTTGACCTTTAATATTAGCAGAATCTAAAAAGTTAGAAAATGCCATTAAATTCAAGTTGACTGCATTTAATAATATTTCAATGGACATTAACACGCGCACAGCATTTCGGCTGGTAATTAATCCATAAATCCCAATACAAAATAGAGCCGCAGCCAATAACAAAAAATACTCCAGTTGTAATTGCATAACGTTCCAATTTTCTCCAATTTCATTGAATTCAACAGACTGAAAATAGCCGTCTTTAACCTAGTTCTAATATCCCCCAAATTAGTACAGACGCGCCATAGCACGTCTCTACTAAAACCCGACTTACCTGCTCAAATTCAAACCCGGTCTTGAGGGCGATCGCTACCTACAGAAAGTAACTCACGGGGACGTTCTTGTAAGGAAAAAACCGGAGGTTCAGTTTTTTCCGTAGGTGGAGCATCAGAATAATAATCTCGACGGGCGAGAATAATAGCTCCCACCATTGCCATTAACAAAAATACCGAAGCCAACTCAAAAGGTAATAGGAAATCAGTAAAAAAGTGCTGCCCAATTAAAGCAATTGAACTCTCTAGGGGTGCAACAACAGTTGTGATTGACCAAGGTGTAGATAACACCATTGTTCCTAACAGAGCAAATAATCCGACACAGACAATAGCAGTCGCACCTTTACGCAGCCAGGTTCCCGGAAGTTCTTTAAAAACTTCTCTTTTGTTCACTAACATAATCCCGAATAGGATCAGAACATTCACCGAACCCACATAAATTAAAACTTGTGCTGCGGCGACAAAATCAGCATTCAGGAGAATATATAATCCTGCAATACTAATAAATACACCCCCCAGTAAAAATGCAGAATAGACGATATTACTGAGTAGCACCACACCTAATGCTGTCCCCAGCATCATTATGGCTAATAAGCCAAAAGCAACAATTTGAACCCCTTCTGCTAGATTCACAATTTCATCATCCCTTAATCAAAGTATTTGGAGCAATTCAGTAGAGACGTGCCATGGCGCGTCTGTACACGGTTAACGGTCAAGCCTCATTCTTTTTTTCTATTTGTTCAATAATGGACTCAGGACGTAACCCAGCACGACGAGCCGTTTCCGGCAAATCATGGGCTTCGTTAACTCCGGCGGGCAAATAAGCGAACTCCCGCAACGGTGTCACCATCGGGTCATTTGTCACCTTATAGGGTAAACGTCCCAGTGCTACGCTATCATAGTTCAACTCGTGACGGTCATAAGCAGCTAATTCATATTCCTCCGTCATCGAGAGACAATTAGTGGGGCAGTATTCCACACAGTTTCCACAAAAAATGCAGACCCCAAAATCAATACTGTAGTGTTTAAGTTGCTTTTTCTTGTTTTCCTTGTTAAAGCTCCAATCAACAACAGGCAAATTGATCGGACAGACGCGAACACAAACCTCGCAAGCAATACACTTGTCAAACTCAAAATGAATCCGTCCCCGAAACCGTTCAGAAGGAATCAACTTTTCATAAGGATACTGAACAGTAATCGGGCGACGACGCATATGATCAAACGTCACAGCAAGCCCCTGACCGATATATTTAGCAGCTTGAAAGGTTTCTTTCGTGTAATCAGTGACTTGGTTGAGAAACTTCAACATGGTGTCTTCCTCGAACAGTAATCAGTAATCAGTAATCAGTAATCAGTCATCAGTCATCAGTCATCAGTTAAGACTTAAGAGTTAAGAGTTAGGAACATTAATTGATAGTTGTTTCCTACACTGATAACTGATAACGGGTAACTGATCACTGATGCGCGTTTTATCCCCCAAAAGCAACAGGGAATGCCAACTTGAGAGCAGCAGTTAACAGCAAATTGACTAAGCCAACGGGTAATAAGAATTTCCAACCTAGATTTAACAGTTGGTCAATGCGAACCCTAGGCACTGTCCACCGCAGTAAAACCGCCGTAAACACCAACAGATAAGCTTTTAAAACCGTCATAGTGATACCGAGCATCGCCAGAAGGACTTGTAACCAGGGAGTCGTTTCACTCAACCCCAAAGCCGGAGCAATCACATCAACCGGAATCGGAAAATCCCAACCCCCCAGGTATAAGACCGCCACCATCAAAGATGACAGAACCAAATTTACATAAGAAGCTAAATAATACAGAGCAAACTTCATGCCTGCATATTCAGTCTGATAACCTGCCACCAGTTCTTCTTCGGCTTCAGGTAAGTCAAAGGGTAAACGTTCACACTCGGCTAAAGCCGCAATCCAGAAGATCAGAAACCCAGCAGGTTGACGCCAAATATTCCAACCTAAAATTCCATAGCCCGTCTGCTGATTCACGATATCAATCGTACTCATACTATTAGACATCATCACCACAGCTAAAACGGCTAAGGCGAGGGGAATTTCATAGCTAATAGATTGAGCAGCGGCTCGCAATCCTCCTAATAAAGAATATTTATTATTGGAGGCATAACCCGACATTAACAACCCAATAGGTTGAATACTAGAAAGGGCAATCCAGAGAAAAATTGCAGTTCCTAAATCCGTAACCACCATGTTTTGTCCAAACGGTACAAATAAGTAGGACAAAAACACGGGAATTGACACAATAATTGGCCCCAATGTAAATAACCAAGGGTCAGCATTTATCGGAACCGTATCTTCTTTAAACAGTAACTTCAAACCATCAGCTAAAGGGGCTAAAATTCCCATAGGGCCGATATATTCAGGGCCGATCCTCTGTTGGGCTGCGGCCGAAATTTTCCGTTCCAGCCATACCGTGCCTAAAACGCCAACCACCGAAGCCACAATCATCAGACCGATCGGCAGAGGTAGCCAAAGCAATTTAGCAATCTCTAACGGTAAGCCCAGCCCCGTGAGGCCTTCTACAAAACTTCCTTGTAAGTCAATTCCTGGGTTCATGAAATCAGTAATCAGTAATCAGTTATCAGTTATCAGTTAATCCGTGTAATCCGTATAATCAGCGATCAATCTTTGTCGTAAACCAGTATAGCGTTTGACTGTTCTCAAAAGTTAGGCCACCTGAGAAAATTCACTGATCGGTTTGATCAAGAAATCGAGTGTTTGCGGTCGGCGGTCGGCTGTTGATTATTGATTGTAACCGTCAGCCTCAACCATCAACTGACACCTCCTTAAAGGGTTACTCCTTCTAGGTTAATCGCGCAGTTTCGTTCCTGGATCGGAACATAAATTTCTTTGTGAGAACCTGTATAAATTTGAGTGGGACGGTAAATCCGGTTTTTGGTGAGTTGTTCTTTCCAATGCGCTAACCAACCCGAAACACGGGCGATCGCAAAAATCGGGGTAAATAAATCCGCCGGAATGTCTAACTTGCGGTAAACCAGACCCGAATAGAAATCCACATTAGGATAGATTCCTTTTCCTCCTAAACGATCAGCCACAACTCGTTCTAATTCCAGAGCAATTTCATAATATTGGTCATGGCCAAACTTTTCAAATAGCTGTTCCCCTAATTCTTGCAAAATGGTCGCACGGGGATCTTTAACTTTATAAACCCGATGTCCAAATCCCATAATCTTAGATTTTTTAGCAATCAGATGATCCACATAGGGGGCGACATTTTCCACCGAACCAATTTCTTCCAACATCGTCAAAACTTCCTCATTCGCGCCCCCGTGTAATGGCCCTGCTAAGGTTCCTACAGCAGAAGCAATTACAGCATAGGGATCGGTTAAGGTGGAAGCTGTCACCATGGCTGAGAAGGTAGAAGCGTTAATCGTGTGTTCGGCATGAAGAGTCAGACAGACATCAAACACCCGTGCAGCTAACGGATCAGGTTCTCGTTCATTCAGCATATACAGAAAGTTAGCCGAATAATCTAAATCATCACGGGGTTGTACCGGATCATTTCCTTTCCGCATCAATTGGAATGCAGCAACCATTGTGGGAATTTTAGCCAGTAACCGCACAACGGCTTCTCGAATGTATTCGGGATTATCTAAAGCCCGACGAGAATAAAATAATCCTAACGCGGCCGCCGAGGTTTGTAAGGCATCCATCGGATGACCGGTTTCGGGAAAACATTTCATCATGTCCCGAATTCGATATTTAATCCGTCGATGATAGCGAATTTCGTGTTCAAACTCTGCTAATTCTTCTTGGGTGGGTAGTTTTCCCCAAATCAGCAGATAAGAAGTTTCCAGAAAGGTACTATAGTTAGCAAGTTGTTCAATACTAATTCCTCGGTACTCCAATATTCCTTTTTGTCCATCAACGTAGCTAATGCTGGACAATGTGGCGGGAACGCCCTCAAGACCGGGTTTGAATTCACTAACGGCAGTCATAGAAGTTTATGTAGGTGTGTGGATATTTATCAAGCTACATTACCAGAGGAATTGATAGTGTTTTCGTTTTAACAGGATTTTATTCACAAAAATGCCTGGGATGTTGATGCTTGGCTATTGTGCGGCATTCGCCTGCGAGTACAGAAGCCGACACTGTACTTGGTACTCCAAGTCAGTGTGGGTAGTTCACACAGAAAATCTCAAGAAATCAAGTTATTCTTGAGAGCAAACCGAATTAACTCAGCACGATTATTACTATCGGTTTTTCTCAATAAACTACTGACATACTTTTCAACGGTTCTGGGACTCAGATGTAAGTGATCGCCAATGGCAATATTAGAAAGTCCTTCTGCTAACAAATCTAGGACTTCACGCTCCCGTTGGGTCAGACTAATCTCTAAGGTTGGCGGCGACTTGATGACAACAGCCTCTGAAGTGGCTTCTGAAACATCAGGAACCGTATCAGCCAGACGGACTCGCCATTCCGACTCAATTAATTGCGATCGCTCTAATAAAGCCCGGATCACCACCCCCAACTCTTCCAACTCAAAGGGTTTGGGCAAATAATTATCACATCCGAGTTGATACCCTCGAATCCGTTCTTGGGTACTGGTGTGGGCGGTTAAAAAAATCACCGGAAGCAGACGAAAGACAGGACGAGCGCGGACTCGCTTGATTAGCTCATAGCCATCCATCTCAGGCATAGCAATATCTGTCACGATCAGGTGGGGCTGATATTGCTCCACCAAGCGTAGCGCCTCCTGACCATTCTCGGCGGCAATTACCGAATAGCCAGAAATGTCCAGGTAATCACTAATCGAGAGACGAGTCCCTAAATCATCATCAACCACTAAGATTGTTAAAGGCATAGGGACTAAGAAGGGAATAGGGAGTACCAGAGGCAGGGGGAGCGTCCTCGCTCGTTAAGAATCAACCGTCAACAATTAACTATAACTTGCCATTAAGCTGCCTGGTTTTCCTAAATCTCCTTCTAAAACTACCCCGCGTTGATTGCTGGCTAAATGTCGCAGAATTTTATAAATAACTTCTATTTGATCCGCAACTTCTGCCCGTTCAGCTAAGGTTTTTAGGGAGAGGGGTTGACCTGCATCTTGGAGGACTTGAATAATTTTTCGTTGTAAGTCCAGAACTTCCGCCGCTGCTTTTTTACCTGCTTCGACACCGGGTTGATGGTAAGCGTTAATATTAACTAAAGAAGCATATAAACCCACAGCCCGGTCATACAAAGCAATTAACGCGCCTACGATTTGGGGGTTAACTTCAGGAACCGTAATCGTAATTGAATCTCGATGATTTTCATACAAGGCTTGTCGAGTTCCGAGTAAAAATCCCGATAAATAATCCCCAGATGTTACCCCTGGTTCGACTTCAAAAGCGGGAAGGGATCGATCTTTTAACACTTCAATTAACGTGGCAAAAAAGTTAGGAACTCCTTCGCGTAATTGTTGAACATAAGCGTGTTGATCCGTCGATCCTTTATTGCCATAAACCGCAATTCCTTGATAGACAATATTGCCATCGAGGTCTTTTTCTTTCCCCAAGGATTCCATCACTAACTGTTGTAAATAGCGACTAAACAACAGCAAACTATCCTTATAGGGCAAAACGACCATATCTTTTTCGCCTTTCCCATTTCCGGCATAATACCAAGCCAAAGCCAATAAGGCGGCAGGATTGGTTTTAACCTGCGGTTTGCGGGTGGCGATGTCCATCGCTTTAGCCCCGGCTAACATCCCCCGAATATCAATGCCTTGTAAGGCTGCGGGTAATAGCCCAACGGCCGATAATTCAGAAGTCCGGCCCCCCACCCAATCGGCCATCGGAAAGGTCGTTAACCAGCCTTCAGCGTGGGCTTGTTGATCGAGTTTACTGCCAACTCCGGTAACAGCGACGGCTTGTTTAGCAAACTGCAAATTTTGGGCAGAAAAGGCATTTTGTACCTCGATCATGCCGTTACGGGGTTCTGGAGTGCCACCGGATTTAGAAATTACCAGCACTAGGGTACTCTTGAGGCGATCGCCAATTTTAGCTAAAACCCGATCAATTCCTTTCGGATCGCTGTTATCAATAAAATGGATATTCAGAGCGGGATGTTCTGAGGCTAAGGCTTCCGCCACGAACTGTGGCCCTAAAGCCGATCCTCCAATTCCAATGGATAAAATATCCGTGAATTTTGGAGTTTGAGGCGGTTTAACTTCCCCTTGATGAACCTTTTGCGTAAACGCCTCAATTTTTTCTAAGGTTTCCACAATTTCTCGTTTGAGGCCTGATGTCGGGGCGAGATCGGGGTCGCGCAACCAATAATGACCCACCATGCGGTTTTCATCCGGGTTAGCGATCGCCCCTTGTTCCAAAGCGTCCATGGCTTTAAAAGCCTGATCAAACTTGGGCAATAAGGATGCAACAAATTCATCGTCGAATCGCATTCGACTGATATCTAGGTACAGTCCTAGGCCGTCATGATAGTATAGCCAATCTTGGTAGCGTTGCCAGAGTGCAGTGGCATCCATAGTCTTACATTCCGCTATATTAATTTTTAGCTTAAGGGATAACTGATTCAGATTAACTCTTTTTGGGTTAATGATTAACGGTTAAGGCTAACTGCTTGATAAACTAGACAGATGTTTGCTTGTGACCGGATTTGCAACTATGGCCAAAATTCTAGTGATCGCTAACGGCAAAGGAGGAGTGGGGAAAACCACAACCGCCATTAACCTGGCTGCGATTCTTGCCAATAACTTTACCACACTGTTAGTTGATACTGATCCCCAGGGTTCAGCCTGTTGGTGGGCCGAACAAGGCCAACGGGGAGAAATGCCCTTTGAGCATTCGTCTGAAACTGACCCCAGTTTGTTGTCTCGGTTGCAGCAGATTAAAGATTATGAATTAGTAGTCGTGGACACCCCTCCGGCGTTAAAATCCGATGCGTTATTGGCTGTTGTGCAAGTGGCCGATTATTTGGTGTTACCGACCCAAGCCGCACCAATGGATTTAGTGGCATTAATAGAAACGGTGAAATCAACAATTACCCCCTCAAAAGTTCCCCATCGGGTGTTAATGACCAAGGTAGATCCTCGGAGTTTAGGGGATGCGTTTGAGGCGCAAAAATCGTTACAAGAAGCGGGTATTCCCGTGTTTAAAAATATTATTCGCGCGTATAAAGCTCACGAACGTTGTCCCTTAGAAGGGGTGCCAATTATTCAATCGAAAAGTCATAATTCCAGAGAAGCGGCTTCGGATTATCGACGGGTTGCGGTGGAATTATTAAGAAATTTATAGGGTAAATATTAATTCCCTCAAATGCTATCAATTCCTATTCAACACCGAGGAGAATAAATTATGCTCCAAATTACCTTAACCCCCGAACAAGAACAGTTTTTACAAGCCCAACTTAAAACTGGAAAATACAATAACCCCCAAGAGGTAATTTCTAAAGCCTTTAAGCTGTTAGAAAAAGAGGAGAAAACTGAATTGCTTGCCAATATTCCAGGTAGCGCATCAGCTAAAAAGCTCCTGACAGAAAAGATTAAAGAGTTTAGGGATAACCTAAAAAACACTCAAAACCAACCCCTAAACCTTGAACAAGAAAAATTGAGTCGAAAAGTAAAAGAGCTATTTGATAAAACTCAATCTATCCCTGGAATTGGAGATATAACCGAGGAGGAAATAGTCGCAGAAATAGAAGCCTATAGGGGAGGAGGAGGAAAATCATTGTTGAAAAAACTTTAGGTCAAACCCCGATATTAAAATCCGTGTAAATCCCCTTAATCCTTTTAATCCGTCTTCATAATTTGTGTGAGTTCAGCAATTTTTAAAGCTAAGGAATGAAAATCTTTATAAGCATTTTGTACCGCTTGAAGATGAGCACCAATTGCTCCATCGGCAGGTTTCAGCGCGAACATCGGTTTATGGGCTTCTTGCGCCAAAGGCATAAGGCTTTGATAATGTTTGAGTAAAGCTAAACAATTCGGATCATGACTCAATGCTAATTCAGGATTTTCTGCTTCTCCTAAAACTGCTTGTCGATAAATATTAGGAATGCGATTCATCCATCGCTGATAGGCTTTTACTGGACGATCTAATCTAACCGAATGCTGTAACAAAACATATCCGACTGGCTGCATTTGACCCGAAGGAAGTTGTAAATCAGATACCGGTTTTTTTTCTAATCTTTCTTGCCATTCTTGTCGCCAACGTCTTAAAGTAGGGCCTAAATTCTTCAATCCTTGTAGGGAGAATAAATCGGGAGCAATGGGAACAACAACATAATTAGTCGCAATTAAAGCCGCCCGATTAATCGCGCCTAAATTGGGGCCGAGATCGGTTAAAATCACATCAGCCTGATGGCTTTCGGCGGTGTATTGTAGGAGTCGCCAAAAGGCAGAAATTACTCGAAAAGATCGTTCTTTCCTATCCATACATCCGGGCCATTCTGAGGAGAGATTATCTTCAAATCCAGATAACAATAAATCTCCTACTAATAGTGCTAAGTTATCTTCGATTAATTCTAATTGCGGAGAGGCAATATCTCCAATACCACGCACAAGCGGTTGAACACACCGAAAAACCGTATTGGGTTGAGAGTTGTCTTCCCAAATTTCTTCTAAGCGATCTTCATCTAAAAAAGCCGCCGTGAGATTGGCTTGCGGATCTAAATCAGCAGCAACAACTCTTAATCCTAAATGATTATACATCCAAGCTAAATGATAAACAAGGGATGTTTTTCCAACGCCTGCTTTATTATTGAAAAAAGCAATAATGGGAATATTCATAAATGTCTCCGAATCACAGCTAAAATATAACTATCTTCAACGGTAAATTCTAGGGGAGGATTACCATTTTTTTTGAGTTCTTTTTGGGCGATAGAAATTCCAACGCCAAATCGTTGTACATAACCTAAATTTTTCAAAACTTCTGCTAAATTAGGATTACGATAATCTGTAATTCCGGGTTGACCAAAGTTTTGACGGGTTACTTGTCCAAAGGGGCCACCTGGATTTTGAATTTCAATGCGATCGCTAAACCAATTAATTCTTATTGGTGCATAAGTTCCTTCATAAGTTCGATGTAAAACTGCATTTCGAGTTAATTGTTGTAGCGCAACTAAAGGATAATCAGGTTGTTTAATTTCTAAAGGCTGAGTCGTTAAATCAGAAGCTACTGAAATATTAATCTGTAGCGTTTCATCTAATTGTCTCAAAATTTGAGAAATTGATCCAGTTATCTCTTTTTGATCTTTGATTGGATCAGTTAATTCAGTTCCTTCAATTCTAAGAAATTGAATATAAGCACCCGGAATAAAATCTCTAGGTTGTTTTCCAATGACTAAAATACCTAAATTTGTCGGTTGAATAGGATAATTAAGACGATTAATAAATCTAACAGAAGCTAGTTGTTGTTCAATGGTTCTTTGATTTTGTTCTAAGATATCTGGGGGTAAACTAGCGGGTAAATATTCTTGTTGAAATAGGTTTAAATTAAAATCCTCTAAACTGGCAGAAGGTAACGGTTGAATATCAAAAGGTAAATCTCTGAAACGCCTTTTTTCTGATAAGCGACGTTCTTCTTCAGCCGTCGCGGTCGCACGACGTGGCCCTACTCGTATCCAGATTCGCCCATTGTAGCGTACAGGAGGCGCATAGGAAGGTTCTACAATGATAAGGGCTAACTGACATCCGGCGACAATTTGTTTTTGAACGGTCATTGTCGGAAATGGTAGAATATTTCCATTTGAACGCATCTCAGCCAGATTTTTTAACAGGTCATCGGTGATGGCAAGATTAGCACAAGTCCCATTATCATTAACCCCAATAAAAAGTACCCCAGGTTGTTGATGATTAGGTAAGTCATTAGCAAAAGCACAAATTGTTTCTTGAAGTTTTCCTCGGTCTGATGGGGATGCTTTACGTTCTACTCGATCTGATTCTAGATCCTTAAGCAGCTTTTCTAATTCAGCGTCATCCATTTTTAGACGATTTTAAGATATTCTACCTAACTAATTATAACATTTTTTTGATATTATCTAATCATAGACTAAAAAATTTTACGAGGATTTCAAAATGACTCAAAGCTTGCGTGTTGTTGCTCGTGTTGTGGCGTTACCGGATAAAGTAGAAGCGTTAAAAGCGGTATTATTGGCCTTAGTTGAACCGACTCGTCAAGAAGCGGGTTGTTTACAATATGATTTATTACAAAATCAAGAGGATTTAACCGATTTTACCTTTGTAGAAGAATGGGAAAGTTTACAACATTTACAAAGCCATTTAGCAAGTGTTCATCTTCAAAAAGCGTTAACTCAAATTGAAGGTTTGGTTGCGAGTCCGCCGGATATTCGGCGTTATGATAAAATTTTATAAGGGTTAGTTTTTTGAATTGTACAAGCTACTCCCCAAATTCCTGATAAAATTAGCCAACTCAAGGTATTGACTCGAAAATCAAATAAGGTGACATCAAAACAGTTAAATACAATTAACACTAAGAATGTGATTAAATAGCTATAATAAATTAATCCATCGGAAGGATTCGTTAAGCTATTTTTTAATAACAAAAATCCTTGAGTTAATATAATACCCAAGATCAGCATAAAAAATAGGGTTGTAGGAATCCCCATTTCTGCGAACATCATTAAAAATAAATTATGGGGATGACCTAACCAAACGTTCATTTTAGCTTCATAAAGGGGGGTAAAATTTCTGAGTCCCCATCCACTTAATGGGCGAGTTTGGGCTAAGTTTAAAGCAAATTTCCATTGGGTAATTCTTAGGGTTTCTACGGGACGGACAAAATTTTGATCGGTAATTCTTTGCCAAAAATAAGCGGGAATAATGATTCTTAATCCTTCTTTAATTGGAGAGGGTGCAAAAGCTGACCCGAAAATGGCTGTTACTCCTGTTGTTACTAATAGGATTAACCACCACCATCCTAAATATAAAGCATAGGCTAAACTTGATAAAACTGCTAACCCCCAAGCGTTGCGAGAGTTAGTTAAAATTAAGTCAATTCCGGTTAATAATAGAGTTAAAAATAATAAGGCTATTCTCAAGTTATAATTATTAAGATAAAATTCTGATTTTTGGGTTTTATTTTGCCATTCTTCAATTAATAATCCCAGAGTTAATGTAAAAATAATCACTAAATAAGCTGCAAAAATATTCGCATACATAAAGACCGAGGACATTCGACCCGGAGGATTTCCATTCAGTTGTAAACTCCAGCCTAAAATCCCCTGTAAAAGGTCAATTCCTGACCATCCTAAATAGTGTTGTCCCAGTCCCAAAATTGTCACGGGAATAGCAGCAAAAATCATTAACCACGATAACCACCGCAGTTGACTAGGGGTTTGGATAATTTCACTTAACCCCGCAAACACAATAAAATAGGGAATAAAATTATTTAAACCGATCAAAGATTCCAGGGGATTATCTGCTAAAATAGAAATAATAACTAATAAAATACTTAAAATAGCCAACCCTTGATTAACGGGGTTTTTCCGAATCGATTTAAACTGACGTTGATAACTGATAAGCATTGCCAAAATAATACCAATAGCACCAAAAATTGGTAAGATTGGAAATAAAAACACCCCCCATTGTAAACAATTCCAAGGTAACTTTAACCGTTGTTCTGGGTGAGGAAAAAGGATAAATTTCATGGATTAAAACCCGTCAAAAAATCTCAAATTAGCGTTAAGTATAAGCCCAATCTGAACGGGTTAAACGAATTTGTGCTAAAGTAAATATAGTAGGAATAATCCGCGCATAATTAGTTGAAATTGAGCGCCATCCTAAGTCAGCAATTAACCACGTCCACAACAACGGCCCCAGGAAAGAAAATACACTCCGAGTTAACCCATATCTTGCCGCCGTAACCGCCATTCCTCGGTTTGCGGTTTGAATGGCAACATAATTTTTAAATTGGGTAGCTGCGGTGGCACTTCCCACAACTAAGGCTTCTTTTGCGACTTGATATTTAGCAAAATGTAAGGCAAATTGACGGGCAATTTGTCCTAAAATTATCGGTCTAATTACAGAATTAACAGCTACCAAACTTCCGGCTTTAAATAACCACCCTAACGGATCTTTTTGAGCAGAAATCGGTAAGGGTTTTAAAGGTCTTGTTTCTGTTAAAGCTTTCTGAACTTTTTGGGTTAAAGCAGCTTGCTCTGACTGCGGTAAACGTTTCCAAGCTTGACCTAAAAGATGCAAAAAAACTTCGGCTTCTAAATCAGAAGTTGACAGGTTTTTTGAATAGGTAATTTTCAAATAGTGACAAACTTGAATTAAGGCTTGGCGGTAAGTCACTTGCTGAGTTTTTCCCCGCAATACCGTCACCCCATCGGCGGCAAGATAGCGAAAACGCTGTTCTAAGGCATCTAACCACGCTTCCCGGTCTCGACTTTGAACATCAATGGGATGGGGAGTTTGTACATAGTCTAAAGGGTTCAAACCCCGACTAAACAAGAGTTCTGTTAACTGTTCTAACTCCTCTTCTGTTGCCAGTTCCAATGCGGATCTTAGTTCGTCCAACGTTGATCTCCTCCTAAATTCGGAGTGTTTCTCTCACCTATTTTACTACTATTTGGGAAAATCTGTTATTCGGGATCAGTAAATCCTGTTTTGTTAACAATTGCTGATCAGATTCCCTGAAATTTATCATTATTCTTTTTGGTCAACGGGTTTAACTGTTACATTTAATTGGAAACCCATTGCATTCAGCCAGGAAATGAATGTATAAATTTCTTCCCCTTTACTTTGAGATAACATTTGATCTAGCTTTTTATAAAGTTCATGAGCTTCTTGAGTTAACTGATTATTTTGTAAATACGCATCAACAATATCTTTAAATGCAGCCTGAAGTAATTCGGGTTCAGGTTGATTATCTTCAATCTCTAAGATCACTTCTAAATAGCCAGCAGCACTAATTGGATCTTGGAGAGAAGAAATTAAATATTCGTGATAGTTTTTAGTTGTGGGAACTTTCAGTTTGTTCATAATTTCTCCAGTATTTTTGAGCTTTTTTAATATCTTCTTTTTGAGAACTTTTATCACCCCCACAGAGAAGTAATACAATAGTTAAACCAATTTGTCCAAAATAAATGCGATAACCCGATCCATAGTTAACCCTAAATTCATATACTCCTTCTCCTACTGAGCGATAATCTCCTAAATTTCCAAGTTCAACTCGCCTTAGTCGTTTCTTAATTAGAGATACTCCTCTAATATCCTGAAAAGCATCTAGCCATTCTTCAAAGGGACTTGTTCCATCAGGTTTTAAATAGGTTTTTACTTGCTTAGGTTGAACTTCCATAATTTTAACACAACCCATCAAATTACAACTTTCATTCATTTAGAATATCAGAAATCAGCAATATAGACTTATAATCTAAGAAACTGAAGTTCAACAATACCCATGAATTCAATCATATTTGATGTCGCCGTTATTGGTGCTGGAGCTTCGGGTTTAACCTGCGCTCAACAGTTACAAAATGCTGGATATAGTGTGATCGTTTTAGATAAATCAAGGGGTGTGGGAGGACGAATGGCGACTCGACGAATAGCGGGAACTCGTGCAGATCATGGAGTCCGTTATTTAGAACCTCAAGGAGAAAAATTACAACAGTTAATTCAATATTTAAAAACCTCTGAACCCTTAGAAAATCAACTCCAACTTTGGACAAATACTCTCTATGAGTTTAAAGAAAATCAACTCCAACCGTCAACTATTTCCCAACCCTATTATATCATACCCTCTGGGATGAGTACAGTCGGAAAAATTTTAGCCCAGGGGTTGAATATTCGGTTAAGTAGTCGAGTTGAATCTTTGACTATCACACCTGAAAATACTTGGCAATGTCAGATAGAATTAAGCGATAATAATACAGAACTTCCTCATACAGTAACAGCAAAATCTCTGGTTATTGCCATTCCTGCACCTCAAGCGTCAATATTAATTGCAGATTCTAATATTGCGGTTGAGCCTAATTTTTTAGACTCAATAAAATCCGTTGAATACGCTCCTTGTATTACCGTAATAGCAGGTTATTCAACTGCAAAACAGAACAATCTTCCTGAATGGAAAGCTGTAAATTTCAGCGATGATCAAATATTAGACTGGGTAGGAGTCGATAGCAGTAAACGCTTGAATGCTACACAGCCTATTTTTGTAATTCAAAGCAATAGTAATTTTGCGGAACAATATTTAGAAGCATCTGATTTAAACGCAGTCGCAAAGAAGTTAATTCATCAAGCTGCAAATACTTTATTCCCTGGGTTAGATACTCCCGAATGGATACAAGTTCACCGTTGGCGTTATGCTTTTTGTCAAAAACCTTTAAGTGTTTCTTGTTTAACAACGATAATTCCGTTACCCTTAGTTTGTGCGGGAGATTGGTGTGGTGGAAATAAAATTGAAAGTGCGTTAAAATCGGGAACACAAGCCGCACATTGGCTGCAAACTCAAACCCATCTGTTAAAAAATCTATGAATTTAGAGTAAAGACCTTTGATTAAATGCTTTTATTATGGGATAATAAAAAAAATATTCCCAGAGGAATATAGTCACGGAGTTGACTCATCCTTTAAAGTCTAAAAAACCCGTTGTATTTATGTGATTTTTTCTTAAATTATGGGCAACTTTGCAGAAGTTTTATCAGAACCAATTGTTCCATTTGTAGTATTACTACTGGTTATCCTAAGCGTTCCCATTTTATTTGAACGGTTAAAACTCCCTGGACTAATAGGATTATTAGTAGCGGGAGTTTTCCTGGGGCCTTATGGGTTGAAAATATTATCAACTGAACTGCCGATGATGAAACTTTTATCAGATATTGGGTTACTTTATCTGATGTTTGTGGCAGGTTTAGAAGTTGATATTAAGCAATTTAAACGCCAGAAAAATCGTTCGCTAGGTTTTGGATTTTTAACCTTTGCAATTCCCCTGAGTGCGGGTATTTTGGTGGGTCGTTTGTTTGGTTGGGATTGGAATGCGTCGGTTTTAATTGGTTCTTTATTAGCTTCCCATACGTTATTAGCTTATCCGATTATTAGCCGATTAGGTGTTGTTAATAATCAAGCTGTTATTGTTACTATCGGAGCGACAATTTTTACAGATATTGGAGCATTATTAGTCCTAGCAGTCTGTATCGCAGTTCATGCTGGCGACTTTTCTATTGCTAACCTGGCTGCTCTGATTTTAGCATTAGGGATTTATACGGCGGTTGTTTTATTTGGTTTTGATTGGTTAGGAAGACTATTTTTTAATCAAATTGGAAAGGAAGAAGGAAATCAATTTTTATTTGTATTATTAGTTGTTTTTCTAGCCTCTCTAGGCGCGCAATTAATTGGAGTCGAAAAAATTATTGGGGCTTTTTTAGCAGGATTAGCGATTAATGAAGTGGTGGGTGAAGGTGCTGTTAAAGAAAAAGTTGTTTTTGTAGGAAGTGTTTTATTTATCCCGATCTTTTTTGTAGATTTAGGATTATTAATCGATTTACAAGGATTCCTCAAAAGTATATTGTCTTTTGCCTTTCCAGCAACGATTGTTTTTGCTTTACTGGGGAGTAAATTTTTAGCTGCATTTTTTAGTAAATTAATTTATAAGTATACCACCCAAGAATTATTAACAATGTGGTCATTATCAATTCCTCAAGTGGGAGCCACATTAGCCGCAGCCTTAGTGGGTTATAAGGCAGAATTAATTAATGAAGAAGTTTTAAATAGTGTGATTGTATTATTGTTAGTCACCGCAACAGTAGGCCCTATTATTACCAGCCGAGTTGCGGTTGGACTGTCAACTTCATCATCAACAGAACCCCATACAGAACCCGATTTTAATAGTTGGGAAACTCCCTCACTGGATCAAATTTTTACTGTTGTTGTTCCTGTCTATAATCCTCATACTGAACGTCATTTAATTGAAATGGCTGCTTTATTTGCTAAGGGTCATTCGGGTCAAATTATTCCTTTAGCAATTACAGTTCCCCATGCTAGTAATATGGATATTCCTGAATTAGATACCGCTTTAAAAAGAGGTCAATTATTATTAAAAAAAGCGGAAGAATTAGCGACCCTATTACAAGTATCTTGTCAATCTTTATTGAGAATTGATGATAGCACTGCTCAAGGTATTGTTCGAGCCTCACGCGAACAAAAAGCTAATTTAATTGTGATGGGATGGGGACGAAGAAGAGGATTTCAAGCTCGTTTATTTGGGAACGTAATTGATGGAGTTTTATGGGATGCTCATTGTCCTGTTGCTGTTTCTCGGTTATTAATTGAACCCCAACAGATTCAACGAGTTTTAGTTCCTGTAGAAAATTTAGGAGAAGAAACAGCGAGGTTATTAAAATTTGCCCAAGCATTAGGAAATTCTGGGTTATCGATTACAGTTTTGCATTTATGCGATCGCTCAACCTCTGATAAAAATATGGTTTTGATTCAATCTCAACTCACTAAATTAACGGAACAAAAAAGTCAAACAAATGCAGCCAAAATTGAAATTGAAGTCAGACGAGGAGTTGATATTGTTCGGCAAATTCTTCTGGCTTCTGAATCCACTGATTTAGTGGTTTTGCGTGCAACTCGATATCGCACGGCGGCTGGATTAGCAGTCAGTGATATTACTAACCAACTATTAGAACATTTAAGCTGTTCTGTGATTATGTTAGGAGAACCCCAATATTTACGCGGTTTTTCCTAAACAAAAAAAGCTTAATTTAGTGATGTTATATTCCATCCCTTAATGTTTGCTACAAATCCCCCCCTGTAGAGACTAAGCATGGCTAGTCTCTACAGGGGGGTTAGGAGGGATCATCTGTAGCATCTACAATGGGATTTTATATTAGTATTCTTAAAAAACCTCACTAAATCAACTATTTGCTATTAATATTAACACGAGGAAGTCGATGTTTAAATCCACAAAGAATTTCCCAGGAAATTGTATTCAATATATTCGCCCAATCATCGGCTGAAATCGAATATTCTCCTTCTTGACCTAATAATGTAACAACTTCTCCAACTTGTAAATCAGGAATATCACTGACATCTAACATAATTTGATCCATTGTAATATTGCCAATTTGAGCAACTAAGTTACCCCGAATTAATACTTTAATTTTATTAGAAAGATTCCGGGGAATTCCATCCGCATAGCCAATGCCTACAACCGCAATTCGGGTTTGTTTTTTAGCAATAAATTGATAGCCATAACTGACCCCTGTTCCCGCTTCAATGGTTTTAACTTGCGTTACCCTGGCTTTAATTTGCATCCCCGGTTTTAAAGGGACAACAGATTCTAAATGGGGGGCAGGATAAAGACCATAAAGACCTAACCCAATTCGCACCATATCATAATGTAAATTTGGATCTGCTAAAGTTGCCGCCGAATTAGCAATATGTAATAACGGGAATTTGAGATCAGAATCAGATTGCCATTGATCCCGAATTTCATTAATGACATTTTCAAAGCGATAATATTGTTGCCGCATCACCGTAGGATCAGGACTATCCGCCGTGGCAAAATGAGAATAAATTCCCGCTAATTCTAAATTCGGTAATCGTTGAACTAATTGAAAAAATTCTAACCCTTGTTGCCAAGGAGTTCCTAACCGTGACATTCCCGTATCAATCTTAATTTGAACCGCTAAAGATTGATCCAATTCGCTCAAAGTTTGCGAGAATAATAAGGCTTGTTGCGGTGTGCATAAGGTCGGTTGCAGTTGCCAATGGGCGATCGCCTGCACTTCCGCCTCTGTATGTACCGCCCCCAAGAGTAAAATCGGTTTCTTAATTCCCGCATCTCGCAATTCTATCCCTTCGGGAAGGGTCGCTACGGCTAACCACTCCGCTCCCGCCTGACAAACGGTTTTGGCGATCGCAACCGCCCCATGTCCGTATCCGTCCGCTTTTACAACCGCCATTAAGCTGGTTTGGGGGGATAATAACCGTTTAATCTGGCGAACATTTTCCGCGATCGCCTCTAAATCCACTTCCACCCACGCCCGTTGACGAATTCCCACCTCTATCTCTGAATTCAGCAACGACGAATTGATGGATTGATCCGTCGTGTTACCCAGAGAAATTGATTTTCCGATCACCATATTTTAATTCACTCCTCAACCCAATACAAAATTTACAACTCTTGATTAACGACGAGCGGTCAACGGCTAACGGATGACGAGGGATTGTCTTTGGTGCGGTTTAACCCCTGAAGACGTTAAGCTGTGTTAATATCGGTCAAATCTTATAGCACAATCTAGCCAATGGGTAATGTTTTAGTATTGAATGCCTCCTATGAGCCACTTAATATTACGACTTGGCGACGGGCGGTTATCTTGTTACTCAAAGAAAAAGCTGAACAGGTTGAGCATAATGGAAAATACATTTTCCCCGATTTTCCATTCCCAACCGTCATCAGACTTCGCCACTATGTTCGGGTTCCTTATAAGGACATTCCACTAACCCGAAGGAATATATTGCACCGCGATAGTCATTCCTGTCAATACTGTGGTTACACCGGAGATGATTTAACCCTAGATCACGTCATTCCCCGCTCTCGTGGGGGCGGTGATACCTGGGAAAATCTGGTTTCGGCTTGTGTGCAGTGTAATGTCAGAAAGGGCAGTCGCACGCCTAAAGAGGCCGGGATGAATTTGCGGATACCCCCGCGAAAACCCTACAGCAGCCTCTATTTTGAAGTGACCAAGCACGTCAAGAGTGGCATGAACAAAGAGTGGCAAAAATATATCATTGGTCTTTAAACCCTTGTCTTTTTAACAGACAGGGGTTTTTTGTTGACCGTTGACGGTGGGCTATTGACTGTTGGCGGTTAACCGTTGACTCCTATTACTCAAAAAAAATTTTATGACCGACTTATACTTGATCCGTCATGGCCTTGCGGGCGAACGGGGAACTTATGAGAATGATGATCAACGTCCTTTAACCAAAGAGGGCGATCGCAAAACCTGCCAAGTTGCAAGTCGTCTGAAAAAACTAGGTTTGCAATTTGATCTGATTCTCACCAGTCCCCTAACTCGCGCTCGTCAAACCGCAGATATTCTCAAAGCGACGGGATTATCTTCTCAATGCTCAGAATTAGCAGCCTTAGCCCCCGATGGGAATATCCAAGATTGGATTATTTGGTACAATACCTGGAGTTCAACTGAGGGTAAAAGTTTAGCCTTAGTCGGACATCAACCGGATTTAGGTAACTGGGCAGAATTGTTAATTTGGGGAACAGTTAAAGAATCCTTAATTGTCAAAAAAGCAGGGATTATTGGAATTACTCTCCCCGCTACAGGTTCTCCCCTCGGTAACAGTCAACTATTCTGGCTAACCCCCCCTAAATTTTTGTTAGGTTAAAACTGGTGTTAATGAATTTTTATCGGCAATTTTTTAGGGGAATTAGGCATTTAACTTAATTACACCACAGCCTAAACGTCCACCTCCAGCACCCCCTTTAACACCAGTTGTGCCTTTATCCTCATCAACATGAACGATAATTGCACTCCCATCTTGATCAAATAAACTTAATGGCCCCGGTGATAAACTCACCCGATTTGTGGTGTAATTTAATAGGGCTTTTCCATTAGCATCCGCCACTAAATTCGGTAAATCTCCCATGTGAAAGGGATGGTTAGCATCAGCATTCGTTTCTCCATAGGGCCCTGGATCAAAATGACCGCCAGCCGCGTTAAAATCCGGTTCACAACTGCCTTTTTGATGAATATGAAACCCGTGTTTTGTATTGGGAGGTAAACCGCTAATTTCAGCTTTAACCTCTATTAACGGTAAAATACTCTCGGTTTCAATTTGTGTTAAAGTCACGGTTCCTGATAAATTCGATTCTGATGTTCCTTGAATACCAGCCTGAGCCGTTATACTATTATTAGATAGGGAAATACTGTTTTGAGTACAACTAGCGAGGAACACCAGTATTAATACACATCCGCAGAAAATAGAAGCCATTCTTTTTAGGATTGCCATTTTATTTTCTCCTCAAGTATACTGTTAGTCTATCATATCTTTAATGAACAACTCCGGCGCGAAAAACTCGCCCAATCACATCTTCAATGGGAGGATCACTAACGGTTAAATCCAGTACATTTAATTCAGCTAAGATTTTAGCGACCATTGTGGTTAAGGTATCGCGCTCTACTAATAATCGCACGACTTGACCCTCCATTGATTCAATTTCTCCATAAGTTAATAATTTCTGACGACAGCGTTCTAACATCTCAGCCGAACAATTATCTAATTCTATTTTAACTTCTCGATAGGGAGCAAATTGTTCTAATAACCCCTCTAAACTGCCATCATAAATTAGGTGTCCTTGATGAATTAAGATCACCCGTTTACACAAGGCTGTAATATCCGCCATGTAGTGACTTGTTAATAAAATTGTGGCTTGATAACGACGATTATATTCGGCTAAAAACTCCCGTACATTCACTTGAGCATTGACATCTAATCCTAATGTAGGTTCATCTAAAAATAAGACTTCAGGACGATGTAATAAAGCCGCCATTAATTCAGCTTTCATGCGTTCGCCTAAAGACAGTTTTCGCACGGGTTGTTTTAACTTGTTTTCTAGGGATAACATTTCGGTTAATTCCCCGACCCGTTGGCGATATTCCCCATCCGATAGTCCATAAACTGCCGCATTAATTTTTAAAGAGTCTAAAGTGGGTAAATCCCAAATTAACTGTTGTTTTTGACCCATAACTAGGGTGATTTTTTGTAAAAATTTAGATTGACGTTTAAAGGGAGTATGGTGAGCAACTTCAACATATCCACTAGAGGGATAAATTAACCCCGTTAGCATTTTTAAAGTTGTGGTTTTTCCCGCCCCATTTGCGCCTAAAAATCCCACCACTTCCCCCGATTCAATTTTAAATGAAACCCCTTGAACCGCTTGGATATTGCGATAGGTTCGTTTAAAAAAATGATTAATTGTTCCGCGAAATCCCGGTTCTTTAATGGCAACAGGATAAACTTTACTTAGTTGTTCAGCAATAATAATTGACATAAGTTTATTTAGAGGNTGACGAGGGGGTTTGGGGGAGCGATAAGTCCCACACTGAATTTCACGCTCACCAAAAAATAACCACCAAATCAGTGTGGGATACATGGACTCCCCCAAGTTAATTTTGTATGTCCCAATCCCGACAAAATTAACAATAATACGCTAGAGTATATCAAAGAGTTTTAAAGGCAACAATGTTTCAAGGGTATAAATTCCGAATCTATCCAGCGATTGAGCAGCAAATAGCCTTAGCCAAAAGCTTTGGTTGTTGCCGTTGGTATTGGAATTATGCCCTAAACTTGTGTCAAGAAACTTATAAAACAACAGGAAAAGGGCTATCAAGAAAAGCAANGAACAGGGAACAGGGAACAGGGAACAGGGAACAGGGAATAGGGAATAGGGAATAGGGAATAGGGAATAGGGAATAGGGAATAGAAATTAGTTTTCCAGTTTCTTGATAAGAGCGATAATCATTCGGGCTTCTTCTTTTAAAAGACTAATTATGTCTTTTAGATCATCATAGTACAGAGTCCTACTCTGGCAGATAAAATTAAATGGGTTTCTAATTCATTTACTGATCCTTGAGCTATATTTAAAAATCTAATATATTCTCCTGTATATCTTCTTCCATAACCCTCTGCAATATTTGCAGGAATAGAAACCGCAGATCTACGGATCTGTTGAGTCATGCCATACATTTCATCTTTGGGATAGTTCTTAGTCAGGTAATAACATTTCTCAGCAATATCTATCCCTTTTTGCCAAATTATCAAGTCTTTGTAGTCTTTTACATCTGACATTGACTAACTCCAAATCATCTTTTATTATATCTTTTCTATTCCCTATTCCCTATTCCCTGTTCCCTGTTCCCTGTTCCCTGTTCCCTGTTCTTCAAATTTTAGGGTGCGTTACCCAATTGCGTAACGCACCCTAGAGAGAATTATCACAATAGGATTTAATCCTCATCAATTAATTAAATACATTTTCTGAACTAGAGGAGGTATCACTTCCCCCTTTAACTCTAGCTTTGGCTTTAGTTGCACTGCGTTTGAGGGCTTGTAGTCGAGCTTCATAACGAGCTTTTTGACGTTTTTTCGCAGTTTGATCCACTAAAGTTTTTAACGCACTTCCCAAACTTTTATAGGCATTGGGTAAAGTATAACCAAAACGGGTGGCTAGAGCGATCGCTTTTTCATCGGCGTCTAAAGATTCTTGTAATGTGCGTTCTCCATTATTTTTCTGATAGAGGCGATAGCCTGAAACGCCACATAATGCCAAGGCTAATAATAGCAGCAGTCCGTCTTGTACCCACAGTTCTCCGACGGCGCCTCCTAAACCAATGGCTAAGGCTGCCATTTCCCAACCATCTCTGGGAATCGTATCATTTTGAATTCGGGCTACTTCATGCCAAAATAGCAAATTGCGCTGATCCATTGCCAACTGTTCCCAACGAACCAAGTCAATTTGAATTTCAACTTGATCCTTGCCAATTTCTTCGCAACGGACGAGAGGCGGGTTGACTTCGACGGTTTTTTCCACCGTCACCCAACTCTGCAACTCAGGAGGAAGTAAGCCTTTTAATCGCCGGAGTTCGCTCATTTCGGCTCTGGCAGTGGAGGTTGCATAGGATGTCATAGTTTCCGGCTCACGAAATTTCCAAAAACAACGGGTTGTATTTGATCTTATTGTATCTTAGTTCGTTTGCAACTATCTTAAGACAGTTAACGGTCAATGGTCAACGGTCAACCGGATTTAAAAATGCGCGCACGTTTTGTAAATAGGTTTCGGGATCTTCTAACATGGGAAAATGAGCCGTATCTTTGAGAATTGCTAACTGGACTTGGGGATTTAAAGTGGCGGCTTGTTGTCCCATTTCTGCGGGAATAATTTGGTCATATTCTCCCGCTATTAATAATGTTGGAACCGTTAATTTTTTAAATTCTTCGGGTAGCCATTCCGTTGCTTCTTTACAAACAGAAGTTAAGACTGTTCCATAGGCGGCTTCAAAATCGGCTAATAGAAAATCTTCTAAAAATGCTTGACTTAATGGCTGAGGAATGGGACGGTGAAGAAATCGAGCCATAAACATTTTATCGACTCCTGGAATTAAACTTAACCATTTGGGGCGAAACATAACGACATAACGGCTAAATTTGTGAAAGGCGTTAAAGGTTTTTTCGTCATATTCAAAAATCCCACTACAGGTTAAAATTGCTCGTTCGACTCGTTGGGGATATCGATTTAAAAATAATAGGGCGATGGAACCCCCCATTGAGTGAGCATTCAGATAAATTTTATCTAATTTTAACTGATCTAATAAAGCGCATAAATCTTCAGCATATTCAATTAATTCATAACGTTCTGATGCTCCGGTATCCGTGACCGCTAGGGGTAAATTTGTCCGTCCAAAGCCGCGTAAGTCATAAATTAAACAATCAAATTGATCCGATAAGGCTTGGGCGGTGCTTTCCCAATAACGTCCTGAACCCCCCCAACCATGAATAAACACCATAACAGGTTTTGAGCCCGGTGTAGAATTGGAAGTTGTCACCCACTCACAATAATGATCGACACCATTAACAGAAATTAGGGTTTTATTTAGATTTGTGGCTACAGTCATTTTTCTAAAGGTGAAATCAATTTCTTTATTTTAACTGACGAGGGGGTTTGGGGGAGCGATAAGTCCCACACTGAATTTCACGCTCACCAAAAAATAACCACCAAATCAGTGTGGGATACATGGACTCCCCCAAGTTAATTTTGTATGTCCCAATCCCGACAAAATTAACAATAATACGCTAGAGTATATCAAAGAGTTTTAAAGGCAACAATGTTTCAAGGGTATAAATTCCGAATCTATCCAGCGATTGAGCAGCAAATAGCCTTAGCCAAAAGCTTTGGTTGTTGCCGTTGGTATTGGAATTATGCCCTAAACTTGTGTCAAGAAACTTATAAAACAACAGGAAAAGGGCTATCAAGAAAAGCAATTCAAGGATTATTACCTCAACTGAAGCAGGAATATCCTTGGCTAAAAGATGCTTATTCCCAATGCTTGCAAGTTGTCGCTCTCAATTTATATACCGCTTACAAAAACTTCTTTGAGAAACGAGCAAGATTACCTCAATTCAAATCCAAACACGGTAGGCAATCAATCAGTTATCCTCAAAGTGTTAAAGTTGAAGGAGATTACCTGAAATTACCCGGTAAAGTCGGGTTGATTTATTGTCGTCGCCATCGAGAATTTGAGGGAACAATTAAAACCGTTACCATCTCCAAGAATCGTGATGGGAAATATTACGCATCGGTGTTAGTTGATGACGGCAAGGAAATACCTAATTCATCAACTAATGGGAAAGCAATTGGGATTGACCTGGGGTTAACCCACTTGGCAATTACCAGCGATGGAGATAAATATAGTAACCCCAAACACTTTGCTAAACATCAACGCAATTTAAAGCGAAAACAACAAAAATTATCTCGCAAACAAAAAGGGAGTAACAGTAGACAAAAGGCGCGATTAAAAGTTGCTAAAGTTCACGCTAAAATCGCTCGTTGCCCAGAAGATTTTCTACACAAACTATCCCGCAAGATAGTTAATGAAAACCAAATTATTGCTGTAGAAAATCTGGCAGTTAAGAATCTGGTCAGAAACCCTAAATTAGCTAAGGCAATTAGTGATTGTGGTTGGGGAATGTTCGGTACAATGCTTAAGTACAAAGCCGAAAAAGAAGGGAAAACTTATATCGAAATTGATCGGTTTTTCCCGTCTTCTAAAACTTGTAACGTCTGTCTAAATCAAGTCGGTAGTTTGCCTCTTGATGTTAGAAGTTGGCCTTGTGAACATTGTCAAACTCTCCATGATCGAGATATAAATGCTTCAATTAATATCAAAAATGAAGCCTTGCGGATTCTGTCGTTGGGAACCAGCGATACTGCCACGTCGAGGGGATGTCAGTCATCAGAACAAGCTTCTGTTTCTTCTGATGCTATCCCTGTTGAAACTGGAAGCCCACACTTACTCGTAGAGAAGTGTGGGTAGTTCACACGATTAATAGATTTTGAATAAATATTGTTGCTGTTGTCGGAGTTGCTGTTTTTAATCCGGTTGAGGTTTCATGGTTCCACCATCCTTTTGTGGTGTGGGGCGATCGCCATAATTCTAAATGTTCAACGGCTGGATCAGCATAAAAACTTTCTTTTCCTCCTCCTAATAATGCCGAACTCCAATGAGTAAAATAATCATGACTGATGCGATAAATAGGGAAATTTCCCACTAATGGAACCCCCCAACCATCAATCGCAATAAAGGCTTTAACCGTTCCCCCAAAATGTTCCCAAGCTAAAGCAGCCCCAATTGCCCCCACAACTCCGGCACTAAAGCTTATGATTATTATAGCAGATTTAGGATTATTTTCACAAATAAATTTAAAAATATCAAGACTTGAATAAGCGGGATAATCTTGAGTTGGAAAAATCAATAGTTCTCCTGATTTTTGCTGCTTTCTCCAATCTTCCAAAACTCTATTTAAAAAAGATTCTGTTAATTCTATTTGATGAATTCCAGGACAGATTAATAGCATTTGTTGACGGTTGACGGTTAACAGGTGTCGGGTTTCACAGCAGGAGTGTTTATTATTTTCCCCTGTCCGTGTCCCCTTTTCCCCATCCCCCCGTAGGGGATGTTAAACTATCAGAGAGAGTTACTTTAGGGAACATCCCCCTGGGTAAACTCGATAGTAGCACTTAAACGTGAGGACAAAAACGTGGTTGCGACTCCTGAGAAACTGGAAACGATTACTTCAGCATCTACCCATACAGAGGGTCAAAATCGAGTAGCGGTTTTGCTCATGGGTTATGGTGAAGTCGAAAGTTATGAGGACTTTGCTAATTATAACGAACAGGCTTTGAATCTTTTAACCGCTAAATTTGCCCCTGTTCCGACTTGGATTTATCCGCCTCTCGCCAAGCTCTTAGCAATGTTTGATCTCCATGAATGGAGTCATCAACATGGGAATTTTATTTCCCCTCATAATGCAATTTTCGAGAAACAACGGGCAGGAATTGAGCAGAACTTAAAAGAGAAATGGGGAGATAAAATTAAAGTCTTTAAAGCCTTTAACTTTTGCGCTCCTTTTCTTCCTGAACAGGTTTTAACTCAAATTCAAGCCGAAGGATTTGATAAACTGTTAATTTATCCTCTGTTGGTGGTTGACTCGATTTTCACCAGTGGAATTGCTGTTGAACAGGTGAATAAAGCCTTAGCAAAATTAGCTGATGAAGATGAACATTGGGTGAAAGGTCAACGGTATATTCCTTCTTTTTATAATGAACCGGGCTATATTCAACTGCTCGGTCAGTTAGTAGAAGAAAAGATTCAACAAGACCTAATTCAAGCCTATCTTCCCTCTCAAATCGGCATTGTTTTAATGAATCATGGTTGTCCCCATAAAGCCAAAGGGTTTACTTCGGGAATTGATGAAAGTCAAGCCCTTTATGAACAGGTACGGGAACAGTTAATTAACCGTTATCCGTTAATTTCTGTGGGTTGGTTAAACCATGATACTCCGTTAATTGAATGGACACAACCTAACGCTCAACTGGCGGCGAATAATCTGATTGAATTAGGGGCGAAAGCGATTGTATTTATGCCCATTGGATTTGCCACAGAAAACCATGAAACCCTGTTAGATGTTGAACATATTATTGAGGGTTTACGCCGTAAATATTCTGAGATCACCTACGTTCAAATGGAATGTGTCAACGACCATCCAGACTTTCTAAAAATGGCCGCAGACTGGGCAAACCCCCAAATTGAAGCTTTATTTAATGAAATGTCATTAGCGGTAAATCCTGCTTTGGCAAATGTCCATACCCACGATGATCACCATCATCACAACCATGATCATGATCATAGTCATGGTCATCATCACCACCACCATTAAAGCAGGTAGGGGCGAGGTCTTCTCGCCCTTAACTATCAATAAAATCCACTTTTTTAACCTCTTATTTTCGACTTTTTTTCGTTGCTATATTATCTATAAACTTGGGTTAAAATTGTCGTGACCAGTCTGATAACCAACGTTCAACGACAACTTTAGTTTGGGTAAAAAATTCAACGGCGTGTTGTCCTTGACCGTGTAAATCTCCAAAAAAGCTATCTTTCCAACCACTAAAGGGAAAGAATGCCATCGGTGCCGCCACCCCAATATTAATCCCAATATTTCCCGCCTGAACTTCATACCGAAACTTTCTCGCCGCTGCCCCACTTCGAGTAAATAAACAAGCCATATTGCCATATTCACTTTGATTAACAAAAGCGATCGCTTCTTCAATACTATTCAGATGAATTAAACTCAATACGGGGCCGAAAATTTCTGTGCGGGCGAGTTCTCCCTGGGGGTTAATATCTTGTAAGATAGTCGGACGGACAAAATAACCTTGTTCATAACCCGAAATTTTAGGATTTCTGCCATCAATTAAAATTTTGCCTCCTTCCTCTTTTCCCTGTTGAATTAATCCTTCAATTCGAGCTTTACTTTGAGCAGAAATAACGGTTCCCATTTGTACATTGTTATCTAATCCATAGCCAACAATTCGAGTTTCTGCAACAGATGCGATCGCATCTGTAAAACTCTGTTTTGCTTGACCAACGGTAATGGCAATTGATGTGGCTAAACACCGTTGTCCTGCACAACCAAAGGCACTATCGGCGATAATTTTTGTGGTCATTTCTAAATCAGCATCCGGTAAAATAATCACCGGATTTTTGGCTCCGCCTTGACATTGTGCCCGTTTTCCGTTAGCAGTTGCCCGACTATAAACATATTTAGCAACGGGAGTAGAACCGACAAAACTAATGGCTTTAATATTAGCATGATCTAAAATAGCATCAACGGTTTCTTTGGCTCCATTGACTAAATTAATTACCCCTGGCGGTAATCCGATTTGATCAATTAAAGCAAATACTTTTTGCATTGTTAAAGGTACTTTTTCCGAGGGTTTAATAATACAAGTATTCCCACAGGCGATCGCATAAGGAAAAAACCAAAAGGGAATCATCCCCGGAAAATTAAACGGAGCAATTATTGCTACAACGCCTAAAGGTTGACGAATCATAATTTCATCAATTCCCCTAGCAATATCTTCAGAATTGTAGCCTTGAATTAAGGTCGGAACGCCACAAGCCACTTCAACATTTTCAATCGCTCGTTGTAATTCACCCACAGATTCAGCCAGAGTTTTCCCACATTCTAGGGTAATAATTTGAGCTAAATCCTGTTGATTTTTGTCAAGCAATCCTCGCAGTTTAAATAAATAACGAATGCGTTCTGTAACAGGAGTTCTTCGCCAGGAATCAAAGGATTGTTGGGCGATTTCCGCCACCTGATTAAGTTCTGCTGCGGGAGAAAGAGGAACTTTTGCTAATATTTCTAAGGTCGCTGGATTGATCACATCTAGGGTTTCTGTGGCTTCAGAAGAACACCATTGACCATTAATATAGTTGCGTAGAATTGGGGAATTTGTCATTTTTTTATCTCCTAAATTATATAATTATTTTGTTCCAAATAAGCGATCGCCTGCATCTCCTAACCCTGGAATAATATATCCATGTTCATCTAAATGATCATCAATAGCAGCCGTATACAAAGGAACTTCAGGATGATAAGAATGGAAATGATCAATGCCTTCTGGAGAGGCAATTAAGCACAAAAATTTTACCGATAAAGGGTTTGTTTGTTTTAATCTTTGGATGGCGGCAACGGCCGTGTTTCCTGTAGCAATCATGGGATCAACAACTAAAACTTCCCGTTCTTCGATATCATCGGGTAATCTAAAATAATATTCAATTGGAATAAAAGTTCGGGGATCTCGATATAAGCCAATATGTCCAACTCGCGCCGAAGGAATTAATTCTAAAATACCATCTAAAATTCCCTGACCTGCCCGCATTATTGAAACTATTACCATTTTTTTCTCGGAGGCTAAAATTGGAGCTTCCATCGGGCCGAGAGGGGTTTTAATTAACTGTTTACGGAGGGGTAAATCTCGCGTAATTTCATAGGCTAATAACATACTAATTTCTCGCAACAATTGACGAAATTTGGCGGTACTGGTTTCTTCCCGTCGCATCAAGGTGAGTTTATGTTGAATCAGAGGATGCTGAATAATCGTAACGTTTGGGTACATGAGTAATTAAGGGAATTGGTTAATAAAATTTTAATGGAAATTAGCTTATATTATAACATTATAAAAACGAACTTTGGGATCGGATATTAGCAGAGGATTATTGATAAATCGTTCATCTTCTAAGGTGTCAGGAACAATCATTAAATCATGTTGTAAAATACAATAAGCACAAAAAGCAATATCTCTTGCTGTTTGGGGTGGCATGGAGCCTATAATGGATTTAAACCATTGGCGATCGCGATCGAGTAAACTAATTAAAGCAATGGGTGTTTTACAAATATAGGTAGCTAGAAGGGTCAGTTCATCAAACGAAGGTTCTGCTTGTGTATCCAACATTTCATAGTGATACAGTGCATCTAATCGTTCTTTTTCGTTGTCGGGAATCAAAGCAGGTATCATAATAGCATCAACCTTAAGTTAACCGTTGCTATTGTATCTTAATTTTAGTTTTCTAGGACAAATCTCAATTTTTATGATGTTGAAAAAAAGCCAAGTTTTGAAGCACTGTGTAATAGGTTTAACAAGTTTAATGAGTAGTTGGATAACGCTTAACTATTCCCTAGTTCCGGTACAAGCTGAGGTGATTTTTTCTTCCGGTGAAGGTAACGGTTCTTTTGGATTATTGAGTGATTTTGATGGCAAATATTTTTCAGGACAGCAACAAATTGGGTATGAATTTACCCTTAAAGAAAGTGTTGAAGTTGATCAAATTCATTGGAGTGGTCAATATTTCCCTGATGGTAAACCCTCTGATGCTAAATTTTCCCTAAGAATTTTTAAAATTGTTGAGGGAATTCCAGAAATTACACCCAAAATTGATGTGCAGTTAACGGAAGTTCGCCAAACACAAACGGATATTGAGCGGTTTTCCCATCCTGTTTTTAATTATGTAGGTCTGGTCATACCTTTTCGTTTGGAAGCGGGACGTTATTTGCTGTCAATTGTTAATAATACGCAGGATCATTCTGATGATTGGTTATGGATGACCACTGATCCCAAAACTCAGCTATTGGGTGCGGATCTAAAAATATTTTTTCGAGATCAGGATGGGATGGCTTGGAAAAGCGGATTGACAGGAAAAATGTCATTTACAATTTTAGGAAAACCCGCCTCTAATGCTAATTAAAATTAAGCTCAGAATGGAATTACTCATCCGTTTTTAAGGACTCTCCTAGGGAATAATTCCCTAGAATGAGTAAGATAATAATCAGGCTGAGTTTGATTAACCAAGGAGTAGCCACAAAGAACCAAATCAGACAAGCTACACCAATTAAAGTGGCTAAAAGTTTGGGTAAGTCATCAATCTTCCATTGGGGATTACCCAGACTGACCCAAGCTGCTAAACAACTAATCAACAAAGGAATCAAGTAAATCGGAGCCATTGTTATTTTGCTCTAAAAGATATTATTCATAGTATACTGATTTACAAACTTTGTTCCCACTTCTCATGATAGAATTGGAAAATTTAACATTTATATATAAAGGAAGAAGCAGTTTGAGAGCAGATCGGGTAAAAACCCCAAATTTAACCTTATATAGCATTGCCAATTAAGCTATAACAATCCTAGTGCTTCTTGTTCTAAGAGCGCTACGCGCTATACTAACTAAAAAATAGCCCTTGAGTGTTAATCATGTTAGGCCAATTTTTCCATAAACCCACTTCTGATGAGAGCGATCGCGTTCCACCCGGACAACATTTAAGCAAAGGTTTTCCCGTCTTAACCTATGGGGAAACCCCCGAAATTTCTATTGAGAATTGGCAGTTAAAAGTTTGGGGTTTAGTCACACCCAAAACCTTTACTTGGTCTGACTTAATGGCGATGCCTCAAAGCAATTTTACCGCCGATTTTCACTGTGTAACTCACTGGTCAAAATTAGAGGTGAAATGGACAGGAATTAAAGTAACTGATTTCATGAAATCTGTTGAAGTTGATCCCCAAGCAATTCATGTTATGGAACATTGCTATGGGGGTTACACTACTAATATTTCAATGGAAGATTTCTTACGAGAAGAAAACTTTTTTGCCTATCAGGTTTTTGATGAACCCTTACCCGCCGATCATGGTGGCCCGATGCGGTTAGTTGTTCCCCATTTATATGCTTGGAAAAGTGGAAAATGGATTAAGGGGTTAGAATTTCTGGATCATGAGGAATTGGGATTTTGGGAACAGAATGGTTATCATAGAAGGGGGGAACCTTGGGCAGAAGAACGCTATAGTGATTGATTTTCGGACTTAAAAATTATCGGGGAAAAAGTTGGGTTGTACTGTTTTCAACTCAACTGAGAACCTAAATTTGATATGATGATTAAAGTGCTAATCTACATAACCCTCAAATCTTATGAAACTGACTAAAACCGAAGCCAGACAACTTTTAGAACGAATGATTTTTGATGAAGAACGCCCGCGAGACTGGGTACAGGATGTTTGGGATATGAGTCCCATGTTAGGAGAAAATGCGGCTAAACTCCTCGATGCTTTTGATATGTTAGTAGACTGTTGTTCTGAAGAGAAACTAGAGAATTTAGTTCAAAGTTTATATGCAGAACGTTTAGAATAAGCCAGAATTAACAGTCTCAAACTCTAATCTAATGTTGGAAAGTCTTTCTAACTCTAAAGTTTCTCCTTGGTTAACACCCATTGCTTATTTTTTATTCGGTGGTTTGGTTGTACCCTTCTATTTTAAAAATATTGAAATTGAGGGTCAGGACTATTTACCCCAAACAGGTGCAGTCATTTTAGCACCTACTCATCGCTCTCGATGGGATGCCATTTTATTAGCTTATTCAGCCGGACGGTGGGTAACGGGACGAGACTTAAGATATATGGTTTTATTAGAACAAACCCAGGGTTTTCAAGGGTGGTTTATTCAACGGTTGGGGGGGTTTCCTGTTAACCGAGATCACCCTGGAACCTCCAGTATTCGCTATAGTATAGAATTGTTAAAACAAGAACAAATTTTAGTTTTATTTCCCGAAGGACATATTTTTTTAGAGGGGGATATTCGCCCCATTCAACCCGGAGTCGCGCGAATTGCATTACAAACTTTATCCCAAAAACCGGATTTAGATTTAAAAATTGTTCCGATTAGTATTCGTTATGATCGCCCTGCACCAATTTCTAAAGGATCTTCTGTTAAAATAAAAATTGGAGAACCAATTCAGGTTAATAATTATACAGAACAATCTCCTAAACTGGCAACAAAATCTTTAACTTCAGACTTAGAAACATCTCTTAAAACGTTACATACCTAGATGATTTATTCTCTGTTTTACACTGAGGTACACCCCAAAAACCCGGTTTCTTTGACCATACCCTCGCCAATATTATCGGGGTAATTTTTAAGATCGCTGATGACAACCACAAAGACACAAAGACACAAAGAAAGGAAGAAAGATGATTCAGAGAATATGGGTTTTTAAGTCCCTCACCCGACTAAAAACTGCTATCAACCTTAATATAGCAGGGAAAAGCTTAACTGCTTAACGGGTCAGAAAAGGCTTCACAGTCTGGATTTCAGCATTAGTCTTTGTCAAATACCCCCAGGCGCGGTTGCTATACCTCCTTCATATCTTCCTTTGTGTCTTCGTGCCTTTGTGGTAACATCTACAGTTAAAAAAATGGGGAAGGTATTGTTTTAGAAACCGAATTTTTAATCCCCACTGTACCCCATCAAGAGTGAAAATTGCTATAATTTCACCAAACTTGCTGTGTGAGAGCATCTATTTCTGGATGTCGTTTTTAAGCTATTTTAAAAATTGATTTAAACTAGCTAGATATTGCTTAATTAAAGGTAAAATAGTATAACAATTACCTTGTTGTTCGATTAAACAGCGTCGGAGTAAAGATTGGATGGCGTTGAGTAAATCTGATGAGAGAATTCGGCTATTTTCTAACAATTTAACTAAATTAACCGGATTGTTTTCGGCTACCAATAAAGACAGCACTTGTTTTTCTATCTCCGATAAGCGATCGCACTGTTGCTGTAAACTCTCCTTCACCTCTTCCGGTAACAATAGGGTATCTTTCAATAATACTTCAGTTGCACATCCTCCCAACTCTTGGATCAAATTTGCTATACTTTTTAACCAGAAGGGGTTGCCTTGATAAGGTTGAATAATTGTCTCAAAATTCTTAATTTCAACTAACCCATAATCTCTAAATATTTCGCGTACAGCAACAATATCTAAACCCGTTAATTGTAAAGTCCGAATTACAGAATTTTCGCTTTTAACCTCAGTCACTTCTCTGGGATGTTTCCAACCGATTAACAGAAAACAACTTTGATGAGATAATTCTTTAATCTGTTTAAATAAAGTTCGATAGTCTTCATATCCGGGTTTATATTTTCCCGCTAATTCTCCGCTACTAAAAAGATTGTGAATATTATCTAAAATAATTAAACAGCGATGCTTTTGCAAATATTTAATTAGGGGTAAAGCTTTCGGATGAGGTGCTGATAAATCTAGTTCTTCTGACTGCGAAAAAAATTCGATTAAGTTAGTTTGAAAGTCTGCTAAAGTTGGAGATGAGTCAAAATTGCACCAAATTACAGACTCAAATTCATCTTTAATTTGTTGAACCAATTGCACCGTTAACGCCGTTTTCCCCATCCCACTAATACCCGTAATCGCAATCAAACGACAGCGTTGTTGTAAAATCCAATTTGTCAAGGTTTCTAATTCAGGCGTGCGACCATAAAAAGCACCTAAATCAGGCATTTCACTTAAATCATAACATTGGTTTTTAGATTGTTTAGTGTTATAAATATTCTCATTTTGCTGATAGGCGTTGGGTATATCTGGCGGATGTCTACTTTCTCCACAAATATTAAAACTATGATTAACAGTTTGCCCAAAGTTGAAAAAATTAGCGTTTTGTAACCTCTCCATCGCGGCTCGAAAATTCGATTTACTAATATCTTCCCCTAGTTCCTCTGAAAAAATCTGCCATAATTTTGATCCCGCATTCCTAACGTTACTTTCAGAACAATCAAAGTCCTTAGCAATTTGTTTATATGTCTCATGTTCCAGTGTTCCCCGCAATACCGCTTCTTCTAAATCGTCAAGGTGTTGGCCCGTTTTACCAAATACTATATCATCAGCCACTTTTAACACTTCTTTGAGATCCATGAGGGCTAGGAGATGCAAAGGTTTTTTATATTATAGCGTACATGGGCTGATTTTTTTAGACAATTTTGTATATTTTTGTATAAAAATAGGTTTTACTAGAATGAAAGTAGGTAAAAATTGTTGGCAAAATTGAACATTTTTGACCTAGACAATGCTTGAATTTATAATATAAATTATAAAAATATTCTCATATAAATTTAAAGTTTTGTAGGGATCTGGTCATGAAAAAAAGTACCATTATTATTACTGGTCTTCTAGCAGTTCTCCCTTTATTACCAGCCTTAGCCCAAAATGTCCGTAATGATCAAGTTGGTATGCTTGAGGCTCCTAATGCTACTCCCTGGGGTAGTTGGACTAGAGCCGTTTACTGTCCTCCAGGTAGTTGGGCGGCTGGTTATACCATGAGAGTAGAACCGAACCAAGGCACTGGTGACGATACTTCCCTTAATGCTGTTGCTCTTTATTGTCGTGACAGAAATGGGCGCGATGTGACTCGCATTACCCCCCATGACGGTTTTTGGGGTTCGTGGAGAGAGGGTGCTAATTGTCCACAAGGTCAGTTCTTTACTCATTTTACACTTAAAGTTGAACCTAGCCAAGGCAGTGGCGATGATACGGCTGCAAACTCTGTAGCTTTTGCTTGTAATGGTCAACGTATTGAAGCATCTGGTGGTGGTCAATGGGGTGAGTTTGGAGAATGGCAAGGCAAACAGTTTTCTGGTGCTGCTATATGTGGTGTCCGGGCAAAAATAGAGGGAAAACAAGGAACAGGGGACGATACAGCCTTGAATAATTTAGAGTTCACTTGGTGTCGAATTTAAGTTCTTTTAGTTTAGTCAATTGACTGATATTGTAGGTTGGGTTAATACTCTTGAAACCCGACCTCCTAATTAATAGGAAGTTTGAATTAGTTACCTTAGTAATACAGGAGTAAAAATTTATAACAGTAAAAGCAGCATAAGAAGATATCGTTAATATTGGGGGTAGGACTATGCTAGCTAAAATAATTTTAAATAAGATTTGTATTTTCCTAACTTTAGGGGGGGTTATTTTCACAAGTGTACTGATTATTTCAGAACCAACTGTGGCTGACCATAGAACAAATAAACCTAATGTCCAACGGAGCCTCGAAAATGGCTGGATTGTAATTTATTCAAAAGAGTTCAGTCATGAAGAGTATCTAAAATTATCATCAGCTATAACAGCAGATGCGCTAGGAGGAAGTGGCTCAGTAACAAGCGCATATTTTTCAAATTTTGCTGACGAATCTCGGGCAAAAATTTTACAAGAGGTTGTTTTAAAAGCCCCTTCAATTATTGATGAGATTACAAGAGAGCTAACAATTCAGAAGATTTTGTCTGCTATTAAAGTTTCATTTAATGGCAGTAACAGCGTTAATTTTTCTATTGCTGGAATGGAATTTGAAATTGGGCGTGCTACTTATAATAGAGAGGAATGTGCAAGAATTAAGGAATGTGCTGTTCCCAGAATGGGGCAAACAGGTTGCAGAAAGTGGATTAGCACATTTTGGGGTAGCAGAGAGTGTATTGCACCTACGTTTGGACAAGTAGGTTGTGATAAATGGGTGGAAACGTCTACAAGGTGTATTCCTACTCCTAATACATATCAGCCATATATCCGTTTTAGAGTAGCAAGAAATAACTCTGTTAGTTCAACTAACGCAACTAATTCAAATAGTTCTGTATGCGTCTCTGTAGATTCAACAAAGGGATGGCAAAGGTTTAACTTACCTGGAAATTTTACTAAGATTACAAGCCTTGGCGGAGGATGGAGCGTTGATACCCGAAGTTATCAACCAGTTAATGCTTCTGGACATGGAGGGTCTGATGCTCAGGCTCTTACACCATATAATCAGTACAAGTTTGATCAAAGATTTCCATTTGGTGCTTTGCTAATGGCTAGTAGTCAAGGTGCCTTATGGATTCAAGCTCCGACTTCATTGAATAGCCCATTTAATGCAGTTGATATGAGAATTAATGATGCTGATAATGCACTTAGCGATAATGGAGGCTTACTTCAAGTCTGCTTTGGACGTTAATTTACGGCAACGGATAAGTAATTTGTTGAAATCCCTGATTTTTGATTTTCAACATTATTTTATTATTGTATAAAACTACACAATAATAAAATAAAAATCGGTAAAAACTGTTGTCAAAATCGAACTTTTTTAGCCTATATAATACTTGAGTTTATAATTTATATTATAAAAATATTCTCATATAAATTTAAAGTTTTGTAGGAATCTGGTCATGAAAAAAAGTACGATTATTATTACTGGTCTTCTAGTAGTTCTTCCTTTGTTACCAGCCTTAGCCCAAAATGTCCGTAATGATCAAGTTGGTGTGCTTGAGGCTCCTAATGCTACTCCCTGGGGTAGTTGGACTAGAGCCGTTTACTGTCCTCCAGATAGTTGGGCTGCTGGTTATACCATCAGAGTAGATGTCCTATCAGGCCCTGGTGACGATACTGCCCTTAATGCTGTTGCTCTTTATTGTCGTGAGCGAAATGGGCACGATGTAGCTCGCATTTCTCCCCATGACGGTTTTTGGGGTTCATGGAGAGAGGGTGCTAATTGTCCACAAGGTCAGTTCTTCACTCATTTTACACTTAAAGTTGAACCTTCGCGACGCAACCAGGATGATACGGCAGCAAACTCTGTAGCTTTTGCTTGTAGTAATGGTCAACGTCTTGAAGCATCTGGAGGAGGTCAATGGGGTAGCTTTGGAGAATGGCAAGGAGGGTTTTCTGATGCTGCTATATGTGGTGTTCGGGCAAAAATAGAGGAACCACTAGGAAGAGGAGGCGACGATACAGCATTGAATAATTTAGAGTTCACATGGTGTCGAATTTAAGTTTTTGTAGTTTAGCGTAATAGGAAAAGTGAACCAGAAACCGGGTTTCTCAAAAAGATGAGCGGATCTCAACCGAGATTGTTGTTAAGAAACCCGGTTTCTCAGCCTTGAGCGGTTAAAATATTGCGCTGGTACTTTCTTCTCATCATTGTAGACAGAGTGATCGCAGTCTTAAAAAAAACGATCACACTTTATTGTAATAATTGTAGGGAAAGCGATCGCAGTCTTAAAAAAAGCGATCGCACTTTCTTGTAATAATTTTAGGGAAAGCGATCTCTGAACTGGCTAGATATCTATTAATATTGTACTGTAAGGTTTAGAGGTTGAGAAAGTGAAGTGAAAGAAACAGTTTACATTGAGACTAGCATTTTTGGATATTTAACAGCTAGATCAACCGAAAACTTGATTCTAGCTGCAAACATTAAGGTGACACAAGATTGGTGGGAAAAGTGCCGTGGGGATTTTGATTTGTATATCTCTTTTGTAGTTTTAGATGAAGCGGCGTTAGGCGATCCTGAAATAGCTGCAAAGCGCTTATAAATTTTAGAAAGTATTCAATTACTAGAAGCTACGGAGACAGCACAAGAACTAACTTTACAATTCTTAGCAAAAAGCAATCTCCCATCAAAAGCTGCTAATGATGCTGCTCATATAGCCCTTGCTACGGTTCACGGTATAGATTACCTGTTAACATGGAACTGTAAGCATATTGCCAATGTGCAAATCCAGAAAAAGCTATCTCAGGTTTGTTTTGAATTCGGTTATGAACTACCCAGAATTTGCACACCTTATCAGTTAATGGGAGAATAAAAAATGTTAACTAATGAAATCCTAGAGGAAATTTATCAAATCCGAGAAGCTCATGCTAAAGCTTTCAACTACGATGTGGCTGCCATGTTTGCAGATTGGCGTAAGAGACAAACAGAAAGTGGAAAATGCTCAGTAACACTACCCGCAAAGAAGTCTAATAAGTCATTAGAACCGACGGGGCAAAAATAGTAAAATTATGAGGTTTTACAATGTGATAATCGTTTCCGAGATTGATGCCGACAGGTGGCTACACCATCGCAGTCTGAAAAAAAGAGCGATCGCACTTTATGGGTGATAATTTTAGGGAAAGCGATCGCACTTTATTGTAATAATTGTAGGGAGAGCGATCGCATTCTTAAAAAAAGAGCGATCGCCTGAATTAAAAAGAAACCTGATTTCTGAGATAACTTTTGTCTGCTAACAGAAATGTTATTAATAAACCCTCTTCCGAACTCTCAGGCAATAATGATCAAGTTAGATAAAAATGCTTAAAGAACGAATTTAATAAACTTCGTCATGGCTACCAATATCAATCAGAAGGATTTCTTCAACATCTGAATTTGAACACTTCTTAAAATTGAAGACTATGCGACAGTCGTACTCTAAAGTACAAGCCCAGGCACCAGATAGCTTACCTTTTAGCTTGTGGGTCTTAAGTGAGGGATGGAATGGATTATTTACCAATAGTTCTAGTCGTTCAGCTATTTTTTCCTCCATTTCAGGTTTTTGGCGGATTAAAGATTTAAAAGCTCGTTTGAACGAAGATGCTAAAACCAGAATTCTCATCGATTTAATTCCGCCATTATATCATTAACTGTTCCTCTGAAGACTTGTTCATGCAAATACTCTTCATCAGCGCGAACAATATTAAGAGCGATCTCGTCTCTCCGTTTTTCCCTAAGTCGTTGGCTGATCAAATTGATTAAGGTGATTTGTTCATCATCAGACATTTCTTCAACTAACTCTATAATGGCATCAAATCTATAGGTTTTCATTGTTCGACTCCATAAATTCAGAATCACTTAGTTTATTATATCACCAGTTTCTATCATGACAATGTGATCATTGTCAAGAGAGCGATCGCTTAAGATATAATCAAATCAACCCATCTCATAAAATAGTTCAATCATGAAAACACAACTTAATCAAGAGGGACAGATTACTATACCTCCTGAAATTCGTGAGCGTTTAGAACTGAAACAGGGAGATGAATTCCTATTAATTGTTACCGGAAATGAAATTAGGTTACAACCAATTCAAAGAAAATGCCTGAGTGAATTTCGAGGAGTTTTACCAGCTACTCAACCTGATCCGGGTAAAACAACTATACGCCAAACTGTAGCCCAATCTTTAGCTCAGAAATCTAATCAGTCATAATCATGAGTAATTATTGGGTAGATGCCAATATTTTATTAAGGTTCATTACCAATGATCCCCTTGATCTCGCTGAACGATCTGCTAGATTTTTACAGCAATGTTGTGATTCATTTGGGCTTCAGGAGTTTCCAGGGTTTTTAAAGCTAAGTTAATCCATGTAACCGGATCTGGTCGTAAGGAAATCCTTCCTTTTTCTGCAAGAATGAGTGTCTCCCAAATGCTAATAGGACTCAACCAAATTTCAGTGTTAAGATCGGCAATCAGTGTTTGAAGTTGGATTGATAAGCGTTGGTCACCCAGTAAATACCAAAGCCAAATATGGGTATCGAGTAGAAGTTTCACTCTAAAACCTCCCAAGGTTCGGCAACAGAAATGATTAAATCTCCTAATATTTCACCACTTCCTTTCATAACTCCAAAAGCGGGGCGTGAGGGTTGGCTGTTGGCGGGATATATAATTACTAATGGTTTTCCTTCATGGATAACAGTTAGGGGGGTTTTGGTACGTTCGACCTCTATTAATAGAGTTTGGAAGGTTTGAGGTAATTCAGTCGTGGTAATTTGTGTCATTTTTTAAGGGTTCATAATCAGATCTATTTCTATTCTATCAATGTGCTCATTGATTTCCCCAACAGAAGGAGCATCAAGATGAGTAAATAGTTGATTAACTTTAGAGGTCAATAGATCAGCAACAATAATTTCACTGTTCATTTCCTTCAAATGCTGCCAAAATTTCTTGGGGTAACGGTTCATTAAAGTCGTCTGGTATGATAAATTTACCTTGATCTTGCCCTAAAGTTGCCCGTCGATTGGATGAAGGACGAAACGGAATTAACTTAGCGATCGCAACCCCTTGATTGGAAATAATAATTTCTTCTCCAAGTTCTACACGAGACAATAACTCAGAGAGATTTTTTTTGAAGTCATTAGGTAAGTTTTCAATCTGAAGTTTAGCCATGCCGATCCCAGAATTACTTAATTTATTATATCACCCGTTTCCATCATATCAATGTGATCATTGTAGGGAAGGGCGATCTCTAAACTTGCTAGATATCTATTAATGGCGATGCTGAAATAGCTGCAAAGCACTTAGAAATTTTACAAAGTCTTCAATGTCATTGCGATTGTTAGTCATTTTGGGGAGCTTTATCATTATAATTAATAGTTAAATTAATTAGTAGAGTTAACGATGCGAACTATTGGATTAAAGGTAACGATAACAAGCAATGGCAAGTTGTTAGTCGATTCTCCTGTAGATATACCAGTGGGTCAGTATAACGCTGTTCTTGTTATAGAAGATCAACCCATTCGGGATCAGACCCAAACTTCCCTCCAAAAGGCTCAAGCTCTTTTCAGGCAATATATTCCTGCTAGTAGAAAACTTTCCGAAGAGTTGATTCAGGAGCGAAGATTGGAGGGGACAGGTGAGTGAAGTTGTTTTAGATGCCTCTGCTGTCTTAGCTTTACTGAATCAAGAAACAGGTAGCGAAGAAATTTCGCGGTTTATTGGGAATGCTGTTATCAGTACCGTCAACTTGTCTGAAGTGATAGCAAAGTTAGCGGAAGCAGGAATAAATGAAAACGTCATTCAGCAGATTCTATCCAATCTAAATCTTGAGGTTGTAGCTTTTGATCAAGAACAAGCATTAAAGTCGGGAATGCTGCGACCAAAAACTAAATCAATTGGGCTTTCATTTGGTGATCGCGCTTGTCTAGCGTTAGGGATTTCTTTGAATCAACCTGTTCTGACAACTGATAGATTGTGGAGCAATCTTAGCCTTGGAGTTGAAGTCCGAGTGGTGCGTTAGATTGAAGCGAATTAATTAGAATATTCGTTTAATTGGTGTAGTTTTAATTGTAGGGAGAGCGATCGCAGTCTTAAAAAAAGCGATCGCACTTTCTTGTAATAATTTTAGGGAGAGCGATCGCAATGCGTTAAAAGTAAAGAGCGATCGCCTAAAATATAAACAGCGAACGCCCATTAGGATCAACCCATAAACAACAACCCTCGCACAGCTTATGACCCTAAAAGAACAACTTCTACAAGCAATTGAAACTTTGCCGAGCGATCACCTTGCCGAAGTCCTCACTTTTGTTAACTCTCTTCCGGGCAAACCTCGTAACACATCCGCTAGATCCTTTCTCGCTCATCTCAAGACAATCGGCACTTGGTCAGGGGACGATTTCCAAGAATGTTTAGAAGCCGTCCAATACTCACGAGGCGAAATACAATTTGACCACAACCCCAATCCTTTCGAGTAATGTTTCTGCTCGACAAAAATCACTGTAGTTACGCTATACTCGGCAACACTCAAGTGCTTGATCGCCTTGCCAATCTTGCGGATGAGTCAATCGCAACTTGCACAATAGATGACCTATGATAGATTTAAGTAACTTTCCTGAAAAATCTATGAAATACAATGAGATCATCACCATCGAACCCGGAAAACGGAGTGGAAAACCGTGTATTCGAGGAATGCGAATCACTGTCTACGATATCCTAGAATATCTAGCAAGTGGTATGACAGAAGCAGAAATTTTAGAAGATTTTTCGGAACTCACTTCCGAAGATATCAAAGCTTGTCTTGCTTTTGCAGCCGAGCGGGAGAGAAAGTTATTTGTGGTATCATGAATCAAACTACTACTAGATGAAAACCTCTCGGATCAGATTATTAGCAAGATTATCGATTTGTATCCCGATTCTAATCATGTCAAAACCTTGGCACTTACAAATACTGAGGATTCAGTTATTTGGGAATATGCAAAGCCAAATCATTTCGTAATTGTGTCAAAGGATTCTGATTTTCATCAACGAAGTTTACTCTACGGTCATCCACCCAAATTTATCTATCTTCGCATTGGTAACAGTTCAACATCCAAGATTGTTCAAATTTTAAGAGATAATTTTGACACGATAATTCAATTTTGCAATAGCAAAGTAGAAAGTATCTTGATATTAGCGTAGTGCATTCCCGTGATTGTTGTGGCTACGTTATCACATTCTTAAAAAACAGAGGAAGGAGCGAGTTGATTTAGAGTTTTACGAGTTAACTAAGATAGTCTTGAACTCGCCCCTACGGTCAGGGTTATTTTATTGATATTTTCTGTTAAAACTCAATTAAAACAGACCCTTTTAATGAATAATTTAGGATGATCGCAGCTTATTTCGTTGAGATTTAACTATCATAAATAGTCCAATTATTCCTAAGCCAACGACCATTCCCGGTTCAGGAACACTAGCCGTATTATTCAAGGGATTATTGGGTTTATTTAACTGTTCTTTCCCGGTTTCAATCTTACGATTAAATCGATCAGCAGAGGCTTCTGCGGCTTTCAATGCTTGACGTTGTTCATCATTAACTAAAACAATCATCGAAGAATAAGGGGTAACAATATTATAGGTTTTTGCGATCGCATGAATCCCATCTAATTCCGTTAATTGTTGATCAGAGGTTTTCTGACTTAACCCTCGAACTAATAACCGGGCGGCGATAGGTTCAAACCCCTGAGAATTTGTAGGTTTTTCTGTCGTTTTTTCCATGAACCACCCATAACCATCTGCTACTGTTAAAACTGTCGGTTTGGGTTGGGGTGAACTCACTAATTTCTGGGTGAATTGTTCAGTGGTTGCGATGCGTTTAATCACCTCAGAAATATCGGTAGAAACGCCACCGCCATTCTTTTGAATCATCTTTAATGTTCCATCTTCATAAGCAGGGGCGAGGGAGCCTAAATGGACAATCCACAGGGGAACAGAAATCTGAGGAACTCCTGTTTTATCTTCTGATAATTCATAACTTCCTTCATCGCTAATTAATATAATCCCGTCATAGGGTTTATTTTCCTTTAATTCCATAAATTGACGTAACATTTCCTTAATTTGCAGGGTTCCATAAAAGGCTTTTTGATTCACCGGGAATTGACGCAAATTATCAATTAATTGGGGTTGATTTCCTTCCGTTGCGGTAACATATAAATCCGCTTGATTATTCGGAAGCACATTAGTTTTAAACCAGTCTAAGGTTTTCACTAATTCCTGTTGATGGTTTCCCATACTGCGAGAGGTATCGAGAATAATCGCAAATTGTTGACCTTGGGGTAAAATATAATCCTTTTGAGTTAAGGGTTGAGCCGTAATTTTGTAATTAGCTAATGTCACTTCATGGGATTGAATTGACGCTTTAGAAGCGGGTAAACTAGCCTCTAACCAATTATTATCAAACCCTCTAATTCTTTTTTGATTGCGAATTCGTTGGGTGCTTTTTGTCCAGAAAATATTGCGTTTTTCACCAACTTTAGGGAGGAGCCATTGATTTCCTTGACGCAGGACTTTATAGGTTAACCAAAGATGTAATTCTGTCGGACGACTGGAATTATTTCTCTCCCAAGAAGTTGATTTAGCAGGAATAGGAAAAGCTCGCAGGCGATAATGTTGAGTTCCGACTTGTTCTAATAATGCTGGGTCAACAGGACGTTCCCGTTTCACTTGGGAATTATACACTTTTTGCGCCGCACCTCTGGGAGCAACGGTAAAGGGAAAACGTGTGGCTTTATTATTCGTATCTCCTAACCAAAGACCTGTAATTACGGCTGTTTCCGGTAAGGAAAAGGAGTAAAAAATTTCCTCTACATCGTTGGTTTGATTTTGATAAACTTCATAGATTTCTACCTCTCCCCAGTCCCCCTGTTCTTCAACTGTAACCTGTTGTTTTGCTAACCAAACTTTCTTCTGATTAATATTCAATAACCCCGCCTTAGCTTCATCTAAAATAGCGGTAGATTTGAGTGCGTGTTGAATGGCTAGGCGTTCTCCTTTTTGAATGGGAGTATCAAAAAAATTAGCATAGAGTTTTTCAGCTTGCTCAGAGTCTTTATCTAAATCTCCTTGATAGAGAAAGGGTGACATCACTTGATTATAACTATTCTGAATTCTATCTAAAAGAGGTTGAGGCAGGTTAAAAACATCTTTGTACATTGTCTCAATAGAATTACTATCTTTGACGGCTCCTAGATAACGATAGGCGGATAGATAGGCATTAATTAATCCTTTACGAATGGGTTGAGATTGAGCTAATAATTCTTGTTTTTGTTGATCAGTTTTGGGAATCGTTTCTAACTTTTCAAAGGCTAAAACTTGCGGTTGATGGAGAAAATTTATAAATAAAACCATCCAAAGGGTTATCACCCCTAACGAAATTTGGGCGGTACGAATGCGACCATATTGAGTAGCAAAGTTGCGTAAAATTCGTTGTCCTGAATGAATATAAAGGGCAACAAAAGCAGATGGCATTCCTAAAAATAGGGTGGCTGTTCCTGTCAACAGAATTGTCACTATAAAAAAAGATAATAAGAAATCATGAGTTAAAGACTGCCAAAGAAAAGTTAACCATTCCCATGAAAAGAACTGGCGCAGGAGAATAACAGCAAGGGGAACAGCATAATAGAATAGAAAAATTCCAACGTATAACCCGACTAATAACATTAAGCTATGGGTAACGAGTTGAATTCCTGATAAAAATCGATGAATTTTATTGTGTTTGTTTCCTAAATATCCCCATAACAATTCTACAAAAAAAGCACAAATACAAATCAGAATGGTACTTAAAACTAAACGGCTGGCTGGAGTTAGTTCTCGCAGAATAAATAATCGCACCAGACAAAAGAGAAATAGCGGTGCTTCTACACCATAAAATAATCGGATTAACTCGACAGGACGTTGGCGAAAATATCGGGCACCAATAACAGTGCAAATGGTGGGAACTGCTATTAAAGTGAGGATGGTCAGAGTAAATTCTAGTTCAATTTCCCCGGTAAAAGTTGCTACCACTAAGAAAATCGCTACAAAGGGTAAAATCCAAAGATAAACAACGCTTAGGAAGGTGAAATTCCACAACCAAAAAATTAATTTAAACAGAGAATGAAGAGTTTTAGTTATATTCATATTACTCCATGAAAGTGTATATGAAGGCAGAAGTTAGAACAAAAACTATTGCACCCTCTTAGTTTTCCAGTTTAACGATCTACAGTTGAGCTATCCACAATTACTTAAATTTAGAGGCAGAAATTTACAATTTGTTATATAGATCGAGGGAACAGGGAACAGTAAGTTATCACCCTTGTTACAAGGTTTAGTATTGTTAAATACCTTAATTGGTAGTGCTATAATAATCAGAGAATAGAGAAATTGTACTCTAATAAAAAAGCTCAAGCATTGCTGCCTGAGCTTTTTTATATTAGATGAAATCTAGGGACTGATCAGAGCCAGTCCGAATCGGAGTGATCCGCCCAGACACAATTTAGTAGCGACCACGACGATTACCACCGCCACGAGCACCGCCACCAGCACCACCAAAGCTATTATCACCCCTTGAATTCTCACGGGGTTTAGCTTTATTCACTTTCATGCTCCGACCCATCCATTCTGCTCCATCGAGATCATCAATGGCTTTTTCTTCCTCTGCTTCAGTTTCCATTTCAACAAAAGCAAAGCCCCGCACTCGACCTGTTTCCCGATCTTTAGGAAGCTGAACCCGTTTTACAGAACCATATTCTGCAAAAACGCTGGTTAGATCCTCTTGGGTAACTTCATAAGAAAGATTGCCGACATAAATAGACATGGGGTATCTCCAAAATCAAGACAGTGCAGAGGTTGGAATTTCGGAGAGAAGCCTGTCCAAACCAAACGGGAAATGCCCATCAAGACTACAAACAAAAGCTACAACCGAATTTTACTCTCACTGGTTACTTTAGCACAATCTGTTAAAAAATAGGTAATAGAATATTGGATTAAATAACTTAGTAGCGCCGTGAATAATTTTGTTTATTTCCCCAACTCCCTCTATCGGGTTTTCGGTCTTCACGCGGTCGAGCTTTATTCACTTTGAGAACCCGATCCATCCACTCCGCCCCATCCAGTTCATTAATTGCTTTCGCTTCTTCGTCATCCGTTGTCATTTGGACAAAGCCAAAACCTCGCTTTTTCCGGGTTTCCCGGTCAATGGGGATTTGAACTTCTTGAACAGAACCATACTCAGTAAATACTTCTCTCAGATTGTCTTCCGTTACCTCGTAAGACAAATTACCTACATAGATCGTCATTAACTTACCTCTTTAGTCAAAAATTTAAGGGGTGTGTAGAGATTGGAACTCGGAGGTAAGCGGGCAGAACTTACACCAGAGATAAAAAACGTTCCTGATGCGATCGCAAACTAGGCTACCGATATCTAATCTTTTTGAGATTATAACATTAATTGCTAAAAAATCTCTATCTGTCAAAAGATAGATATAGATTTTTTTTACTCCATTTTTCTATCCAATTATTACAGATTGTAAAGGATTGTTTCAAGATATTGTGATCCGATTAGATAATAGTTATTGATAAAAAACGCGGGTTAAAAATTCTGTAGCTTTTAAATGATCTAACGGTTTAGAAATTAAATAGCCCTGTCCATAATTGCATCCCAACTCTTCTAATTTTTCGAGTTGGATATTGGTTTCAATTCCTTCAGCGACTACATCCATCCCTAAGCTATGAGCTAACGTAATAATTGTGTGAATAATTTCTGCACCTTCTATTTTAGACTGAATTTGGCTGACAAAAGAACGATCAATCTTTAAAGTACACAGAGGGAAACTATGCAGCCGACTTAAAGAGGAATATCCTGTGCCAAAATCATCAATACACAATTGAATTCCGATGGCTTGAAGTTGTTTAATTAAATCCTGTTCAAAAGTCAAAGTTTCTAAAAAGCACGTTTCAGTAATTTCTAACTTTAAAATCCAATTTCCTAGAGAATTTACTTCCAAAACTTGCTGAAAATTTTCAACCAGATTAATCTGTTTTAAATCAACGGGAGAAAGATTGATACTCATACTCAAAGGGGGTAAATTTTGAAATTGCTGGTTCCAGCGACAAATTTGGTTACAGGCTTCTTTTAATACCCATAAATCAATAGCTTGAATTAATCCAGTTTCTTCGGCGAGAGGAATAAATTCACTGGGATTAATTCTTGTTTTAAGGGGATGATCCCAACGAATTAAGGCTTCAAATCCTACGAGCATTCCTGTTTCTAAAGAAATAATAGGTTGATAATATAATAAAAACTCTTGCCGAATTAAAGCTTCCCTTAACTGATTTTCTAATTGTAAACGTTGCACAGCAGGAACTTGCATTGCGGGAGTTAAAACTTGATAACACCCTTTCCCTAAACGTTTAGCTTGATACATGGCAATATCAGCATCTCGAATAACTTCTTCAGCTTGGGAATAGCCTATAGAACTGATAGTGATTCCAATACTAACTCCAGTAAAAATTTGATTTTTATAAATATAAAAAGGCTGTTTAATCTGTTCAATAATTTGTTGTGCTACATCTGTTGCTTCAGTTAGATCTGTAATATTTTCTAATAAAATAATAAATTCATCTCCTCCGAGTCGTGCGACAGTATTCTTGAGTTTAACGACCGTTGTTAAACGATGAGCTACACTTTTTAATAATTCATCTCCGACTAAATGACCCAAGCTATCATTGATCACTTTAAATCGATCTAAATCTAAAAATAAAATAGCATATAAATAATGATTTTCAACTTTTGTTTTTTGAATTAAATGTTGGAGTCTATTTAACAGCCAATTTCTATTTTTTAACGCTGTCAAACTATCGTGAAACGCATCAAATTTTAGTTTTTCTTCCCGTTTTAATAATTCCGCTTGTGTTTTTTTTAAATGTTCTAAAGCTAAAGAAAGTTCCGATGTCCGTTGATCAACTCGATCTTCTAATTCTTTATTGGATTTTTCAATAGCTGCTTTAGCTTCTTGTAATTCAGCCGTGCGTTCTTGTACCCGCACTTCTAATTTTTCAAAAACGGTCTTCAACTGCATTGCCATTTGATTAAATGACTGGGCTAAAATTCCCAATTCATCTTTTCGATTAATTTCAATCTTCTGGTCTAATTCACCTTTGGTAATAGCTTGACTCGCTTGACTTAACTTAATAATAGGGTCAGTAATTATATGAGCCGTTATGATTCCTAAAATTGTTGCTATAATCAAAGCCAAAAGACACAAAAATAACGTAACTTTTGTATTGTAAATAATCAAATTCATAAAATCCCGTTCGGGAACCACAATACAAATTAACCAATCAATTCCCCTGGGATCTGAAAACGGAAAAACCTTAACAATATATCGTTCATCACCTGCTTTAAAATCTAAAGAAATAGAGTCTTGAATAGAGTCAAAACTTGTAACCTGATTTTGGAGATTTTTAGCTGTTTCTCTAATTAAAATATCATTAATTTCAACCGCTTTTATTCTTTCAGGTTTACCTTCTTTAATCAGAAAAGGATTTTTCACTGAAGAACTAGCAACTAACAGCCCAGAACGCTCCATAATAAAGCTCTGTCCAGATTTACCAATCTTCACACTTTGAAGAAAATCACCAATTTCTGACAGATAGAATGCCGTATCTAGCACGCCTAATAAACGTCCTTCTGAGTCATAAATGGGTAAAACGGCATCAATAGCTAAGGTACTGTGATAAAACCAAAGATAAATCGGAGTCCATATACCTGTTTTAGCTTGGGTTGCAGCTTGATACCAAGGACGACGACGGGGATCATAATTAGGCAATCTTTTTAAAAGTTTACCCTGTTCTCCCGTTTTATTTAAGCTGTAAATATGAAACCAATCTTGAGTCGAATTCTGAACAATTTCTAAATTAAATTGTTGATCGTTGATTCTTCGAACACCAATATATTCTCCTTTTTCACTTCCCCAAGCTATATAGTCAATGGGAGAAAAAGAATTGACTTGGCTTAAAAAAAACTGTTTTAAACGTGTAAAGTCTGTTAACGAGATGAAATCTGGCGTCAGCGCATTTTTATTAGTCTCATTCACAAGATGAGCCCTATTCAGGTAGGTTCTCAGAGCTAACTCTATCCGGGTACTAATTTCTTCATGTAACTGAGTTGCTAACTCATGGACAGCTTTTTGACCATTTCTATACGAAAAAAATCCCGTTATTCCCACTGCGATCACAATTTGTAGCACAAAAGGAATAACGAGTAGTTGACGCAGTGATAACTTCACGAGCGCTGATCTCCTTGAGAAGTAAAGCAACTAATCAACTGGTTACGCATTCAAAATCGCTGACATCACATCACTCATTGTTTCTTAATCATTAGTAATTTTGTAGAGTGCTTTGTTCCTGCATTTGAGTCCCTCTACAAACCCCAATTAAAATTTTGTCCACTCAAACCCAACACGGGGGCGATTGATCTCTGATTCCCAAGCTTCAACCAGTCCGACCTCAACAATTTGGGATGCAATGACCCGTTTAAACGGAATCGGATCATAATCGGGGTTATCCGGTTCGCTAGGAGGAGCCGTTCTACTAGGGGGGGAAGTCGTGGGAGAGCGACGGGGTTCAAGGGGTTCTTCGGAAATAGGGGGAGGAGTGTTAGCGCGACGAGAACCCAAATCAACAACTTTATTGGGTGTGGCTGCTGCATCAGAAGGATAGGGTTGGCTTTTGAGATCCCCCTTTACAGGATAGATCCGTTGAGCCGTTAATTCCGCGCGTTTTTCTTTAAACCCTTCTTTTCGCTCAATCATATTCATTCCTAAACGACCTTCAATAATGATTTGATCGCCTTGATGATATTTTTCATGAACTTCTTGGGCAAAATTCCCCCAGGCGATCACTTTTAAGGTAGCCGGGGGATCAACCTCTCGCACCCCAGGAAACTGAACTAACATTTCTGTTAGGGCGAGTTGGTTATCGGGGGTATAACGAAGTTGCGGATCTTGAATAATCTCCGCCATTAGAATAATACTGTTCATGGGTTAATGAATAAATTCAAGTACAAGGTTAAACTCTCCAAGGGAGTTGAGTTTTTTTTTAATCATGACATTTTTAATTGCAAATTCAAACTATTTTTCTGTTAATTTTGAACTTCAAATGTCTTCTTGGTGATCCATCCCTTGAGATTGATTAACAAAATCATGGACTAAATTGCGATATTCTCGCAAGGTGGTATCAACCCAATCTCGATCAACGCTATTGGCAAAAATATGAACCATCGGTTCTCCCGCATCGGGTAAAATCAAAACCCAGTTATCATCTTGGTAGTTAATTAACTTCACCCCATCAATTAATTCTAAGTTTTCAGGGGAATGGGTTTCCACTAAATGCCGCATCAACGCTCCTTTGATTGTCCAAGGACAACGGACGGTATATCGACGATGGACAACATGGGGTAAATCTGCCCGCACTTGGGTGAGCGATCGCTCTTGACTGGTTAACATTTCAATAATTTTAGCAATGGAAAACATGGCATCAAACCCCGGATGCAGTTGGGGGAAAATAAACCCCATATCCCCACTCCCTCCTAAAACCACATTAGGATAGCGGTGACAAGCTTCCATTAAAGCCGTTGGGTTAGCCTTCGTGCGAATCACCTTAGCATCATAACGACGGGCTATTTGTTCCACCGCCGCCGAAGTATTGACGGGAACTACCACCACACTACGGGGATGGGAAGTTAAGACCATATTCACCATCAGAGAGGTTAAGGGTTCCCCTCGGATGGGACTTCCGGTTTCATCAACTAACATAAATTGTTCGCCATTGGCATAGACTTGCGCCCCGAAATTAGCCCGCAAAGCTTCTACAACTCGCCCTAATTGATCGAGTAAATTTTCCCGTTCAGGAACGGATAAAGCGGTGTGATTCAAACTAGCATTTAAAACCACGGCATCACAGCCAAATTTTGCTAAAAGTTGCGGTAAAATTGCCCCAGAAACCGCATAAACATAGTCAATTACAACTTTGGCATTACTGTATCGTAACACCTCAATATTGATATGTTTAGCAAAACTTGTACTATAAATATCGAGTAAATCGATGGCATAACTAACGTTACCAATTTCGGGAATTTGTGCCCGTCGTAAATCTTCTTTAAAATAAGCCCCTTCGATTTTTTTCTCTTTGGTTTTGGTAATATTAATTCCTTTACTATCGAGAAATTCAATTAACAGATAATCCGCCCGTTCTGGGGAAAGTCGGACATGAATTCCGCCAGCGACTTTTAACGTGGGAATCGTAGTCCGAGTAATCGGAATCGCTGTGGCATCTAAGTTAATAATATTAATCCCAACGGACATTAAACCCGCCACTAAAGAACGAGTGACCATCCGAGAAATCGGCCGTTGATCCCGCGAAACTGCCACCGTTGAACCGGGTTTTAAAGTTGATCCATAAGCAGCACCCAATTTAACCGCAAATTCGGGAGTAATATCAATATTTGCTAATCCTTGAACCCCCCGTTGACCAAATAAATTGCGTTGGGCCGTATTCCCCCAAATTAAATTAATATTCAGCGTCGCCCCGGATTCGATTTTTTTACTCGGCCACACCCGCACCCCTGGACTAATTAGGGCTTCTTCCCCAATACTGGATAAAGAACCCACCACCGCCCCTTCGAGGACATGGGCGCGACGGCCGACACGGGTGCCCCTGGCGATCACACAGGCCCGTAAATGGACATCATCCCCAATAATCGCCCCATTCCAAATAATCGGTCGTTTAATATTGGCATCCGCCCCGATGGTGATATTATCGCCAATGACGCTTCCGGCTTCAATTTGCGCCCTCGCCCCAATCCGACAATTGCGACCAATCAAAACCGGGGATTCAATTTGGGCCGTTTCATCAATATAGGTATTTTCGCCAATCCACACCCCCGGAGAACGTTCAGGATAGGGAATTTTGAGTTTAACTTTTCCGATTAAGGCATCATAATGGGCTTCTCGATAGACATCTAAATGACCAATATCACACCAATAGTTATTGGCAATAAACCCATACATGGGTTCTCCTTTTTCCAGGAGTAAGGGGAATAAATCTTGGGAAAAATCACACTCTTGATCAAAGGGAAGATACTGTAAAACTTCCGGTTCTAAAATATAGGTTCCCGTATTCACCGTATCGGAAAAGACTTCACTGGCGGAGGGTTTTTCTAAAAAACGATTAATGCGATTATTTTCATCGGTAATCACCACCCCAAATTCAATCGGGTTAGGCACTCGGGTTAAAATTAATGTGGCTTTAGATTGTTTGCGGTGATGGAATTCAATGGCGGCAGTTAAATCAAAATCGGTAACACTATCTCCACTAATCACTAAGAAAGTTTGATCTAAAAGTTCAGCAATATTTTTTACACAACCTGCGGTTCCCAGAGGTTGATCTTCTTCAACCGCATAAGTAATTTGTACACCCAAATCACTGCCATCATGAAAATATTCCCGCATGACATCGGGAAGATAATGCAGGGTAGCAATCACTTCTGTAATATTATGTTGTTTGAGTAAATGAATAATATGTTCAGCAATGGGACGATTGAGTATCGGTACCATCGGTTTAGGAAGATCGCACGTTAACGGTCGTAGTCGCGTTCCCGATCCACCTGCCATTAGCACTGCTCGCATATCTCCTCCTGACTGATTTAGGCTAATTTATTATTCAAAATCCTAGGTATTCTTTCACTCAAATTCCTTGAACAGCTTGCCGATCAGGGATTTCAATAGAAAGGCAGTAAAGATGTTAGAATCAATAACCTACTTAGTAATAGGATAGCAAATTTCTTATTTAATCGCTAAAAATCTTAAAATGATTCTCTCTTTTAATCGTTAATTTTTATTAAAATCTCCAAATCTTCCCCTTCAGGTAGAAGTCACCCGTTTATCCCTTAATCGGTCGATTCAAAGGCTTTTTGTCTACCGGAAACCCAGACATCTTGTACAAGCGGGTCAAGGGGATCACTCCTTCATCAGTTGTAAAGTACAATTCTTTGAGATTAACTGCTAAAATAGAACAACGTTAACTTGTAGATAATCCTTTACGGCAAAATCCTTTAGCTATGAGTTCCCTAATTACCCTGCTATTGATTGCTATTTATGGGGGTGGAATTTGGAAGTTTTGGAGGGGGTTTGAAAATACCAACTTCAACCGCAGTTTCCAGAACCGTCTCATCCTCTCCTTATTATGGCCTGTGTTGGTATTCAATTCCTCCTATCGGAAAAATTTTACCAAAGCCTTAAAAGGCTCAAAATAGAGTTATATCTATAATGAATGTCTAAATCTTCTAATCCATCCAATTTTTTCAGTTTGTCTGTAAGTTCCGATCCCTTGGAAAGGGCGATCAACTCTGTAGCCTATCGCTTTAACCGCGAATATCAAGGGGAAGCCTTTGATTTACCGCCAGAAGTGGAAACGATGGCAATTTTCCGCGATCGCATGGCCGGAACTTTATCCGAAAAAATCACTTCCCCCTTTTGGGAAATTGCCAAACCCCAAAAAAATCAGCGCTGTTTAGATATCGGTTGTGGAGTCAGTTTTCTGATTTATCCTTGGCGAGATTGGGAAGCTTTATTTTATGGTCAAGATATTAGTAATATTGCTAAAGATGCCTTGACAATTCGAGGGCCGCAGTTAAATTCTAAACTGTTTAAAGGAGTGAAATTAGCCCCCGGTCATAAACTGCAATATGAAGATCATCAGTTTGATTTGGCGATCGCAACGGGATGGAGTTGTTACTATCCCCTGAGTTATTGGGAATTAGTCTTAAAAGAAGTCAAACGAGTCGTTAAACCCGGTGGCGATTTTGTGTTTGACATTCTAATTCCCGATGCTGAATTAGCTGAAGATTGGGCAATTTTAGAAACCTATTTAGGCACCGAAGTTTTCTTAGAGCCCTTAGAAAATTGGGAAACAATTATTAAAGCAACAGGTGCTAAAATTTTAAAACGTAAGCCGGGAACGTTATTTCAACTCTATAAAATCCGCTTCTAAACGGAATCATGATCATCGACCTGTTATTAATGGGTGCATTAGGATTTCTCGGAAGTTTTGGTCACTGTTTGGGGATGTGTGGCCCCTTAACCGTTGCTTTTTCTTTTTCCGATCAATCTCTATCCCCTGGCAAAATCCCGTTGCAATTTCACCTGTTATTAAATTTAGGCCGAATTCTCAGTTATGCTTTAGTTGGAGCTATAATTGGCGGGTTAGGTTCGGTTTTAATTGCGAGTGGACAAATGGCGGGAATTGGCAGTATTTTTCGCCAAGGAATTGCTATTTTAACGGGGATCATGTTAATCATTTTAGGACTCGCCCAAATTAATCCCACTGTCTTTCATCGCTTCCCAATTTTCCATCCCTTATCCCCTAAAAATTTACATACTCATCTGAGTAAACTCATGGTGAATGTGTCCTTACAAAATCATGCTTTTACTCCCCTATTATTGGGATTAATTTGGGGGTTTATTCCCTGTGGTTTTCTCTATACAGCCCAAATTAAAGCCGCAGAAACGGGAAATATAGGGTTAGGAATATTAACGATGTTAGCCTTTGGGACAGGAACTTTACCGACTATGTTAGGAGTGGGATTATTAACCGAAAAATTCACCGCCGACCGTCGCAGTCAACTGTTTAGAATGGGAGGATGGATTACTTTATTAATCGGAATTTTAACCGTATTAAGAACAGGAAATCATGTTGATTATACAGGGTATGGATCTTTAATTTGTTTAATGTTAGCCTTAATTGCCCGTCCCATTAGTCGGTTATGGTCATATCCTTTAAAATATAGACGAGTTTTAGGAGTGGGAGCTTTTGTATTAGCAATTGTTCATACAGTGCAAATGTTAGATCATACCTTTCAATGGAATTTAACCGCCTTTGAATTTATGCTCCCTCAACATCAAGGAGGAATTCTGGCGGGAGGGTTAGCATTCATGTTAATGATTCCTGCTGCAATTACCAGCTTTGATTTTATCCAAAATTACTTAGGAATATTCTGGCGTAAAATTCATTTATTAGCAGTTCCCGCGTTAATTTTAGCGGTTATTCATACTCTATTGATTGGGTCTAATTATTGGGGAGGATTTGATGTTACAATTGGGAGTAAATTCAGAGTTGTTATCCTGACCTTTTTAACCTTAGTGGTATTATTGGTTCGGTATCGTCCTGTTTGGTCATTATTTGGGTTAAAAAAATTTTATGTTGCACCCCTACCCCTTAAACAAAAATAAGTCTTTAAAGTTATTATTAATTGTGGGAACATTTCTCTGTTTTCAACCCCTGCAAAAACTTCTCCATTCTAACCCTGCTATTGCTCATGAAGTGGAAGTTTCTGGAGATGTGGCGGTAACGTTCCACTTAGAACCAAATCATAACCCCCGTACAGGCGAAAAAGCAACGATTTGGTTTGCATTAACCCGTCGCGGAGGAAACATTATTCCCCTCTCCCAATGTAATTGTCAACTGGCGATTTATCGAGAACCGCGTTCATCAAATCCTCAACCGTTAATGCAACCCCAATTAAAAGCGATTTCCGTCGAAAAATATCAAGGTATCCCCGGAACAGAAGTAATTTTTCCCCAAGTGGGAAGTTATCAATTAGAATTAACAGGAACTTCCAAAGATAACAAGAGTTTTAAACCGTTTAAAGCTAATTATTCTGTGACAGTTCGATGATTTTTAACCGGATTTTCTCACCCCGTAGGGGCGGGTTCGAGTTAACCTTTACTGCTCACAAACAATCTACCTAAACCCGCCCCTCTTAATTTAAACTATAATATTTAAAAAAAATTAAAACCGAGGTTTATGCAGAAATTAATTCATCGAGTCTGGTTAATTGGAGGAACTAGCGAAAGTGCAATATTAGCTGAGGCGATCGCACAATTGCAAATTGATTGTATTGTTAGTGTGACTACAGAATCAGCAAAATCTCTCTATCCTGAATCTGAATTTTTAACAATTTGGGTAGGTAAATTAGAGGAAAGCAAAATTAGCCAATTTATTAATACTAATAAAATTAACAGGATTTTAGATGCTTCTCATCCCTATGCAGTAGAAATTTCTAAATTAGCGATCGCAATTTCCCAAACCCATAAGATTCCCTATTTACGATATGAACGTCTGGCTATAGTTCCTCAAAATTTAGCTAATATTGTTTATTTAGATAGTGTTGAAACCCTATTAAACGGCGATTATTTAACCGGAAAACGAGTATTACTCACCTTGGGATACAGAATATTAGCTCAATTTACAAAATGGCAAGATCAAGCCCTATTATTTACGCGAATATTACCTTCTTCTGTTGCTTTAGATACAGCTTTGAAAGCCGGATTTACACCGGATCGAATCATTGCCCTTCGTCCTCCTTTCTCCCTAGAATTAGAAACAGCATTATGGCAACATTGGCAGATTTCGCTGGTGGTGACAAAAGCCTCTGGGTCAGCAGGGGGGGAAGATATTAAAATCAATCTAGCCCATCAATTCAACATTCCTTTAATTATTATTCAGCGACCCTTGATTAATTATCCTCAGATGACTCAATCTTTTTCAAATGCTATTAAATTTTGTCAACCCTTAAAGGGGGGATAAAAACCCTATTAACCCGTCTAATCTTTAATCTCCCTAGACCTTGGCCAAAACTTGATGGCGAATTTTCATCGGGTCTTGAAGACTCCGAGCACATCCAACGCCGGACACCGGACACCCGAAAAAGTAGGAGATCGTTGCTGCGGTGATCCCCCTTTCCGATAAGATGGTATACGCGGCATCCAACTAAGGAAAGATAGGATATGAGTGATACGTTTGAAAAAGTGAAGGGAATTGTTAAAGAGCAATTAGACGTTGAGGAAGATAAAATTACTCCATCGGCTAACTTTATCGATGACCTAGGCGCTGATTCTCTGGATACAGTGGAACTGGTCATGGCGTTGGAAGAAGAATTTGAAGTCGAAATTCCTGATGAAGACGCTGAAAATATTAAGACCGTTCAAGACGTTGTAAACTACATCAAGAAGAACGCAGAAAAGGAATAACCCTCAACTGAGGTAAAATCAACAGAACAAGTGGAGGATTAGCCTTCCACCAGTCTCACAGAGATTTTTTACTGCGTCCGACTGTCTGGATTAGGCAATCCCAACCCATCTTAAATAAACTGCTGTTATAAGGTTAGTTTTGCTTCTCACTGACGTTCTGCATTTTGGGTGATTAAATTCTTGAATCGACGAAAATCATGAGTACGATGAATGTTAAGCGCGTTGTTGTAACAGGTTTAGGAGCAATTACTCCGCTTGGAAATACCAAGGCTCAATATTGGGACGGGTTAATCAACGGACGCAATGGAATCGGCCCAATCACCTTATTTGATGCGTCACGCCATGATTGTCGCATTGCGGGTGAAGTCAAGGGATTTGACCCCTGTGATTACATCTCGCGCAAGGAAGCCAAGCGGATGGATCGCTTTGCTCAATTTGCGGTGGCGGGTAGTCAACAAGCCATAGCAGATGCCAAATTCGTGATTAATGACCTAAATGCAGAACAGGTGGGTGTCATTATTGGAACAGGCATTGGCGGACTGAAAGTGCTCGAAGATCAGCAAGAGATCTATTTGACTCGTGGCCCCGATCGCTGTAGTCCTTTTATGATCCCAATGATGATTGCGAATATGGCGGCCGGACTGACGGCGATTCATACGGGAGCCAAAGGGCCAAACTCCTGTTCTGTAACCGCTTGTGCGGCGGGATCAAATTCTGTGGGCGATGCCTTTCGTTTAATTCAACGGGGCTATGCTCAAGCGATGATTTGTGGGGGTACAGAAGCGGCGGTTACACCTTTATCTGTCGCCGGATTTGCCGCAGCACGGGCATTATCGACCCGCAACGATGAACCTCTGAAAGCTTGTCGTCCCTTTGACAAAGATCGAGATGGGTTTGTGATGGGAGAAGGCGCCGGAATTCTGCTGTTAGAAGAATTAGACTGTGCCTTAAGTCGGGGTGCTCACATTTATGCAGAATTGGTGGGTTATGGCATGACCTGTGATGCCTACCACATGACCTCCCCGGTTCCCGGTGGAGAAGGGGCAGCTAGAGCCATCTCCTTAGCGATGAAGGATGCTGGATTAACCCCAGATCAAATTAGTTATATTAATGCTCATGGAACCAGTACCTCTGCTAACGACACTACAGAAACGGCAGCGATTAAAAAGGTATTAGGCGAAAGTGCTTATCAAGTGACCGTAAGTTCTACGAAGTCGATGACGGGTCATTTATTAGGAGGTTCTGGAGGCATTGAAGCGGTAGCAACGGCGATGGCTATTGCTGAGGATCGAGTTCCTCCGACTATTAATTTAGATAACCCAGATCCAGCTTGTGATTTGGATTATGTTCCTCACACCAGTCGCGCCCAAATTGTTAATGTGGCGTTATCCAATTCCTTTGGCTTTGGAGGACATAATGTGACCTTAGCGTTTAAAAAGTTTAAACCCTAACCCCAATGTAGAGGCGTGCCATGGCGCGTCTCTACATTGGGAAAATAGCCACTTGATCAACTTGTTGATGGAGTGGCTGTTGCAGTTATTAAGCTATTCTGTACTCGCGTAACAGGGTAGGATAGAAAAATCAAGAAAATTTAATAATTGTTGTCTTTGTAGTCAACCTAGAGAGGTATCCTTGAGTCATCATCTTGACGCTATTGCTCCCCATGGTGGACATCTGATTAATCGCATTGCCACCCCTGACCAACGGCAGGAATTTTTGGACAAAAGGGAACATTTACCCAGAGTTCAGTTGGATGAGCGCTCGCTCTCTGATTTAGAATTAATTGCCATTGGCGGTTTTAGCCCCTTAACTGGGTTTATGGAACAGGCGGACTATAAAACCGTTGTTGACCAAATGCACCTCAGCAATGGTTTACCTTGGTCAATTCCGATTACTTTGTCTGTGTCTGAAGAGGTAGCCTCAAACCTCAAAGTGGGTTTAGTGCGTTTAGATTCCCCAACGGGTGAATTTGTGGGTGTTTTGGAACTCACCCAAAAATATACCTACGATAAGGAAAAAGAAGCTCTCAACGTTTATCGCACCACAGACGAAAAACATCCAGGGGTGAAAGTCGTTTATGATCAAGGGGGTGTGAATCTTGCTGGCCCGGTTTGGTTATTAGAGCGTCAAGCCCATCCCTATTTCCCAAAATATCAAATTGACCCCGCAGAATCACGGGCGATGTTTCGAGAAAAAGGATGGAAAACGATTGTCGGATTTCAAACTCGAAATCCTATCCATCGAGCCCATGAATATATTCAAAAATGTGCGTTAGAAACCGTTGATGGATTATTTTTGCATCCTTTAGTGGGAGCAACAAAATCCGATGATATTCCGGCAGATGTACGGATGCGCTGCTATGAAATTTTGATTGATCATTACTATCCTAAACAACGGGTGATTTTAGCGATTAATCCGGCTGCGATGCGTTATGCAGGCCCCCGTGAAGCGATTTTTCATGCTATTGTGCGGAAAAATTATGGCTGTACTCACTTTATTGTCGGTCGAGATCATGCCGGGGTGGGCGATTATTATGGCACTTATGATGCTCAATATATTTTCGATGAGTTTGAACCTGGGGAATTAGGCATACTGCCGATGATGTTTGAACACGCTTTTTATTGTACGGTGACAGAAGGCATGGCTACTAGCAAAACCAGTCCTAGCACCCCAGAACAGCGAATTCATTTATCGGGAACTAAGGTGCGAGAATTACTGCGTCGGGGAGAATTACCCCCCCCGCAATTTTCCCGACCCGAAGTTGCTAATGAACTAATTAAAGCCATGAAAACGAATAATCAGTAATCAGTTATCAGTAATCAGTTATTAGTTTTAGAGTTAATATAGCAAGTCTAAATTAGTTTTCTAAATGGCTTGAAATTCAATTCACCCCAAGAGGGGAGATGCCCTTCTAAACTGATAACTGATGACTGATGACTGATAACTGATAACTGATAACTGATTTTTGGTAATGGGATTAAAACGACGGGAATTTTTACAACAGGCTGGCTTGCTGCTGGCGATGCTGGGGATTCATGAAAGATTGTATTATCGTTCATATCAAGCCTTGGCACAGCCAACCCGACGGAAGTTAGCCCTATTGGTAGGAATTAATCAATATCCAACAGTTAATCGGATTGAAGAACCGTTGCAAGGATGTTTAACGGATGTGGAATTGCAACGGAATTTATTAATCTATAAATTTGGGTTTCAACCCGATGATATTGTCACGTTAACCAACGAAGAAGCCACTCGAAATCAGATTGAATCTACATTTATTTCCCATTTAATTGAACAAGCTCAAATGGGGGATTTAGTGCTGTTTCATTTTAGTGGTTATGGCAGTTGTATTCCCCGTTATAACTCGGTTTCTAGTCAACCTCAAATTCAATATTCTTACCTTCCTGTTGATGTCGCGTTATCAGAACAGGAAGCTGTTAATGATATTTTAGAAGATACGTTATGGTTGTTATTGCGATCGCTTTCAACTTCTGATGTCATTACCGTTTTAGATACAAGTTTTATTTATCCGGGTGATCATCAACAAGGGACTCTCAAAATTCGCGCAGTTGACCGTCCAACAACCGTTGAAGTCAACCCCGCAGAACTGGATTTACAAAATCAATTATTATCCCATTTAAGCCTTTCGCGTGAAGAATTAGAACAACGAAAACCGGGGCAATTACCGGGATTAGTTTTAGCCGCATCTAAACCTTCCCAAGTTGCAACAGAAGGTCGCTGGGATGGATTTAATGCAGGATTGTTTACCTATACTTTAACTCAAACTCTCTGGGGGGCAAGTTCAACTGATAACTTACCCGCCCAAATTAGCCGAGTGGCTGGGGAAGTTGAACAAATTGTTGGGCCCTGTCAACAACCCCAACTACGACGCACGTTAACGGGGTCTAATGTTAAAACTGAACGGGAATTTTCTTTGGGGAATTTAGGGGTTAACTTTCATCCCGTTGATGGTGTAATTACTGGCGTTGAAGAAAATGGAAAAACCGCCAAAATTTTATTAACGGGGCTTCCTACTTTTGTCTTGGATTCCTATAGTTTAAATAGTATATTAACGATTATACCAGAGTCTAATACTTTAGAAAATCCTGTCTATTTACAACTGCGTTCCCGCACGGGATTAAATGCCAAAGCGCAAATCAAAACCAGTGATTTAACATCATCTTTCGAGTTACAAACCGGGCAACAGTTACAAGAAGTGATTCGGATTTTACCCCGACAAATTAATTTAAAAATTGCCTTAGACCCTAAATTAAATCGCATTGAACGAGTTGATGCTACCAGTGCTTTTTCGGGGTTTTCTCGGATGACAATTGTAGCCAGTGATCAACCTGCGGATTATTTACTCAGTCGTGTTACTGATACCACTATTGCTCAAGCGTTAAACGCACCCTTATCTCCTTTATTTGAAGGACGATATGGGTTATTTTCCAAGGGTTCAGTATTACTTCCCGATACCGTTGGCGAAGGAGGAGAAGCGGTAAAAATGGCGGTACATCGGTTAATTCCCCAACTCAAAACTCGTTTAGCTATTAAGTTATTACGATTAACAGAAAACGAACGTTCTTCGCAATTAAAAGTCAAAGCAAGTTTAAATTTATTAGCCCCCCAGTCTCAAGTCTTAATCAAACGAGAAACCCAGGGAATTCTCAATCAAGTTAATCGAGAAAACACTCAAACTGTTAATTCTAAATCGAGTTCAAATCAATCTATTATTTCAGCTTCAGAAACTATAGGAATTGTCACGGTTGCTGTGGGAAGTCGGTTACAATATCAACTGCAAAATCAGGGAGATTTTCCGGTTTATTTTCTTCTATTTTATTGCAATAGTGAAGGACAAACTTATATTTTTAATTCGGTTTTTGATCCTCAGCAACAAGAAATTGCAGCCGGAAAATCCCTCAGTTTACCCCCAGCTACTATTTACAGTGGAAATTCTTCAACGGAAATTATTGGAGAACTGGTAAAAGGGCCAGCAGGATTAGCAGAAACTCACGTTATTTTAAGTCAAAATCCTTTCATAACAACTTTAACAAATTTAGATAAAAATGTCAAGAAAAACGAGGGAATATTAAAGTTTAACTTAGTCTCTAATCCTTTGGATCTTGCCGATTCAATTTTACAAGATTTGAGTCTAGGCAGTCAACCCATATTAGATAAAATGGGCATTGTTACTGATGATTTAGCCCTCGATATTAATCGTTGGGCAACATTGAATTTTGTTTATCGGGTTGTGGGGTAGAAATCGGTAATGCAATTTCAGGGCTTAAGCTTAACGATTTAACCAATCTGAAAATTCCTGGCTAAATTGAGACAGGGATAATAAATGAATTCTAGGATATTCTAACGTTAAATCTCGTTCTTTTTGGAGATTATAGCCCCAATCTGCTAAAAATAATTGTACTGAGTTTAAATCCGGTTGTTGTTGCACCGATAATAACGTTTGTAAGCGATCTTCAATAAACCAAATATTCGGAGTCGGTTCAATTGTTGTTAATAATTCGCGTAAAATCTGGGCTTTCGGACGTTTATAACCTTTGCCAAAAATTCGGCCTTCGGGAATTGTAACCCCTTGTTGTTGGAGAAGCGATCGCACAAATCGCTCCTCCTTTGTAGTAATAATATAAACAGGAAAAGACTGTTCAATTAGAGGTTTAATTCGTTCAATCACACCCGGATAAAACCGATGTAATCCTAACCAACCAGACAAATCATTATTAATCCATTGATCTCGAACCCCATCCAAATTAGGGCCCATCACCTCCGCTTTTAATTGTTCTTCCGTGACAATATTGTGAGCAATTGTTGACCAATTCTGTAAAATATCCGTTTCCGAAATCCCCAAAACCAAAGCTCGAATTAAAATCGGCATTTCCCAACCAATTTCAATCACAGGGCGAGTTCGATAGAAAATCGGGGCTAATACTTCGGGTGAAACAGTCTCAGGAGGCGACCACAGTTGACAATAGCTGCGCCATGCGGTTTCAAAATATTCCAACAGTCCATCACAAACAACCCCGTCAAAATCTAGTGCCAGTAAAGTCGGTTTATCGTTTATCATAAAATTTTAATTTGAAATTGACAATTTCAGAATTAACTCAACTTATATTAAATCAACGTTGTTTTATTCCTCTAAAATTTGTAATTGAGGATCGATCGTGGTACAAGCCTTACAACTCGAAACTGAATCCTTCCTTGACCCTCCAATGCCTCCCTATCAGCTTGACGCGGACTTAATCAGGGTGGCTAAACATCTCTATTATGCCTATGTAGAAGTCCATGCTCAACGAATGCGTCGGCCTTTGGGAGTGGCGATCAACCCCAGTAATTATCGCAGTTGCTTATTATTTTCGGGTCAACCGATTTTGCTACCTGGGGAATATTTTATCCCTTTTGAACGCATTGAAGCCGATTTATTTTAGATCCCAGAGACTCTTAGAAACCCGGTTTCTATATAAAGCTTTCGGCGTTTAATCAAGACCCTTTCAGAAACCGGGTTTCTATATAAAGCTTTCGGCGTTTAATCAAGACCCTTTCAGAAACCCGGTTTCTATACAAAGCTTTCGGTGTTTAATCAAGACCCTTTCAGAAACCGGGTTTCTGGTGAATGGTTTTAGCTCCCATTTTAATAGTTAGCATTGAACATGGATATTTTACTGAATTTACCTGCCTATTTGATTGTATTTGCGTTTGGAGCGTCTATCGGCAGTTTTCTCAACGTGGTGATTTATCGAATTCCCGCCCGGTTATCCATCCTGCATCCTCCCTCTCGCTGTCCTCGATGTTTAACGCGGTTAAGTCCCTCAGAAAATATTCCCGTGTTCGGTTGGTTGTGGCTTCAGGGACGCTGTAAACATTGCCATACCCCGATTTCTATCCGCTATCCCCTTGTCGAAGCCGCCACAGGACTCTTATTTTTATTGATATTTTTAATCTCCCCAAACTTCACCCAAACCTTGGGCTATTGGGTGTTATTCAGTTGGTTAATCGCCCTATCCTTAATTGATTTAGATACCTATACCCTGCCTAATGTTCTCACCCAGTCCGGGTTAATATTAGGCCTAGGATTTCAACTAACCCAAGGGTTAAAAGTATCCTCACCCCTGAGTAATGGCTTAATGGTGGGAGTTTTTGGGGCTGTTCTAGGGTTATGGCTATTTGATATGATTTCCTTTGCAGGAACCCTAATTATGGGTCAAACCGCAATGGGGGCCGGAGATAGTAAACTCGCCGCCATGATGGGTGCTTGGTTAGGCTGGAAATATTTACTGGTGGCTGGATTTATCGCCTGTGGGTTAGGGGCTATTGTCGGAGGAGGAGCGATCGCACTCCAATTAATAAATCGCCGTCAACCCATCCCCTTCGGCCCCTTCCTCGCCCTAGCTACCGCTATCACCGCCCTTTGGGGACAAACCCTATTATCAGCCTACCTCAGTCTATTTTTTCCTCTATGAAGCAAGCAGGGGAAGCAGCGCGAGCGTCCTCGCTCGCTAACACTCAACACTCAACAGTCAACAGCCAACCGCCAACAAATTTCTATGTCTTGGATTACGATTAAAACAACAGCCCTGCGATGGGAAGCTGAATTGATGCAGCAGGTGTTAGAAGCGCAGGATATTCCCACGCGGATGATTGACTTGGGGGTGTGTTCTTCCTTGGGAATGGGGAGCCCTGTGGGGTTGCAAGTTCCCCTAGCCCATCAATGGACAGCGTTACTGTTATTAAGTCCGATTGATGAAGAATTAGAATCTGTGGATTGACATCCTCCACTGCCTAAAGGCGAGTGGATTCCCAAACCTCACGATTTAAGTTTCTGCTTCATCCACCGTTGCATACCACAGTTAAAAACCATGTACCGTCTTACACAGAGTCCACAGACTTTTATTCCCCTTTCAGAAAATCCGATCCCGATAGTCCATCGGTACGGTGTCAGCAAAAGCTTTTTGTACTTGTTGCTTAAAGTTTTTACCTGTACAAGCATTTCTGTACAGAACCCCCTAACTTGAGTTTTCAAGGTGGATTGCCTACTGCTTGGTTTTCGCTTTTCGGCGATTCAAGTTTACCACACAAACAAAATATAAAGCCGTCCTCAAAGGACGGGGTTTTTACCCAAATTTTCGATAACGTGATTGATCTGATGTAGATCGTTCTATTATGGTATAGATTTAAAATTCAATCCTGGGGCTAACGGGAATTCCCCAAATTTCCAAATGCCTCATTTTTTAAATTAAAAACTGAAAGGTCAAAACAATCTTTAATGTCTCTATTTGATTGGTTCGCAAATCGGCGCAAATCATTACCCAGCAGTCCTGAACCCCAGGAACGTGAAATTGCTGATGGGTTATGGGTGAAGTGCGAACACTGTAATGCTTTAACTTATGCCAAAGACCTACAAGCTAATAACATGGTTTGTTTGGAATGTGGTCATCATTTCCAGGTACATAGTGATGAGCGTATTCAGCAACTCATTGATCCCAATACCTGGATGCCCCTAGATGCCGAAATGTGTGCCGTTGATCCGCTCAAATTCCGCGATCGCAAATCCTACAGTGATCGACTGCGGGAAACGCGGGAAAAAACCGGGTTATCCGATGCGGTACAAACGGGAGTCGGGTTACTCGATGGAGAAACCGTTGCCCTCGGTGTCATGGACTTCCGGTTTATGGGCGGAAGCATGGGCTCTGTGGTCGGGGAAAAACTCACCCGATTAATTGAACACGGTACACAAGAACGCTATCCGGTGATCATTATTTGTGCATCGGGAGGCGCGAGAATGCAGGAAGGAATGTTGAGCCTGATGCAGATGGCGAAAATTTCCGCCGCTTTGCAACGGCATCAAAAAGCCCGACTCCTGTATATTCCCGTTCTCACCCATCCCACCACCGGAGGGGTGACGGCGAGTTTTGCCATGTTAGGGGATATGATTTTAGCCGAACCGAAAGCGACGATTGGTTTTGCGGGCAGACGGGTCATCGAACAAACCCTCCGGGAAAAGTTACCCGATGACTTCCAAACCTCAGAATACTTATTAAGCTATGGGTTTGTCGATGCGATTATTGCGCGTACCCAACTTAAGAAAACCTTAGCGCAACTGATTCGCCTCCATCGTCCCCCCCAAAATTCCAGTCCTTTTTCCCATTGTCCAGAAGTTAAATCCTTAACTTCCCCCCATCCCGAAGTAGACCTAAACCATGAAGTCTCACCGTCAAAGTCTGTCTAAGAAAGTGGAACAGGCATCTTGTCTGTTACCTGTTACCTGTTACCTGTTACCCCAGAAAGAAAATTAGCTGTTTTCAGAGATACCAAACGTTCCTATAATTTTTGATCAAGACCTGTCAGCAACTAGACTCATGGGTTTTGCCGATCTGTCCATTACAGAAATAGCAGAGGACTACAATCTCCCCGTTGAGACTGTACTCAAACTGTGCGATCAGTTGGGAATTGCTTATCAACATTCTCAAACCCGTTTGGCTCTTGAGGATGCTAAAGCCTTGATGTCCTACATCATTGCTGAACGCCAGTCCCCAGAGTCCAACGAGTTCGATGAACCTTAACCCTTTTGAGTTTAAAGGCATTGAAGCAAGAATCTGTGAAATTATATTTCGCGGACGGTCAAAAATGGTAAATAACAATAGACGATTGACAAGTAACGATCAGCCAATGACCGGGATCAGGTACATTGAACACTTGAACCGAAACTGAACTGACTTCTGCTTGCGGATAAAGCCAAAACTGGATTGAGCCTTCAATAATTACTTAGCTATAAGGAGAACCATGCTAAAAAGATACTTTTGGCTGGCAGTAGCCACTGTATTCTTCACCTTTCAACTATTTGTCAATAATGCCAATGCGGTAGAATTGACCAAAGAACTTCGGACTTTACCTCTGAATGAACAAGGGGAAACCGTTGTCCTGAGTGAAAGAGAAATTCAAAAAGGCAAAAGCTTATTCAATAAGGCTTGTGCTTCATGCCACGCTTTAGGGATGACAAAAACGAATCCTGACATTAACCTCAGTCCTGCAACCTTAGCAGGTGCGTCTCCCTCCCGCGATAATATTGAGGCTCTGATTGACTTTATGAAAAATCCCACAACCTATGATGGGTTGGAGGAAATTTCTGAAACCCATCCCAGCACCAAGAGTTCAGATGTTTTCGTTGTCATGCGGAATCTGACAGAAGATGATTTATACAATCTGGCTGGCTATCTGTTAATAGAACCCAAAGTTCGTACTGAACAATGGGGTGGTGGAAAATACCTCCGCTAACATCCGTTAAAACCTGATAATTTTAGACTTTAGGTTTTGGGTTTTAGATGATCGAGAGGTTTGGGTCTTTTCTCTGCCAAGAGTTGAGAAAGCAACACAAAATCATCTTTAGTCTAAAGTCTAAAGTCTAAAATTTTGAGGAATTGCTGAACTTAAACAGGAAACATATCTTCCTGCTATATCACCAGTTTTTTATTCGTTCTTTATTGATAATGGGGAGTCCAACAAGAGCAACAAACCCCTTCATTTTGAATCTGAATCTTGATGATTGCTTTTAAGTTTCAATCTGAACTTAAATAAACGGATGGGTAGTCTATTGTTCGTTTCATTACCAACAAAAAACTACCCAAAGATTGATCATTAATTAATTCTAAAAAATTAGAGTTACTAAACTCCAATTATTTAGTTAGAACGATTTGTCCCACCATACCAGCACCGCGATGGGGTTCACAGTAGAAGGGATAAACACCAGCAGGCATATCATCGGTAAAAGCAATTTCAAAAGATTCACCCGGACTGAAAAGGGATTTCTTATGAGAAAGCTTTTCAGCAACGCCAGCATCAGCAGATTTGGCTTTATCAACAACCATATTATGGGGAGGAAGTTTGTTATTGACAAACTTAATACTATCGCCGGATTTTACCGTGATTTTGCTAGGCACAAATTGTAACATTCCACTATCAGCACCCATTTTAACAGTATAGGTTTCTGCGGAAGCGGAAGCAGCACCGAAAACAAACGTGCTAATCATTAAAAAGGCCACAGACAGAACAAGAGCGACCTGCTTGGACAGTGAAACAATTCGATTCATAAGTTGCCTCTAAAAAATGTGACTTTCTAAGTTCTAAGGAACATCTTACCACGAACTATGACGATCTGTCGTACTAATAGATGACCCTGGCAATTGCGGAACAAATCTGTCACAATTTTCTCTAATCACTGTTATCGTCCCCTACCCGAATCTCAAGAATGGCAAAAAAGCAAAAATTCCCTTATCTGTTAGGATCAAAATGGACAGCAAATCAAAAAAACTGGGGTTGGAGGCATTTCCAAGTGGTTAACCGCAAAAATCAAGGAAAATGGGTATTTGCTGAACTCGTAGCCTCCTGTGACCCAACAGTACGATTTTGGTTAAATGCCCAACAACTTCAAGATCGTGCGTTATGGCAACCGGGATGGCAATCTACACAGGAACTTGAAGACATTGATTAATCCTAAAAAAGTGTAATTTCACGATTTTTGCTCCCCTATCGTTAATCTAATCTAATAGACATGAATTCCCCGCAACTTCAGGCTACCCTTGAGCTTTTGCAGCAGGCTACCCAACATCTCCAAAATCTGTTACAAAACCCTATTTCTGAAAGCAATAACCGGGAGATTATTCAGGAAGTGGAAACTCAGTTAACTCAAGCTTTAATCACATTAAAAACACCGACTAATCCTCCTAATTTAGATCATGTTCCTCCTGAGATTTTACAACAAGTTCAAGCTTTGGGACTTCCCCTAGAAAATCTCGATATTCAGATGGCTTTATCCAACCATCATCTCAGTCAAATTATCGGAATTTTAACCGAAATTCAGAATAAATCTGAACAGATTAGAAACAGACGAGACTATTTTTTAGATCGTCTTCCTCAAATGCCAATTGAGAAGTTAGGCCCTAGAGTTCCTATTGTTACGGCGGCAGATTTTTTACCCGATTATGAACCTTTACCTAAAGATAAACGAGAAGAATTAATAGTTAAATATAATATTGATAAATTAATTCAAAGACGACAGCAATCTCGTTCTTCATTATTTGCAAAAATTAAACAAGCGGAATCGTTTCTGAACTCCCAAAGTAAACCCTTAGAAAATTCTCCAGAAGGGGAAGAAGATTTACGTTTTTAATTTGCGATATAATAGAATAATATCCCCTGTTTTTATAAAGGAGTAAAAAATGTCTCAACCTGGTGCTCAACATCCCTCAACTCCCGATGAATCTCCTAAGTCTGGAGAGGCGTTAGAAATTGTTAGTATTGATATTAATAAATCTCAAGCAAAGATTTCACATCAAGAAGGTTTATCTCAAGATCAACTCAATCAAGTTACTGACAAAATTAACGCGGATTTCCAAGAAAATAAAGATCCAAACTGGCGAGTTGAAACCAATGGGGATGAAACTAAAGTTAAGGTTGATTTAGATTAAAAACCGTAGGGTAATTTAGGGAATGCGATCGCCGTTTCTGTTTTTCCTGACCCGGTGGGGCACAAAGGAGAAGGTTTTGGCGGTTGAGGAGATGGGCGATCGTTTGCTGTTGGAAGTGACGAGGGGGGTAGGGGATGAGTGCGATCGCATTTTATCGTTTTGGTGGTCTAGCCCAAGCAGCAGAATTACCTCCTTCAGAGTTACCCTTTGGCTTTTGTTGTTGTTTAGATGGCTGATCTTTTGTGATTTGCTTATCCTTATTTTGCCCTTGAAGTATAAGTTTAGGAGTGTTACTAGCACTACCATCAGTACCACTAGGTTTACTTATTTGTAATGGAGTAGGTAATACAGGACGGTTTTGATACTCTTTCGCTTTGATAGTCATGTACCGCGTTTGTTCTGCATCTGGAGTTTGATCGCACCGCAACATTGCTAATAACATTTCAATTCGTCGTGTTTCCTTGAAGCTGGTAGCTTTCGTTTTGTCTGGACGTTCTCGATCTTTGTCACTAATTCCCTTTTCTGAATCGAACATAAAATCTTCAAACGCTTTTACACACTCTTTCTCGCGTTTAGCAGTCTCCGCTTGGTTTTCTTCCCCAGTTTTCCATTGATCGCCATCGAATAGATTGCTATAACGAGAAGTGCGATCGCTCAGATGCAAATTATAATCAATCTTAACTGCACCCATTCCCAATGGTTTACCCATCCCTAGAGAAAAGCAGTATTTTTCATTTTTTTTTCCAGTTACCAGTTGTTGCGATTTATCGCTGCTAAGACTTAGCACCCATAACAATGCACCCAATTCAACATCACTCAAATTTTCAAAGTAAACATCAAACTTAAAAGTCACCCCTTTTTTAATAGGTTCAATTTGAGTTGTCTGAGTATTCAAATTTTCTTCAGAAGAATGAATAATTTTTCTAGAAGAATTAATGACTCTTTTGGTAGGCGAAGCAGGAAGTTCAAAATCTGGGTCATCTCCTTTATGCCAGTATAACTTATGACCTCGAATTACAGTTTCTTCAAGAGGTTCACTAGCATAGTGTTTAAGCTTTAATTGATCTGCATTTGGTTGAACTAGATAATGTGGAAAGTAGCTGGGTTTTGGTTCAGATAATATTTGAGGAGTTACAGGAGTTTCACTATAGAATATACCATTTTGATTACTTTCATATAAAGCATCTGTAACAAAAATACGGCTTGATCTCTGTTTATCAAAACCGTCAGGTAGTCTTTCATTTTCAGACTCTTGCTTAATCCAACCAAATATAGCATCAGCTAAATCAATTGAAGCTAATTTTCTTAAATTTTTAGGAATAAAATCTAATACAGTAGTAGCATGACCATTACCTTCTGGAGAATACGGTATACGAAAATTAGGACTTTGACCAAAAAATCCAACTGTTTTGCTCTGACCATCGTGATAGTAAAACACTGGATGACCTTCTTCTAATACTCCCCAATCTTTATCAAAGGGTGATTCTTTCTGAAACTCAGTCAAAGCATTACGGTAATGTTCAATCGCTGTATCATCTATGGGTAATGGCTTGGCACTTTTACTCTCAGGGAAAACTATGCAGTGATTACGGCGAGGTGAATCTTCATCTGCTTGTTTCATGTTTCCACTGGTAACAAGTTTACTAATTGGCTCACTTTCCTGTAAATTAATATTCGATGCAAACCAAGGTTTAGCAATAACTCTACCATTTTTTTTAACTTCTTTTTGTTCTAAAGAATTATAGCTAACATCAAAATACTGGGGTTCATAACCATCACTATTAAATCTTTTAAATCTAGGTAGATTCGCAAGCTCACTTTCTTCAACCCAAGCAAAAGTTACGCTTTCATCTTCAGTAGCAGGTTGAATATACCATTTCTGACCATCTTGTTTTAAATAACCAGCTTTAACAATTTCAGGCTTAACATATTGTTTATATTCTTTTCCCCAAGATTCTTTACTCGGATTTGATCCTACTGCACGAAAAAATAATCGTTGATGTCCAGAGACTCTTTCAATTTTACTAAAACTCACAATTTCAACTAAAGTTCGCAACATCCCTCGTAAGCTACTACCAGGGATGACAGGTTTTTTAGATTTACTAGATGGATCGGTATAGAAAAACTCTGGTAAATCTTTAGATTCTTTACCTGATTCAAACTCGTCGGTAGTTAATCCACAACGAGTATACAAAGGAGATTCTGTTGTTAAAATACATTCAATTCTTCCGGTATGTCGATTTAGATGATAGCGATCGCCTTCTGGTAAAGGTCGTTCAGCTTCAACAACTTTTTCTGGTAATTCTACAAAATTGTAGGGTGCGATCGCTCTACGTTTTGGATCGGTAATATTATCAATATGTCTAGGATTCATTTACTTATCCTCCCAATATTTTTTATATAAAAGTACATCAGTTTGAACATCAAATTGCCAAGTCTCAGGAAACTCTGTTTGTTTATACTCAAATCGAACACTCTCTAGCGCATTAGCATAGACTTTAGCTAATATTTCTGCTAGATAAGGTTTGAGACTGGGAGAGTCTTCCAATAAATACCGAATTTGTCGCCGTTGTTCAATAATCGTTACTTCCCACTCATTGAAATTTTCTGGACTATTGACATATATTCGCTGGAGAATATGAGCAAGCATTACCATCAATCTATTTCTTAATTCTCGGCGATCGCTTCTTCCCAAACTTTCCACCTCCTCAATTAAATTATCAAAATCTAGGTAATCAAGCTCCCGCTTTCTAAGTTTAGCCACAGTATCTTCACACCAGGCTACAAAATCTTGTTCATAAAGCGTATCGTTTTTGGGTATTATTTCAGCCATGCTCTTGCTCCTCAGTAACTAAATTGATTACTCTGATTTATTTCCTAAATTTTTTACTTTATATTTTAACAGATTCTAAATCTACCAATCGACTTAAATAAATTCTCGCCACTCCACTACTATTATCATCATCAATATAGTGGTGAACTTCCAAACGCACTCTATTTTTAAGTTTGTGATCGCTCTCTAACTCAATATCTGTAAATGGGACAGCGTGCCTCAAACCTTGCTGTCCGTCCCATAGTAGAGTAAACCCGTTTTCTTCATCTTTTTGACCATGAGTTCCCCAAAGTATTTGAGATTCACAGATAGAGTCTGTACCTTCTGGTTCAATGATCAAACGGCTTTGGGGTTGACCATTCACTTTCCAAAGCATAATCTCAGAAGTTTTACTAAATATTCGGCATTGCTGAAGCGTTAACCATCTGAGTTTAGCAAAATTATTTTGTGGAAATAAATCTTGTGGTTCAGTTTGAGTAATTAGTGTTCCATCGGTTTCAAATCGTCCCCAAATAACTCCATCATCAGCATGAGCCAGTAAGTATTGAAGATGATAATCTTTCGCTTTTTCTTCTAACCATCCTTTTAAATTGCTCTCAATTTTGCTAACATCATCGATATTCTTACAAATGGGTTTATTCATTGATTTACCTCATTTTTTATATTCAGGTTGATTCTCTAACTGTTGAAAACTTGCCAACTCATCGGTTGCCAAATTTTAGTTAAAATTTCAGGAGTTTTAAGAATTGCTTGGCTCATTATTATTGTTATCCTTAATATATTTTACCAGTTCTGATACATAGTTTCGTAGTTTTTCTTTGTCACTTTCTGGAGTTATTTCAAGGGAATTATCACGATTTTGTTTAATCTCCCAGGTTGAATCTTTCCACTTTATCGTAGCCTGTTTTCCCTTCAGCCGTCCTCTCCCAATACTACTAGAACCGCCAACGGGTAAATCTTCTGTCCACAGATCTTTAAGTAGTAGTAACAGTAAGCCTATTTCGTGTTCTATAGGGTTGCGTAATTCTATTTCTAATTTTAGCTCTGTTTTATGATTTGCAAAAATAGGTTGTTCCTGAAATAATGCACCGTGATAAGCACCTCCAGTAAAGCGATCAATAGCAATGCGAGTTTGTACTAAGTCAGTTGTATGATTGATGGTACTCTCATGGACAATTAGACGGCTTGCTTGCGATCGCTTGTTTTCAACATGACCAAAAATAGATTTGATAATTTCTGGTTCTTTATCACATTTTGGGTTTTGACCAAATGAACACTGAAGCGTTTTTGCAATCCGTTCGGCACGATGTCGCAATACTCCTGCTAAACTTGTACCAGAGAGAACAGACGTTAAGACTTTTGCTTTTAGAAGATTATGTGCAAAAAAGAATAATTCCCAATTTTCAGAACTCCATAAATCTATTTCTGATGGCAACTCACCTAGAATCTGGATAGCTCGATCAAACAGCCATTTAATTTGTTGATTAATTATTCGGTAAGATTTTAAATGTACAACATCAGGTGCGCGTCCCGTTTCAGCTTGACCTGAACGAATAAGTAAGGGACTGGCGAGGGTAAATGTGGCGTTGATGGTGAAGCGATCGCGCTGATCTTCCTTCTCATCTAATACCACACCCAAAGCATCAGTGATTTTATTCGTAATAACGGGTTGCTTGTTAGTGCATTCACGATCAAAGAGCAACCAAGCTGTGCGATCGCCTGCATCCGTTAGATCAAAATTCCAAACCTGCCATTCTTTGACATGACAGCGACCAAAACCCCGGCGTTTTTTCATACCAAGGCTGATTTCATGATTTTGTAAGCCGGAAAGTGCGATCGCTAATCCTTTGCGTAACTCAGTTTCATTACTATCTTTCTCAATCAACAATTCAAAACACAAAGAAAACTCTGTTCCCGCTTGCAGTAATTCTAAGTCATATTTCTTTTTATCTTCTGCTGTACGAGTAATGCTATCAATTTTTACCCCATCTCTGAGTTCAGATTGAATAGGTTGAGTGCTGATAACATCGTCAATAATCAAATTGCTTTGCTCACCATCATCATCTTTGCGGGTTCCACCAAATAAAACAGTTGCTAAATTATCAGATTTTTCATCTGTCAGATATCCATGTTCGCGTTCCTGTAAATAGTTCCGTAAAGCACCCGCGATAGATGAACCAGTTAATAAAGCGTGATCGCTAATACTATCCCTGAGTAATGGTAAATCAGTGGGACTATCTGCGTCACCACTTGCCAAACAAGTAGGGGTATCTAAAATTAAAGTACCGCGTATTACAATACGTCTAATAATATGACGTTGTTTCCGTATCGATCGATTATCTATTGTAGGTTGTTCCTTAGTAGCTGTCATTTATTTTTCTCCTTTTTAGCTTTCTTAGCAATTGCCATAATTAAGCGTAATGTGTATTCTCTAGCTAACTTAAGAGTCAGTTTTCTAGTAATTCCAGCAACCTCTACTTGTAAATCTTGTGGATTTTTAATCCATGATTCAGGATTTCCTATTGGTTTTCTCAACAAATCATAAATTTGCTCATCAAGATGTTTAGGTCGTTCAGCAATCCCTAAAACTTCAGTGTTCTTAAACTGATTACGAGCATTTGAGGCTAAGTAACGTAGTAACCTAAAAACGGGAATGCGACTTTGAACAGTCAAAGCCTGTTGAGCGACAATCTCTAATCGAGAAAGTTGACTGTTGCTAATCTTGCGTCGTATACTTATATGATTTATGCTGATATGACTAATTTTTTCTACAAGAAACTGCTCCAATTTTTGGCGTAAAATATTTTCAGCTATTTGTCCAGCTAAGTCATGGTATTTTTCCTCTAGCTGAGTTTCCTTGGCTGTAACTGGCTCTGGCGGTGTAGCTGAAAATTCTCGGTATTCTCCTAACCAATTAACAGCAATTCTCCCAAAACCATCAATGCAGCGATCGCCAATTCCTTCTCTTTCCAAAATTTTTATTTCTTCAGTTGTCAATTGTGCATCAAATACAAACACACTGCCTGCTGATAAAGCTGGTACTTGAGGTAAAGGTAAACCCCATTTCTGATTAAATCCACCAACAATGGTACTGCTGATAAATACATTAGTTGCTTGAGGTAGCTGCACAAGCAATTTATCTTCAATTGCTTGTTTTACCAAACAAGGATCGGCTGAACATTGCCCACAGTAATCGCGGAGTATTACATCACTAAGAAGAGTTATTTTTAGCTTTTTACGATTGAGTCTATCTTCAGGTTTTTTAATCTGTATTTCATTCCAATTATCAAGTTCTTGAGGTTTATCTGGACTAAGGATTTCAATTTTTATATGTCCGTATCCAGCACTTCGAGAACCTCCTAACCAAATATCTGTTGGTTTTAGTAAACTCTCAATTGTTTGTGCATCCTTATCTTCACACAAAATAACGCCTTGAAAAGTTTGTTTAACATCTAAAGCTTCATAACGAAAGATAGTACCTTCTCCCTCTTGAATAACTTGATTAGTAGCAGGATCGCGTTTTGTTGCTGATGAACGTCCTTTAGTGCGATCGCGTGCTGTATGAATATTAATCCGTCGATTTTCTCTATATAAAACAACTTGTCTTTCGTTAACAGTACACAATTTTTCACTTAAGCCTTTCAGCGATACCTGTTCTGGTTCAGATTGACTCAAATCGTAAACATCTAATGCTGGTTCTTGGTTTTGCGGTAACTCTTCGTCTTTATTTCTATACCAAGAAAGAGGCACTGGTAAGGTACGTTTTTTTTGTTTTTCACAAAAAAGGTAGGCGTTTAAATAACGAGTATTGCCATCAAAAAATAATCGTTTCACCTCTTTATTGATATCTGCATCTGATAAAATATCTTCTGGTAATTCTGGATGACGCTTGAGATAACGACCAATCAAAGCACCTCGAATCATACTCCCAGGAATATAAGCATAAGACACATCACTATTGGGATCTCCCTGAAATGAAGTTGCTAAAACTGGCTGTTGTGTCTCTAAAAGAAAAGTAATTACTTTCATTTATTTTCCCTCCTCAATTTTTCCAAAGCGATCAACAAAATCTTGTGTAATATCATTTTTGCCATTAGCATTCCATAAACTACATTGTACATGACCTCGCCCTCGGTTTCGTCCACTTCCAATATGTCGAAGTGCTAAAACTCCAACGGCTAAAAGTGCTTTCATATCTGCTGTTGGTTCTTCATCAAAGAATAGAGAAGCCGTAAAACGGGACGGGGTATTAGTGCGATCGCGTATCACCACACGAGCCGAGCGTAAGCTACCTCTATCTGCTGTACCATTATTAGGATTAATCGCGGTTTGGCGACGAATTGTTGTCAGTGAATGCAATATATCTGTTGGTGTTAAAGCGGGTTTATCTCTTTCTGGCTCTTTTTCTATTTGAATTTTCACGGCTTCCCGTAATTTTTGTGGGAGACAAGCATCACTAACGTGCATAATAGAAGTTTTTTCTATAACACTGCCAGCAACACCAAATAATTTATTTCTGACATCATTCCAATGTCGGAAAACTTCGTCTTTTAGCAATATAAGTAAGTTATCGCACTCTTCACTCAATAAGCCTTTCAAAGTGCGTCCTCGTAGATAAGGAAACCCATAAGAATCATGCTCAACTTCTTGATCAACTAAACCAGCAACACCATCACCCCGTCCAAAGGTAGTATCGCTCAAAAGTTTAATCTGTACTTGCAATTCATAGATATTCATTGTCATCCTCCTTCAACCCGATGTAAAAATCCATTGCTTCGATCGCATCAAAATAACCGCAATAATGCTGTTCACCTTGAATACACCAACCTTGCTGTTGTAAATTATCTACTTGTGGAAAAGGTGGCAATTTTTTGATCCCGTATGCTTTCATAAACTGTTCAGTTTTGTAAGACCCTTCACGCAGAATTTCACGCAAGGCAATAATTTTATTACGACGATCTTTCCAAGGTTCATTACCTTCTATGTCATCAAAGTAACCATTAAAGTGTTCAACTACATTGATAAAATTTGACCAAGTTCGCCATTGATCATCATCCTCATCATGCTCTTTTATTCGGATAGGTCGCATGATCATATTTCCAGATGAAACTTTATATTCCCGTTGACGAATTTCTGAGAGAGAGCCAATTACACCACTAGCTGCAAAATGCCAATCAATGCTTGAACAATAGTAATTATCGGGATCTTCTAAAAAGTCTTTTAATCGCTCCCTTTCCTCTTTAATAAACTTTTTAGCTGTTCCGTATAACTCCTCAACCAGTTGATACGCTCTAGCAAAAGGATAATGAGTTTTAACGACACAAATGCCAGCACGAGCCGTTAAATTAAGGGGTTGACCATCTATATCTTTCTGTTCTTCAAACTCCCTCAGATAAGTTGCAGCCAACTCAAGTCCTAATCTTCCTTCACAAACAAAGATAACATCATCACCTCCATAAACTAAAGGACGGAATGGCAGATAGTATTTACCATTTTTGGATTTTTTGAGATTAAATTTGCCTATTTTACCTATTATTTCTCCATTTTTAATTGAGTGATTAATTATATTCAAGACTTTTTTAAGAGCGTTTATCCCAGCATCCTCAACACTGAAAGAAAGTTTACGCATCTCAATAATTGCTTCTTGGTCAGATTTTCCTTCCCCACACTTTTGAAACCTATTTCCCATTCCATTACCATCTGCATGAACAATGGCAACATAGCTTGACTCACCTTCAGCACGACCTAAATAATCAGTTCGACGAGGAAAATCATAAATTTCAGGATCAAAAGTACCTGGAAATTTTTCTATTAATCTCTGATTTGCTTTTGGTACTGCTTTTAGTTTGGCTTCACTTTCCCTAGAAATTAAATAGATATCTTCTTCATCAGTATCAACATATTTCTCGCTAGTATTGACTGCGGGAAGTTGAGTTGACTGACAAGTTGCTGTTATTCCTAAACCCAATAAAGGCGCAGAAGCAACTCGCTCACGTTTCTTTTTAGCTAAGTCTTTTTCTAAAAGCTGATTTAACGTCTTTTTAAACTCTCCCTTTCCCAATTCAAATTCCTTGTAATGAACAGCCACAATATTTAAACCAGGTGCTTCTTGCAAAACTCGCTTGCTCAAAATTTGGGTAAAGCATTTAGCATATTCAGCATTAGCAAACAGTAAAACTGTGTTTCCTCCTCCTGCATAAACTATCTCACCCGCAACATTCTCATTACCAATATAAATTTTATGCAATGAATTCCTTGTAGGAATATGAACTTCTTGATTAAGTTCTTTTCCTAAATCTTGTAAAGCCTTTTCAGCCCATTCTTTAGTAGCCTGAGACACCAAGTAAGATGCTCCAATGTTTTCACCCAAGCGGTTACTGCTAAAAACATAGTCTTGAATTCCAGTTGTATCCAGTACAGTGATAGTTAGTTTAGTCATAATGCACCTTTATTGTCTTTAACCCAATTGTCGATTTTTTCTTTTAAATTAGGTAAATCTTCACGGAGAAAAACAGCAATTTTAGGATTGCTTACAGCCCCTTCAAGCTGACTTTTAAGATAACGGCTAAGATGTTGTTTTTTACTGTTATCATTATCACAACAGCAAACTAAAGCAACTCTCGCTTCATCACCACCAAGTTGTTTAGCCCGTATGTATGCTTCAAATAGTTTCAGCTTACATTCTTTTGGATCTTTACTTGTTGTACAGGAAATCGCAAACACTTGATAACTTCGCATGAATGCGACATCAAATTCAAATACTCCTCCTTCCCAAGTTTGGCTTTTTTGAATAACAAATGACATTTTGCTTTCACCAAGCTGTAAGTCTTTCGTTAGTTCCTTAACTTGTTGAAGTACATAATGCTCTAACCAAATACCTCCTAACCATTCACAAACTTGTTGACAACTATTAAATCCTTTTGCTTTGGTCAATTTCAATAAAATTTGAGTGTCAGAAGCATCTAATTGCTGACGCAAAACCTCGATAATGTCTGGGTGTACGCCTTTTAAGCTCAAAGAGAGTTTAGAAAGATCATCTTCAGATTTCCATCTCCATTCATTGTCTTTTAACTCTTTTGCTTTTTTAAGTTCTCCGTAATTATTGTAACGATGAGTATTAGACCATGTTCTCCAAGTTTTTGCTATTTCCTCATTTTGATAAAGTCTGACAAATTCTGCGGCTGCATCTGGTAAAATAGGTTCAGAAAGGGGCTTTTTATTTTCTTGCCACTCGTACTTGTGGAGTTTAAACAAGTCTTTCAGGGATAATGTAAGCTGAACTCCTCTGTGAGTAGAATCGGAATTGGGATGATCTATAAATATCTCCAGCGTCTTAGCATCAAGATAGCTATAGACTGCATCAGTTCCACGCACATCAAATATTGCTCGGTGAGCGTGGACAGCCATTGTATTTGTCCCACCTGTGTAATGTAACCCTATTCGTTCATTGGATGGAATTTTTTCAGCGTCTCCTTTAACTTTATTGAAAATCTGATAGGCATTAGATTTGTTATCTTTTAAATCAATTTCCTTACTTTTGAAACCTTTGATTTTAAGCTCTGTTTTTAAGCAGTTTTTTTGGGAAACTGTTTGACCAGTGTAGACGAAATATACTGTACCTCCTTTATTCAAAAGAGTTTGAGCCGCGACATAATTCGGTAAAGGATTCTCACCCACCAACAAAAATAGGTGATCAACCTGATAGTTTTTCCAATCATTAGGATTTGTACTGGTCATAAATTCCTCTAAATTTTGGTTAACTGGTGAACACAATTTAAGTAGTAAAAACGCGATCGCTATCCTTCACTCCCCAGACAAATCAACTTTAAACACCTGAGAAATCGAAACATCATGGGTATGGGTCGCCACTACCACAGCCCCTAAACGCGGGTCATAACACCCCACCCAAGCCGCCGGATGACACTCATGAACTAAATACCCATACAACCAAATCGGGGCTTTTCCTTCTATCACAATGCCTTGAGTAAAATCGATACCTTTAGGTAATTTCAAACCCTTCAAATCAGCCGGGGTAATAATGCCATTTTCATTGGTAATCTCAATCTGCAAATGTTGATAGGCTAAACCAAACTGGGTTTGATGGGGAATAATCCTTAACTGAATGGCACTCATAAAATCAGAGCTAATGTAGGTTTACTGTGAAATAAATGAGAAAAAATGAATCTTAAATTAGTAGAAAAGGTTGTATTAAAAAGAATTTAAACAACAGTTTGTATTTATCATTCATTTTGAATCTAAAAGGGATCAACTGTCAAGCAAAGCTTCTCAAATCAAAAAAAATTGATTTTCTGACTTATTTCTTTACCAATCTTAATCAGAAACTCGGTTTCTTGGATTTTGCCAATTGTTCTCAGTTTCTTGAATTCCTGAAAATTAAACTAAAATTCCTTCCGCAACTTTAACCACTGTTCCCCCGACTTCTACTTGTATAAAATCCCCTATTTTTTGAGATTTTAATAACAATAAAGAAGGACGATCAATTTCATAACCCTGCTCGACTCGAATATCAACTTGATCAGAACCAAAATAATCATAATTTGAGAGATATCCAGCTAAACAACCATTTGCACTTCCCGTTGCTGGATCTTCAGGAACTCCTAAAGCAGGAGCAAACATTCTCGCACACAAATGATTATTAGGGTGATGGGTTTCGGGACAAAAGATAAAAATTTCTTTAGCTGTTGTTGTTTGAATAAACTCAGCATAACGTTCAAGATTTACCTTAGCTTTTTTTAACGCCGACTGCGTTTTTAACGGAACAATAATAAACGGAATTCCCGTAGAAACCGCTTGAATGGGATAGCGATCATCAAAATCAGAGGGTTCTAAATTTAATACCGATGCTAATATTTCTTGATCATAACTCTGAGTAAATTCAGGAGAATTTTGTCGCATCCAAAGAATTTGTTTTCCTTCCTCTGAAATTTTCCACGTCACCGGAATTTGACCTACCGCTAAATTTAAAATTACCTGTTCAACGGAGTTTTTAATAATTTCTTGTTGAATGATATAAGCTGTTCCTAATGTGGGATGACCTGCAAAGGGTAATTCCCGTTTGGGGGTAAAAATTCGCACGGGATAACCGCCATTTTCGGGTTCAGAAGCACTAATAAATGTGGTTTCTGAATAATTCATTTCTTGGGCAATTTTGAGCATTTCCTCCTCGGATAATAACTCAACTCTTTCGCCCCAAATTACCGCTAATTGATTTCCGGTATATTTCGTTTCTGCAAAAACATCAACAATTGAGAATTTCATAGATTTTGTAATATGAATTTTACTATCAAACTCTTTCACTGATAACGGAGATGGGCGAGGAAACCTCGCCCCTACTAATTACCTTTCATTCCAAGTTTTTTCGGCATCTGCGATCGCTTGATCAACGGTTTTTTGATTTAACATTGCTGCTTGTAGATTATCATAAATAATTTTTTGCAACTGTTTAATATCTTTCTGGGGGGGAATTAAAACCTGGGCAGTTTTGAGTTCTTCTGCACTAATTAAACGCGCTTGATCTGCGGTTGTTGGATTAGCAGGAAGGGTGGTAAAATAACTATCTTTGAGAGCATCTTGAGTAGAAGGTAACACATTTGCGGCTTTAGCAAACGCGAGTTGATTCGTACTATTAGTGACAAATAAAGCAAATTTTAAAGATTGTTCAGGAATATCTGTTGATTTCGGGATCACTAAATTCATCACAGCAACCGTAGTTTTTTTCGTATCTCCAGTAATTTGACCCGCAGGAACAGAAACTTTGGCTACAGTGGGAGCATTTTGATTAATAGCTTTTAAAAATTGTGGCCCTGATGCTAATAACGCTGTTTCTCCCGCTTGATATAATTCAATGGCGCGGCGATGTCCTTGGGTTAAAACTTCTTGAGGAAGTAAGCCTTTTTGATATAAATCAACCCAATATTGAAAGGCGGCTTTTCCTTGGGGAGTATTAAAGACAGCTTTCCCATTTTTATCGAGTAATGTTGCTCCCATTTGCACTAAAGATTGTAAAACTTGAGCCGAATCTTCAGGAACAAAAGATACAAAAAACGCATATTTTCCGGTTTTTTCCTTGACTTGTTGTGCGACTTGTGCTAATTCTGTATAAGTTCTAGGAGGTTGATTGACTCCGGCTTGTTGGAGGAGTTGTTGATTAGAAATCGTAATTTGGGTTGTTAAATACCAAGGAATGCCAAAGGTTACGCTTTCACATTGATTATTCGGACAAACATCAATTTTATTCGCTTGCCAAATATTGGGTAAATATTGAGATTGAACGGTTTCAGGAACCCTTGAATTTAGGTTTAACCAAGCATTTCGTCCCGCTAGTAAAGCGGCAAAATCAGGATTTAAGTTAATCACATCGGCAGCAGTTTTGGCAGCAACGGAGGCTAAAACTTTACTTTCCATTGCTGACCAAGGAATATCAACCCACTTGACTTTAATGTCTGTATTTTCGGCTTCAAAGTTGGCAATCAGTTGATTAAAATAATTCGTAAATTGCGGTTGCAGTTGCATCGTCCAAAATTCTATTTCTTGTTTGCCACTTTGAGAAGTTGGGGAGGAAGTAGAGCAACTCACCCCCCAACTCAAAAATAAACCTAAAACTAATAACAAACCAAACCGTTTCCAAGACTGCAATTGTTTCATTTTGTTGAGAACTTAACTAAGCGGGCTAAATTTTGGTAAACTGGATACCAGTCAATCAGGACAGAGGGGAAAGGTCAAAGATCAGCCGTTTGCATCTACTCCTAACCGGAAATGTTTGCTTTGATCTAAGAAAACATAAATTGAGCCCGAACGGATCAATTTTTAGAAAAAAAATAATCATAAAACTAGGACAATGAGGACGGACGAACAGGGTAAGATAGGGGGAGAATTTATCTCTGAGTCCCAGCATCGGGAATTTTAACTTTCTGGGTACAGGTCAGCTAAAATGCTTAATCGCTCATTAAACCTAAAAATATGGTTAGTTTATTAAAAGGTCTGTTTTCCAAGCGCAAGCCGGGAATTGGAATCGAGTTAGCCTCAGAACGAATTAATCTAGTCGAACTGCGGAAGAAAGGTCAACAATTAAAGTTAGTCACCTTGGCAACAACTTCTGTTCCAGAGGGAATTGTCCAAGATGGTCAAATTGTGGATACCCCAGCAATGGCGGAGTTAATTCAGTCTATAATTACTGATAATAATATTAAGGCAAAAACCGTTGCCACATCCATACCCGGACGGGAAGCTGTCACGCGAATTATTCCGGTTCCGGCGGAACTCAACGATGACGAACTCAAAGAATACATGAACCAAGAAGCGGGTTTGTATCTTCCCTTTCCCAGAGAAGAAGCAGACGTTGATTATCAAAAATTAGGCCGATTTGTGGATGAGGATGGCATCGAAAAAGTCCAAGTTTTGTTAGTGGCAACTCGCAAAGAAGTCACTGATACCTATGTGGAAACCTTTGCTCAAGCGGGTTTAAAAGTTACGGTATTAGAGGTGAGCAATTTTTCTTTAATTCGTACCCTTAAAAGTCAGTTAGAGCAGTTTTCCTCCACCGAAGCCGCCATTGTTGCCGATATTGAATTTGATAGCACCGAACTAGCCATCGTTGTCGATGGAATTCCGCAGTTTAACCGGACAATTCCCATCGGACTCTATCAAGTTCAAAGTGCGTTAAACAGTGCCATGAATTTACCTCCGGGGAGGGATGTCAGCGAACTCCAGGCCATGACGCTTCCGGTGACTGATACAATGGGAGCATTAAACGATCCCAATCCGGGGACGAATGCCATCATTAAGGTTTTTGCCGAATTAGCCGATGAACTGCGTCGCTCCGTTGATTTTTATATTAATCAAAGTGACGGACTAGAAATGGCACAGTTATTATTAACTGGCCCTGGAGCCGCCATTGGACAACTTGATGAGTTTTTCATGCAACGGTTAGCGATGCCTGCGACACAAGTTGATCCCATTGATTCCCTCTCTCTTGCCTTTGAACGGGAAATTCCTCCAGAACAACGTGCTAGTTTAGGAGTGGCTTTAGGATTAGGAATGCGAATGACCTAAAGCCCTTATCAGTGAGCCGTAAACCGTCAACCGTCAACTGATTTATGTATAACTTAGATATCAACTTTTTGAATGATCGACCTGATCTATTAGAACGAGAAGTTCGACGACAGGTCAGTCCCACCCAAAATATTGACCAGACTCCGATTTTAATCGGTTTAGGGGCGGCTTTAGCCCTGAATGCCATTGTTGGAGGAGCTTGGTTTATTTTTAGTCGGCAAAATGCAGACCTGACAAAAGAACGGGATGCTCTTGTTGCCACCTTGGGACAAAAAACAGCCGATGTCCAAGCCTTAGATAAAATTAATGCAGAAACCGCTCAAGCCAATAAAGAAGCGGATGCTTTAGCAACGGTGTTTAATCAGATTAAACCCTGGTCAGCACTCACCCTAGAATTAGGGGAATTGATGCAAGTCGCTGGGGTGAGAATTCTTGATATTAAACAGACGGAGCCAGTGGCTACCGCAACGGCTGCTGCTGCTGCTCCACCAGCGAGTCCAACTCCGGCTGAAGGTCAAGCCGCCGCCCCGCCTCCACCCGACCCAGAAACCGCTAAATTAGAAATTTCAGGACTTGCTAACTCCTTCACCCAAATTAATGATTTTGTATTATTGCTAAATCAATCTCCCTTTTTTAATGGGGAAAAAACAAAATTGATTTCGGCTAAATTAGAGGAAAACCCGACGCAACTGGTTTCTAAATCAGTTAATGCGGATACGGGTACTGTTAAACCTCAGTTACAACCAGTGGTGAAGTATACGATTGAAACAAATCTCAGTCAAGCTACTGCCTCGGAGTTATTACCTGAACTTCAAAAAAATGGAGCTTTAGGACTGGTTAATCGAATTAGAACCCTTGAAGAAAAAGGAGTTATTAAGCAATGACCGTAGCGAATGAATTTATTCAAGACGTTGACGGCGAAGGCGGTGGCCCAGTTATATTTGGCATTCCCTTGACGCCTAAAATCATGGGAATTGGGGCCGGAGTTGTCGGGGTCTTACTAGCAGGTTTCTTAATTTATAAATTAGTCCTTCCCGCCTTAGCTGAAGGGCAAACTTTACGCGAGGATATTAAAACCAAACAAGATGAAATTGAGAAACAAGATCAGCGTTTACGCGAACGTGCTAAAGCTGAAAAAGATTTAGTAGATGCTAAAGTTCGTCGAGCTACAGTTACGGCTTTATTTGCTGATGATTCTAGTTTAGAAACCTTGTTGTTTGATCTCAATGAACAGATTAATAAAATTAATGCTGGGATCATTGATAATCGCAGACAAGCTAAACTTTCTCAATTCAAACCGATTCCATTAGAAACACCAGAAGCTGAGATTGTCAATGATAGTACCTTGGGGCCAGATGTTAATGGCAAACTCAGAAGACGGGAGTATGAGGTGGAGTTTCAAGGCAGTTTTGATCAGACTCGTCAGTTCTTAGTGGCCTTAGAACGATTACAACCCCTGTTAGTGGTGAGAAACTTAAAAACTCAATTAGGAGATCAAACTCAAGTGATTGAGGGAGAATATCGACAAGGGAAATTTGTTCCCTCTGTCAATCAACCTCAAAGATGGCTAAAAAGCAGTTTTGAGTTGCAAGTGTTACTCCCCTTGAGTTCCGAACAAGTTAAGGCTGCTACCGAAGCCGCCAAAGCGCCGGAAACTCCAGCCGAACCTCCTAAGTAGGTAGAATTTCGGCCCAAGTTGTTGTATGTTGACGGGTGTTGACTGTTGGCAGATCAGATGTTAAGCAATCACCGACAACTAACACCCAAAACTAAATATTGTGTTGAGGAGGAAACGTGAAACAACTTCAAGGAATTAGTGCAGGATTTTTAACCACTGCTGCGATCGCCATTGTGGCACAAACCCCAGCATTCGCCCAAACTCAAGTCCAGGATGTGCGACTGGTGGAAATGAACGGGGAAGTCGGCCTAGTATTAATGACCAAAAGTGGAGAACGGCCGGAAGTTTTTGTGGTCAGACGGGGCAATGATTTTGTTGTGGATATTATTAATACACAACTTCCGGGCCAAAAACAAAACTTTCAACAAAATAATCCAATTCCCGGTATTTCCTCGGTTGTGGTGACTCAACTTGATCCTACCAGTGTCCGGGTGATTGTGAGTGGGGTAAACAGTCCCCCCGATGCCCGAATTATACAAGGAGCTAACGAAGGTATTGTGATTAGTCTGGGTACGGCCTCCGGTGCAGTGGCTCAAGTTCCGAATCAAGCCGTAACGCCACCACCTCCCATTCCTGGATCTACTGCCCAGCCAGCCCCAAGAGGCTCTCAATCTGTATTAGTTCCTGATCCGGCCATCACTATCGAGGGTCGGAATGTTCCCCAAGGAGCACCTCGTCCCTCTGATGCGGCTCCGCCCTTCCTCCCCCGTGCTGTTGCGCCACCATTGGGGGATATGGCTGTTTCTAATATTAACCCCGGAATCCCGGTGATTCGGCTTAATACCACTCAACGGATTCCTCGTTTAGTGTTGCGAGATGCCCCGGTTAGTGATGTTTTAGCCTTATTAGCGAGAACTGCTGGATTGAACTTAGCCGTGAGTAATTTGGTTAAAGATTCACTAGGCGAATTCAGAGCACCCAATAGCGAGCAGGAAGAAAAACAAATTCTAGGGCGAAAAATATCCTTAGATATTGAAAATGAGTCTGTTGAGGATGTTTTTAACTATGTTTTGCGTTTAAGTGGATTACAAGCAAATCGCGTCGGAAATACAATTTTTGTTGGTGTGAAACTGCCCACTGCTGCCAGTAATATTGTTGTTCGCAGCATCAGACTGAATCAGGTTCCGGCAAGCAGCGCGGCAGGTTTTTTGAGTAGTCAAGGAGCAGGAACTCAAATTCAGGTCGATCAAGTCCGTATTGAGGAGGTGGGAACAGGAGTTAATTCCAGATTTGTTGAGACCAGAACACCCACAATTACATCCTTAGCAGCCAAAGAGTCCGATAGTCCCCTCGTCCTGAGAGGATTATCCATCTCTATCGATGAGCGACTCAATTCTATTACTCTCGTTGGCCCAGCGTATTTGGTGGAAACGGCATCAGCCATGTTGACCCAACTTGATTTACGTCAGCGTCAAGTAGCCGTTAATGTTAAAGTCGTTGACGTCAATTTAAGTGGACAAGAGGCAGCCAGTAGCAGTTTCTCCTTTGGAATTAACGACACATTCTTTGTGAATGATGGAGGTGCGGCATCGGTTAATTTTGGTGGGATTAATCCTCCTAATCGGACAACCGCGACCAGTGGGATTAATGGGCGACCGATTGTTCCGAATACTCCCCTTGCTGGTGAGGCTCCTTTTTATGATCCTAACAGATTGTCTACAACTCCTTTAACAGCACCCGGAGGTGGCATTGGTTTAGACCCGATTGCACCTGTTACCTCTCGTCCGGGTCAAGTCGGGATTTCTGAGTACGAACCCTTTACCCGAAATTTAGAAACTGGGGCACTTGACGCTTTAGGTTCAACCACTAATAGTATTTTTCCCTTCTTCCAATATCCTCGCAAGTTCTTATCAACCTTAACCGCTCAAATTGTTAGTGGTAATGCTAAGATTCTCACCGATCCAACCTTAGTGGTTCAGGAGGGTGAAACAGCTACAGTTGCATTGGTTGAAGAAATTGTTAAATCAGTGACAACAACCTTTACAGACACGGTTTCCGGGACAAGGGACAGCAAAGATTTTACCTTTCAAGATGTGGGTTTAACCCTGGATGTTAACGTGGAACGGATTGATGATAACGGGTTTGTTTCCCTGCGAGTTAACCCCACTGTGAGTGCTCCCGGAGATCAGGTAGATGCTGGAGGGGGTGATTTTGCCCGTCAGATTCTCAGCCGGACGGTCGAATCGGGTTTAATCCGTTTACGCGATGGTCAAACCTTGATTTTATCGGGGATTATTCAGGAACAGGAACGAGCTACCGTCAGCAAAATTCCTCTGTTAGGGGATTTACCCATTATTGGCTCATTATTCCGCAGAACCAGTAAGGAAAGTGAACGGGCGGAAGTGATTGTATTAGTCACGCCTCAAATTTTGGATGATAGCGATCGCAATCCCTACGGTTATGAATATAACCCCAGTCCCGATGCTTTACGGATGATGAGAGGACGTTAGGTTAGGAGTTGGTGCTCACGGTTAGCTGTTGATAGATAGTTGACTGTGCAGATGGTAGAGAAGGAGTCAGGAGTTAATTATTTCTCCTGGTCTTTCTCTCCTTTTGTTACTTACTCTTCTAATCAGACTTCAATAAATTTGATCAATATTCTGTCTTGTTGAACAGCCTTAGTTTTGATCAATATTTACTCCGTTACAACAGAATACCCCGCCGGACAACTAACCCCACGACTGGTAAAGAAAGACGGTTGAGAAGGTAGTTGCTGGGTCGGCTGATTACTTTCACAAAGGATTGATTTGGTGGTGATATTACTACCGGGTGAAGGTTGAATAATATAAACAATTCCAATATAACTTTTTAATCCTGTCCGTTTAGCTTGGGCTACGGATTGAACCATACTTTTTTCATCAATAATTCTAATATTATATAGATAATTTCGGGTTTCCACAGGCAGACCTTTAACAAATTCTTCTAAATTAGGTTTAAACATATTATATTGAGCATAACTCGTTTGATGACCTCGGTTCATAATTTCAATATACTGTTTTGCTTCTGATTGTGTATCTTGATCGGCTTGTTCCTTCAATTCTGATGCTGTTGGAGTCTTTATCGTGACTGAAGTTGGAATTCTAGAACTATCAGACGTTTTTTTAAAGAGTAGAGGTTGAGAGTGAAAAGTTGTAATAGCAGGTTGTTCCTCTCCACTAATATTTAAGTCTAATTGCAATTCTCCCGTCTCAGTAAATTCAAAAATTGCGGTGCCTACAATTTTCCCTTCCGCATCACGAAAAATCATAAATCCGGGTCTAAAATTAGGATCTATTGTATATTGTAATTCTAGGGCTTCAATCGGCGTTGTAAAAATATAAACTTTTCCTTCCCCTGTAAATATAATACCGGATGAAAGATGAGTAGGAACTTGCCATTTCCCAACAATTTTTTGAGCATCTACCTCCTGGGGTTGAGCCGCTAACATTACACTTGAAATTGTTGGTTTTAGCCATAAACTCTCGACGGTCAAACCCATTAAAGTTAAGACGATGGTTGAGATGATCATCGATGTTTGTTTAGGGGTAAGTATCAGCTTTTTTACTCCTCTTTTTAAGCTCGATAAATAAATTGACATAACTGAATAAAAATGATGTTAGACTGAGGCAATTGTCAAGAATGTTATTCAATATAGCAAATTTAAACCCCATGAGATGATTTCCCCTAAAAGCATCAGGATTTTCCTGATTGTTTGGCCCCAAGTCTTGTTTGACTTTTGGATTCTCTTAGCATTTCTTAATTAGGGAAAGAGAACCCAGCTATAAAGGCTACAATTCTCTCTCGAAGGGGTTTCTTGCTTTTTTACTCCCCAAAAGCAAGTTGACTGATCTGCTGCTCAGGCTTGGGAGCGCGACATCCCTGTTCCAGTTGCGTCAGTCCTGAATCTCTATAAATTATGGGTTTAAGTCTTCCCTATTGGGTACATACCCCTTAGAATAAATCATTGCGAATTAGATTCTGTAGGGATCGCAGCGTTTAGAAATTAAAATTTTGTTGCCAAGATTTACCCTAAGCAGAATGACTTTGCAGTTTTGGGTGGGGAGACCCCGCCCCTAACAGGTTAGATAGGGGGTTAGGCATAGCCAGTTGTGGTACTGCACCTAGCCCTTCTGTTCCCTGAACTCAGCTTTTAACAGCTTCTGCTGTCGATTGCTTCAAGCCAACCTTAAGGAGTAGAAACTCAGATGAACAAAGGTGAATTAGTGGATGCCGTAGCAGAACGGGCCAGTGTGACCAAAAAACAAGCTGATGCAGTATTGACGGCAGCTTTAGATACGATCATGGAAGCAGTTTCCAATCAAGATAAAGTGACACTGGTTGGCTTTGGTTCCTTTGAGTCACGCGAACGCAAAGCTCGTGAGGGTCGTAACCCCAAAACCGGTGAGAAAATGGAAATTCCAGCAACCAAAGTCCCGGCTTTTTCTGCTGGGAAACTGTTCAAGGAAAAAGTTGCTCCCTCCCAAGCAGATTCAGAAGATGAGGAGGATTAATTCCTAGGCGTGGAAGCAACCCATTCACCCCAACACGGGGGAAATTTAATTTGGGCTGCGACCGTAGCCAACTGCTCTCCCTTGGATATTCTGGATTTTTCCGCCAGTATTAATCCTTGGGGGCCGCCTGTGTCTGCCCTAACTGCCATAAAAGGCCATCTTAGGGATTTGAACGTTTATCCTAATCCTGACTATAGACAATTGAGACAAGCGATCGCTACCCAGGTAAACGGCGAAATGTTGCATGAGTCCATAGAAGCGGATTGGATTTTACCGGGGAATGGAGCAGCGGAGTTACTCACCTGGGCTGGACGGGAACTAGCGCAGTTAGATGCGATCTATTTACTGACTCCTGCCTTTGGGGACTATTGGCGGACACTCAACACTTTTGATGGGAATGTAGTTGAGTGTCCGCTTTCAATTTCTGCTGTTGATGTTGATTTGACTCTGCCTCAACCGTTGAATTCTCGCTCAGGATTATTAATTAATAACCCCCATAACCCCACCGGAAGATTGTTTTCTAGTCAGATTTTATTAGAAGCACTGAAAAAGTTTGCTTTGGTGGTAGTTGATGAGGCGTTTATGGATTTTTTACGACCCAACCAACAGCAAAGTTTAGTCTCTTGGGTGAAGGAATATGAAAATTTAGTGATTTTGCGATCGCTAACGAAATTCTATAGTTTACCGGGGTTACGTTTAGGATATGCGATCGCCCATCCCCAACGCTTACAAAAATGGCAACGGTGGCGCGATCCTTGGCCTGTGAATAGTTTAGCGGAGGCGGCGGGAATTGCTGTCTTAGAAGATGAAAAATTTCAACAGCAAACCTGGAATTGGTTAGAACAATCTCGCCCCCAACTCTATCAAGGTTTAGCTAATATATCGGGGTTAAAACCCTATCCCAGTGTAGCTAATTTTATCTTTATAGAATCAGATTATTCTGTTTCTAAACTACAATTAAATTTGTTAAAACAGCATCGAATTTTAATTCGAGACTGTTTAAGTTTTCCGAGTTTGGGCGATCGCTATTTCCGCGTTGCGGTTAGAAAACCCGCCGAAAATCAACGATTAATTCAGGCGTTAACATTAATCACCTCCTAATCAAATTCCTGTTCTAATACCGTTGCGATCGCTTGTTTTGCTGTCGCGTTAAATTCGGCAATATTCACCCGATTTAATAATCCAATTGCCAAGATCATGCCAATAGCTTGTATAGTAAAAACAGTGCTATAGGCTAATAAGGGAACTTGAAAGATAGCCCGTCCCAAATCTAAAATCCCCCCGCCTAAAACCGTTGCAATTCCTCGCGCCATAGCTTGAGCTAAACCCCAAGCTCCAATAAAAGTTCCGGCCGTTTCCGCTAAGGTTAAATCTAACATTAAATTAATCGCTCCGGCTGTTAGAATTCCCGAATTTAAACCAAAGCATAATAACGCCCCTTTTAAAAACCCAGGGTTAGCAGTAAAACCCGCCATAATAAATAATCCTAAACAAATTGCGACTCCAATACAACCCATTTTGACCGTATTTTTTTTACCGATACGAGGAACAATTAAAAATCCCGTTGAAGCAATTCCCATTAACGTTCCTATCCCAAAAAACGCATTTAATTTAGTCGTTTCCGAGACACACATTCCAAAGACTTCACCCCCATAGGGTTCTAAAACAGCATCCTGCATAAATAAGCTAATCGTCATCACCAATAAAAAGCTAAAAAATAACCCCGTTTGGCGACTGGCGGTTAAAATTTTCAGGGCGCGATTTAACGTAATTTGATCTTCACGTTCGACAATAGTGGAGCGAATTTTGTAGCGAGAAAACCGACGTTCAATTCCCACTGTGGCTAAAAAACATAAACCGATTACCATTAAGGGTATAATAATAAATAACGGGGTGACAGAAGCTTGTAATTGAGATAAATTTGTAGCCGTTTCCGTGACGGTTGGCTTATTCGTTAAAATAGCTGTACCACAGAGTTCAGGACGATGGAGAATTTTGGAACTAATTATCGCCCCAATCACAATACCCACCATCAACATTGACCAAACAATGCTAATTAATTTGGAACGATTATCTTCATCAGAAACATCAAATAATAAAGCTGTAAACGGTGTTGAACTTGCACTTAACGCTAAACCATATCCAGCAAAAATTAAGGCTAATAAACCCGCCCATAAATAAGCAACACCATTGAATCCGTTAGCTTGAATACTAGCACCTAACTGCCAAACTACTTGAATCGCTAAAAATGACGCACTGGTGAATAAAACTAACCCCATCCATACATAACTACTGCGATGATATCCCCATAAAGGTTTAGCATCAGACATCTGACCAAACCACACCCTAGCCGGAGAAACTAATTGGTGCATCGCAATTGCTCCCGCCGCAATTAACGCCGGAACTTTTAACTCATCAATCATGATGCGGTTAATCACACCCAAGGCGAGTAGAGAGATAATCCCTAACCCCATTTGATACAGACCTAAGCGAAACATGGTAAACAAATTCAGCGAAGGTAATGGTTTGCCATCTAAGGGATTAGAAGGAGGGAATTGCTCGGAGGAATCATCGATTTGCATAATTCTGATTAGACTAAGCCGTAATTTACCATTATAATAGAATGAGTTGTTGATTTCAAGTTTGATTAAAATTATAATCTTCTTTGATCAAATATGCCTAAAATTTTATCCAAATTTATCAAAATTCGAGGTGCAAACATTCATTTTTTAGAAGCAGGAGATCCCCAAAATTCATCGATTCTTTTGCTTCATGGAGCCAGTTTTAAAGCTCAAACTTGGCAAGATATTGGCACCTTAGAATTGATTAGCCAAAACCATGATCATGCTGTTGCGGTTGATCTCCCCGGATATGGTGAATCTGAATCCTTCTCTGGTAATCCAGTTAGCTTTTTAATAGAGATTATTGACGGTCTGAACTTATCCAACTGTGTGCTAGTCTCTCCTTCGATGAGTGGAAATTATAGTTTACCCTTTATCGCTCAACATTCAGACCGTTTACGGGGGTTTGTGGCTGTTGCTCCGGTTAAAATACCTCAGATGGCAGAACATTTGCAAGGAATTTCGCTGCCAACGTTAGCAATGTGGGGAAGTGATGATAAAATTGTTTCATTGGATCATGCGGAGTTACTTCAGCAGTTCATGTTAAATGTGCAGACCATTATTTTAGAACAAGCGGGTCATGCTTGCTACATGAAAGCAACTCAGAAGTTTCATACACATTTCATAGATTTTGTGAACGGTGTCAACCCCAATTGATAAAACTTTATTCATACAGTTTTTGGGAGTTGATTCTTGTTCGCTTTCTCAGCAGAATAGAGTCATATACTCAAGCTGAGATTCAACAAGGTTGTCTCTTAATTACTAATAGGAATACTATTTAAAAATGACCCAAAAGACAGAAAAAGCACTTTTTCTTTTAGGCGGACTCAGTGATGATGATCTACGCTGGATTATCAATAAAGCAAAAATAGAAAAACTTCCCCCAGGGGAAAGGTTGATTTATGAAGGACGTCCGATTAATGCCCTCTATTTCGTATTGAATGGGTTGTTAACAGTGGTTATCGGTGCAAATGAAGACCGAGAATTAGCTAAAATCACCAAAGGGGAAGTTGTTGGAGAAATTTCTTTTATTGATAGTCGCCCGCCTTTAGCAACGGTTAAAGCCTTAGAAGCTACTCAAGTTTTAGCGATTTCTCGATTTGAACTCAATAATAAAATTCACAGTGATTCTAAATTTGCTGCTCGATTTTATCAAGGTTTATCACTTTGTTTAGCCAGTCGAATGCGCGGAACAATTCGGCGTTTAGGTTACGATGATTTTTCAGAATATGAAATCGATGAACCGGAGCCCGAAGAACTCAGTGAACATACAAAGGAATTTTTAGTTTTAGCTCAAGCTAAATTTAACTGGTTAGTTCAAAATCTGAGTTAACTGAACAGAATCGGAACATAATTACTCGTCCTTCGTGGAAATCACCCACTTCCAAAAGGGATGAGTCGGCCCCTGTTTAATAATTTTCATGACTTGCTGTTCTAAACGGTGTTGATAGGCGGGAGAAACCCCGAATAAAATATTGCGACTCTGCCAAACTAACGTTGCTATTGTTAGACCAATACACAACCCCAAACCCATTGCTGCAAAGCGGTTATAAGCTAAACCATAGCGAACCGCAGACCAAGTAAAATAGTTTTGCCAAAGAGCAATTTCTCCTCGCAACGCCCACAAACTCAAAGGTGCTACTGTTAACCATAATATCGCAATCACAAACCATCGAGTATAAACGGTGAGTCGATGTAATTTTTGCACTTGAGCGTTAAAAATTGCATCATCTGGCGAAGGGTTTAATCCCATTTCCTTTCTACCTCCTCCCTTTTTACTCCTATTTGGCGTTTCATAATTGAGCTAACTTTTTCTGAATCCAATCTATTTGAGTATTAAACCCTAGGGTTTCTATGAGCTTACGGTTCTCCTCGCTCATCGTATTCAAGCGTTCATGAATTTCAGTTAACATTTGTTCTATTTTTTCAAGGCGTTGTCGTCTTTGCTGAGATTGGCGGTAGAAAGGAGGCATTATCTGGGGTTCTTGCAGCATAATTAAAACCATTCGATTAAAATTAAGTTAGCTGGAATAACAATATTTTACCACTCAATAAGGACAGTTTTAAGTCTGGATCAATATTGAAAGATAGTTTGAGATTTTTCCTCTATCTCAGGATAGGGAATAGGGAATAGGGAATAGGGAACAGGGAACAGGGAACAGGGAACAGGGAACAGAGGGAAAAAGAAAATAGGGAATAGGGGATAGAAAAAAGTGATTAGCCACCCGATCAAGTATTTGTGGCTAACATTAAAGGATGGAATATAATTCGTAATTCGTAATTCGTAATTCGTAATTATGAATCAAATTGTTGAGCATAAAATTGAGCATAACGCTCACCTTTTTCTAATAACTCTTGATGGGTTCCTGATTCCACAATTTGACCCTTTTCTAAGACTAAAATTCGGGTAGCACGTCTGACCGTTGCTAAACGGTGAGCAATAATAAAAACAGTTCTATCCTGCATTAACCGTTCTAAAGCTTCTTGAACTAACGCCTCTGATTCTGAATCTAAAGCTGATGTAGCTTCATCTAAAATTAGAATTCTAGGGTTTAATAAAACGGCTCTAGCGATCGCAATTCGTTGTCGCTGTCCTCCCGATAAATTCACTCCTCGTTCTCCAACAATAGTTTGATATCCATTCGGAAACTGCCGAATAAACTCATCCGCATTAGCTATTTTGGCGGCGGCTTCCACATCTGTTAATTCATAATAAGCTTGACCAAAAGCAATATTTTGAGCAATAGTTCCTGAAAATAAGGTAATATCTTGAGGGACAATTCCAATTTGTCGCCGTAGACTTTTTAAAGTCACATCTTGAATATCAATATCATCAATTTTAATCGTTCCTGACTGGCGATCATAAAATCGCGGTAATAAAGTCACTAATGTTGTTTTTCCGGCTCCTGACGGCCCCACTAAAGCCACCATTTCCCCTGATTTAACCAATAGATTCAAATTTTCTAAAACGGGTTTATTGTCTTCTTGACTCTGGGAAAAATCGGTTTTAGGATAAGCAAAATTAACATTAAAATATTCGACTTTTCCGGTGACATGAGGTAAAATAAAAGCATTGGGTTTTTCGACCACAGTTTGTTGCACTGCTAACAGTTCAAAAATGCGATCGCAAGACGCTTGACCCTGTTTAAAATCACTATAATTACTGGTGGTTAAGGAAATCGGATCAATTAATAACGCCACCGCCGCAATATAACTAATAAACCCACTTCCGGTTAAATTACCTTGGGAAATTTGCCATCCTCCTAAAAAGAATAACAAAATTACACTCATGGCTTCTAAAAAGCCAACAACCACAAATTGCAACGCTTTAATTTGTTCAGCTAAATATTTAGCTTTACGGTTTTGTTCCGCTTCTAAACTAAAGCGATTAATTTCATACTCTTCAGCCGCAAACGCTTGGACTAAACGAATTCCGCTAAACACTTCTGTTAATAAAGAAGCTAAATTAGAAACTCGGTTTTGACTATGGCGAGTAAAGATTAATAATTTTTCTCCAAACCAACCAATTAACACCGCCATAAACGGTGCTATAATTAACGTAGCGAGGGTTAATTGCCAATTGAGATAAATCATATATCCCAAAACCACAATTAACTGCAAAATACAGGGAATAAATTGATGAAAAAATTTATTAATCACTTCGCCAATTCGATCAATATCTTCCGTCAGACGATAGGCGAGATCCCCTGTTTTTGCCGTTTCAAAATAGCCAATATTCAGCCCTTGTAAATGACGATAAACCTGTTTTCTTAACTCCAGAGAAATCGTTAACGCGGCTTTTGCCATCAGGGTATCCTGACCATATTGTACCGTTCCCCGCACCAGGAAAACAACCGCCGCCACCCCTGCTAATTGAGCAATAGCGGTCACATTTCCCTGACCAATATATCCCGCCATTTGTCCGGCTAACCACGCTAATAACGGCCAAAATACCGTAAAAGCAATAGTACACGCGAGCGCTTTGGCAATGGTTTGTCCTTGAGTGCGAATATAAGGAATTAATTCCCAGTAACTAGAGGATTGTTTTTGGTTCAAGTTGTGCTCATCAAAACGCCTTTTTTAACCTATCATATTTTAGAGCAGGGAACAGGGAACACCGGAGGAAAAAACTTCACTTGAATTATCCTTCTTCGTGTCTTCGTGTCTTTGTGGTTACAAATATTGGTAATAAATTGCCCAAATTGCCATAGCTCTTAAATAATGACTAGCGCGGAAAGTTCCAACGGCTGTAATCGCTTCTGGAGTCCGAAATTGTAAGCCATTTTCATAGATTTGTTTAACTACAACTTCCGTTAATTCTAACGCTTCTGCTTTCATTCCCATTTGTAATAAAAAGGCAGCTAACCCAAAATTAATTCCTGTCCAAACTTCTAAAGGATGGGTATCTTGAGGATTAACCGCTTTTCCAGTCGGTCTAACACCATTCGCTGCGCCAAATTGTCCATTATGAAACTTTTTAAAACAGGAATCATAAACCGTTTTTAATGCCGAAATTGTACAATCTGGGGGAACAATATCCGGCAATCCTAATAATCTAGCATAGAATTGACCACATAATTGATCTGCCATAACCACATCAGAACCACTATCACTATCTAAACGATAATATTGACCATTCCAGAGGGTTTGATGATAGAGAGGTTTAGCTATTTCTAACCAAGTTTGATAGGTAGAAATCACCGTTTTAGGATCAGGTTGAACTGTTTCAGATAATCCCGCTTTTTCTAAGGTATTCCCCATAGCAATTACCGCTTCTAATGCCGCTAACCATAACCCCCCACAATAGGCACTAATTCCCTGTAATCTCCAATCATCAAAAGTTTGATCCGGTGCACCGCTATTTTCAGGAATTGAATCTTGATCTAAATCAAAAGTTTTGAGATAATCCAAGGTTTCAACCATTGCTGACCAACAATCTTTTAAAAACTCATAATCTGTTCCCCCCGTTAATAGAAAATCTCGATAAACTTGCAGAACAAAATCACAGGATAAATCCTTCCAGAGATTACAATCTTGATAACTGGTGTAATTGGTTTTTTCCCAAGGATGTTCATTTGGTGCCCCTAAATCATGGGGAGTTGCACCTACGGCTTTTCTAATAGCAGAGGCTTGATTATAACCAATAATTCGAGGCGTATTATCTCCTTGAGAAATCGCACGAGAATAGGCAATTAATATCGATTTTTCTAACTCCGGCCATAACATTAATAAAGAAAATGATCCATATAATCGTACATCTAAACTTTCATACCAACGATAATCTAAACATTCTAAAACCCCAAATTGACCGATAGGATCACGTTCATCCGCCGCGCTCCAAATCGCTCCCCCATCAGTGAGTAAATATAACTCATTAAACAGCGCCATTTTAAACCAATTCGGTAAATCTTGACGCTGTAAAATTGGATTTTGCCAAAGTTCAATTTGTTCTCGCCAAGTGTCAGAATGTTTCATCGCCGTGCGAATCATTGACCAAGCATTGTGACCATTGCGACCAAAAAAATCAGTATAACGTCGATAATAATTAATCCCTGATGCAAATTCTGTAACGGGTAAATCCCAGGATAAATAAAAGGGAATCTTGCGAGTTTTTCCCGGTCTAATTGTAAATTTAACCGCTAAAGCAACGGCAAGTTGTTCACCTTCTTTAGCGGGATGTTCACTTTCTTGATCTAATAGTGTGCCATCTTCTGAAAAACAATGCCAAATGTCTTCTCCGCTTCCTGTGGGGTTCCAACGGGTTTGATAATACACTTCAACCGCAGGATTTATAATCGTTGCGATCGCTATTTGTCCTTCCCCTTCCTGCACTTCTTCATTAGTGCTTGGGTGAGTCATTAAACAGCCAATGCGATGAAAATCTTCAACTAATCGATTCACATTTCCTGCACTTTTTCCCCAGCGAGGTTGATATTCATAAACCGGACTCCCATCATCTCTAACGGTGACTTCTGGACTGGCTAAACTATTAGTAAACCATCCTATTGTATTTTCCCAAGTTAATAAAATACTTAAGGTAATCGGTTCATCCGTTGGATTATGAGCAATCCATTCAAAAATTGCAATCGGATAACTACTTTCTTGATAGTTTTTAGCCCAAATCGGAGAAAATTGTTCACAACTTAATTGTGCAGAAAAGACATTTTCATAAACAAACCAACTGCGGGGATATAACGCATGATAGGTTCCCGTTTGTTCAGGATAATTTGTAGGATTAGGATACCAATTCCACGCCGATAAACTCCCATCTTCTGGGGGTTCTGTTGATAAAGCATAAGCTTTTTTATGACCGTTTATTTCTTCAAAAACGCTAAATTGACAAGCGGGAATTGTCCGAAAAATATGTTCACCCCCGTCCAAATGCCAAAGGTTAAAATCTCCGCGTGAAGAACGTCCAATACAACCTGCACCCAACCCCCCTAAAGGCATTCCGTGCCAAGGGCCATCATCTAAATTACTGGCGTAACGAACCGTATAGGGTTTTTCCCAGCCTAAACCAATGGGACGACTCCAAGTATAATCAGGAATATTGGGAATGGGGCTTTGATTGCTCATGCCGTTAAGGATAATTCTGTGAGATTGAGTGAACTTCAAACGTTTTATTATAGAACGAAATTCACCCTTGGAATCTTTGGGATTTTCTCACAATCAAGTTCAACAAGCAAGAGTAATTTTATTTGATGATTATAATTTGAGCAAATTTTAGTGATTTTTATAATAAAAATAGTAACATAATTCTCCTATATAGTAAAATACAATAATCCCGATTAAACTTGCGCTTAAATCGAGTAAACTAAAGGTACGACTCGGAAAAAGAGTTTGCATCATTTCTTCTGCAATTGTGACTAGGGCAAATAAAAATGGCCCCAAGGGAAGAAAAATGTTATAAATTACAAGCTTCTGTCTTCCTAATGCTTGATGGCTGAGGACAGATGCAATTCCATATAAAATAAAGTGTCCATAAACATCATAAAAGGGAAGTTTTTCTAACCAATAATAAGGTAAATTCCCCAAATCTGCTGTAATTACAATTAATAATAACATCAGGAAATAGAGGAGGCAGGCAATTCTCCAAGATTTTTGAAATCGGTTCATTGTTAACTGATTGATTGAGGAATTACCCTAAATCTACCACCGCCTCCTGGAGAATTTCGGATGATTAACAGTAGAGACGCAAAATCTTGCGTCTCCACCTGGAATTATTGGATTGCTTCTTCATCTACTTGGTTTTTAATTTGATTCCAAACCAATAAAACACCCGCCATCCAACTGTTCACAAAAGCTGCCTTATTATCATCATCACAGGGTAAAAGATTGCTGACTGCACCCTTGTCTAATCGCATCTCTTTTTGATAGTGGCGAGAGTCTAATAACTCCCACATTTCAGCAAAAGCTTCAGAGTCTGTATTTACACCTGCAACGCTCAGACATTCAATCCGATGAAATTCTGGATAAGAAAGGCTACTGGCAGATTTAATGCCAAAGTTAAATCCTTGTTCTCGGACTTGTTCTAATACCTCTTTTTTTTCCTGACGTAGCCGTTGTACCAGCGATTCAGAATCAAAATATCCAACGATTTGTTCTTGGAGACAAATAGCCATGTTCAAAGCCTCCCGGCTGCTGCTATCTTTGTTAATTAATCGGCAAATTTTAGTCTAAATCTGCATCATTCACTTCGTCTTTAATTTGATTCCAAATCGATAATACTCCTTCAATCCAACCTTCAACAAAAATCGTTTTATTTTCCTCATTTAGAGGGATAAGTTCGCTTAATTCGTCATCTACAAATTGCATGGAATTGTCTGTTTGACGAGACGCTAACCATTGCCACATATCTGCAAATGAACTAGCGCAGATTCTAGCATGACCTCGATGAAGATATTCAATCCGTTGGAATTCTGTATAGGAAAGACTCAGGGCTGATTTTAAGCCTAACTGACAGCCTTGTTCTCTAATCTGCGCCGTTAACAGTTTTTTTCCGAGTTTCAACCGTTCAATTAACTGTTTCCGGTCGAAAGTTTGGGTTTGAATTGGAGTTTGAGCTTGGGTTTCTTTTAATGTAATTGCCATATTCAACGCCTCCTGGCACAAGCCAGATATGTTGATGTCTTTTTTGACGTGCTGCAACCGCTCATACAAGGAGCCTGGGATTGCAATGGTCAGTCTTTGAGAACACATTGTTTGTGGGCTTTTCTGTGTATAGGTATACAATAACCCAAGTCATTGCATAATAAAAGTGGTTTTGACAACTCGTTACATAACATTTACGTTTCTTAATACTTGTTATGTACTTCTGCCTCGATACCCCTCCCCCAGGATACCCCCCCAGGGCTGTTTCATTTTTATAGTCCTACGCAAAGCCGGAATTATGTTCAATTTCACCGTGAAAATTACGATTTGACCGAGCCGGGGTTATAATTCATATATAGTATTGATCGGGTAAATAATCTTTAATCTGTACATTATTCATTTGAAAACTGGTAGATTACGAAATAAGTAGGTGTTAAATGAATAGCCACAAAGTAACATTAGAAATTTCGGAAACCCTTTTTGAGCAACTCTCTTTACTAGCTGACCTAAAAGAAGAATCAATAGAATATTTAGCTATTCAAATTATTGCTGCTAAATTACCTTGTTTAATTCAAAAAGAGAGTCAATTGAATCAATTATTAGCAGCAATCAAACCTGATAGCATCCATAGTGAGATTGGACTGGAAACATAATATATGAAATCCGATGATTCTCAGTTGTATATTCCCCGTCAAGGTGATATCATTTGGATTGACTTTATTCCGCAAATGGGCAGGGAACAGGCTGGTCGCCGTCCAGCTATTGTTATCTCAAAAACAACATATAATCGTCGAGTTAGACTAGCTTTAGTCTGTCCAATTACTAGCCGAATAAAAGGTTATCCTTTTGAAGTACCAATTCCCGAAGGATTGGCAGTATCAGGAGTTGTTTTAGCCGATCAAATTAAATCATTTGATTGGCAAGCAAGACAAGCAGAGTTTGCTTGTAAAATGCCTCCAGAAGTCCTAGTTCAAGTCGTGGCTAAATTAATGAACCTATTACCTGAAATAGAAATTTAGTTCAATAAATATGACTTTAGAAAATGTCGATCTTACTCCAGAAAAACTCAGTAGCTACGATAATCGTAAAAGCATCATTACTTCGCTTCCATCCAATTCTGTCCAGCGTGAATATCGACAACCAAAGGCACACTTAAGGGAAGCACTTGCTCCATAATGTTCTTAATTTTAGGTTGAATTTCTTCCCATTCCGTCTCAGGAATTTCAAAGACTAATTCATCATGAACTTGTAATACTAATCGAGATTGATATTGGGTTAAAAGTTGATGCACTTGTACCATCGCCATTTTAATAATATCAGCACTCGAACCTTGAATGGGAGCGTTAGCAGCGGCTCTTAAGAGTTGGGAATCATTTTGACCCATTTTTTTACTTAATTGAGTTAAATTAATCGAATTTATATCAACTCCTTTTAACCCTTGAAGACTGCTTCCTTGGAATTCAAAATAACGTCTTCGTCCTAATATCGTTTCGACATATCTTTGAGAAATGGCTTGTTTTTTAACATATTCTAAATACGCAAAAACCTGGGAATAGCGTTGGTTAAAGCGTTCAATAAATATTTTACCTTCTGCACTGCTTACTTTTGCTTCTCGCGCAAATCGTTGCGCCCCCATTCCATAGATTACCCCAAAATTAATCGTTTTCCCTAATCGTCTTTCTTCCGATGTTACGGTTTCTTTTTCAAATAATAACTTAGCCGTCACCGTATGAACATCTTGATTATTTTGATAGGCTTCTAATAAAATCGGTTCTTGACTTAAATGGGCTAAAATTCTGAGTTCAATTTGAGAATAGTCTGCTGAAACTAATAACCAGTTCGGTTCGGTCGTAAATGCTTTTCTGATTTTTCGAGAAAATTCAGTTTTAATCGGAATATTCTGTAAATTAGGATTAGAAGAAGATAACCGTCCCGTTGCGGTAATGGTTTGGTTAAAACTGGTATGAATTTGTTGTTGTGAATCAACTAATGTCGGTAAAGCATCCACATAAGTTGACTTCAGTTTAGCTAAGGTTCGATGTTCTAATATTATATCAATAATGGGGTGATCTCCTTGTAATTTTTCTAAAACATTCACATCCGTTGAATATCCTGTTTTAATTTGTCGGGTTTTTTTTATATCTAATCCTAACGTTTCAAATAAAAGTTTACTGAGTTGTTTAGGCGAACCTAAATTAAAGGTTTCTCCCGCTAGTTTATAAGCTTGATTTTCAATACTTTCTAACTGTTTATCTAATTGTTCGGCTAAGGTCTGTAAGTATTCAATATCCAGATGCACTCCCCAATATTCCATATCGGCTAAAACACATTCTAAAGGCTGTTCAACTTCTGTTAGAAGTTTCAATAATTGAGGTTTATCTATAAATTCTGCTTTAATTTTATCCACTAATTGAAAAGTGACATAAACCTGCATTCCACAATATTCGGCTACTTGAGCAATATTAATATCTGCAATAGTTTTTCCTTTGGGTACTAATTCCTTATAGCTCGGCGCGATTAATTCTGTACCTAAATATTTTCGGGTTAAATCAATTAAATTATGATTATCTTCAGGATTTAATACATAATTTGCTAACATCGGATCAAAGACAACTCCTTTTAATTCTATCCCATGAACTCTAAAAATTAATCGATCATATTTAGCATTTTGAAAGGTTTTCGGATAGCGATCGCTTTCTAAAATCGGACGTAAAAGATTTAAGGTTTGAGTTTTTTCTAAATTCGTTCCTTGAGTATGATTTAATGGAATATAAGCCACATCCGTTGGCTCTGTTCCCCAACAACAACCAATTCCCACTAATTCCGCTTCTCGATGTTCTAAAGAGGTTGTTTCCGTATCCCAAGCAACAGGAAAGTTAGGATCAGTATGACTTTTTAAAATATCAATTAACTGTTCTAAGGCTTCTGAGGTTTGAATTAAACGTAATTGAATTTGAGATTTGGGACTATTTTCTAATTTTTTTTGTCGATCAATTTCCGTTTCTTCCCTGGTATAAAAACTTGTATCTTCCTCGATATTAACCGAAGGTTCAGATACTTCGGGTTGAATATTTCCTTTAAATTGCTTTTGAATTTGATTAATTTTATCTAAAAATGTTTGCAATTGTAAATGTTCTAAAATTGGTTGAATTTTACCTTGATCAAACCCTTGCAATTTCAAATTTTCTAAAGCAACCTCTAAGGGCACATCTTGAATAATTCGCGCCAAGGTTTGAGAATGATCCGCATCGGCTTTTCCTTCCTCTAATTTTGTGCGAGTTGCGCCTTTAATTTCCTCAATATGGGCATAGATATTTTCTAAAGAACCATATTCTGCTAATAATTTAACGGCTGTTGTTTTGCCAATGCCTTTCACCCCTGGAATATTATCGGATTTATCCCCACACAAGGCTTTATAATCAATGACTTGATGGGGATAAATCTGTAATTTATCATAAACCTGTTGAGCCAAAAATTCTGTAGTGCTGCTACCTTTTCCCGGTTCCAAATGTAAAATACTAATCCGTTTTTCAATATCAATTAATTGAAATAAATCCTGATCTCCCGATAAAACTTTAACCCGATATCCCTCCTGACTTCCTCGGCTCGCTAACGTTCCTAAAATATCATCCGCTTCATAACCCGAAGCCGTGACAATGCTTAAATCTAAGGCTTGTAATAACCCTTGTAAATTTAGTATATCCTCAATAAAATCTTGAGGGGTTTCCGTTCGATCTGCTTTGTAGTTTTCATCCGCTTCATGACGAAAGGTTGGGTCTTTTAAATCAAAAGCGATCGCTAAATAATCCGGTTTTTGACTCGCCATTACATCTAATAACGACTTAAAAAACCCAAAACAAACGCTCGTCGGAATACCCGTTGAGGTGCGTAACCCCCCTTGGCGACTTTTCCCAAAGGCATAATAGGAACGAAACGCCAACGAATGACCATCAACCAAAAGCAATAGAGGATGTTCCAACACTGTTTTAATCCAAGCGCAATACAATCCCTATTTTAGCGATCTGTCTTCTCCCTTTGTAGGTCAAAATAAGAAAAGATCAACAGATTTCAAACGTGGAGATCGAAAAATACTATAAAATTTTAGAGCTAAAACCTGGAGCCTCCTTAGAGGAAGTGAGACAAGCCTATCGCTATCAGGCGTTAATTTGGCATCCCGATCGCTATCCCCAAAATTCTCCCTTACAAGCTCAAGCTGAAGAAAAATTTAAACAAATTAGCCAAGCTTACGAAACCTTAAAAACCTATCTCAGTAACCCTCCCCCTGTATCCCCTGCTCCCTCTGTATCCCCTGTATCCCCGGCTTCCCCGCCTCCCCCTGTATCCCCGGCTTCCCCGCCTCCCCCTACTTCCCCAACAATTCCTGTGGGTTGGTTAACGGGGGTATTTGTCTGTTATACCGTAATCACTTGGATTTTAAGCACTTTGAAGATCCCCTTTTGGGTGGGAATAGTTGCCCTGATCGCTTGGTTTACTGTTACCCTGGTCGCTAGTGAGGATTCTGATTCTTCNAGGGGCGATGGCGGGTTCAGAAACCGCCTCTAAAGGGATAATTGGGCTATTAGCGGTGATGGGAATTGCGGCTATTGCGGGGCTTGTCGCCGGAAACCGCACCGGAAATTGGTTAGGTTCGGTTTTTGGGGGGTGTTTTGGAACAATTATGGGATTGATGTTAGGAATTATTTTAGATGCTCTGTTTCGCTCCAGAGCCAAACTGGGAACCGGGAGTTTATTCGGATTAGTCTTAGGAGGATGGATCGGCGCCTGGATCGGGGCGGGTAAAAAAGCGATGATCCGAATTATAGAACGAATGCAGCCAGAGGTAATTATTGGGGCTTGGGGTGCGATCGCTGTCGTTGCAGGCGTCGTGGCGCAAATGGTTGCGGGAGAAAAATTACTTGCGTCCTACAATGGGTTTTACACCTTTCTGATTTTAGCGATAACTTCCGGTTTAGGCTTTAGTTTTGGGTGGTGGTTAGCCCACTAATCCCGTCAAAACCTTCGGTCTAAGGTCTAAAATACAGACGGAATTGTCAGTATCTCTTCCGAAAGAGATCGAAAAGTCCTGTCTTAGAAGCCAGATTATCTGGAATTTAATGATCTATAATAGTCAACAACAATGGAACTTGATTTATCTCGTTTTTTTAAAGCTTCTAATCCGGCTGAAACCCTCAATGTTGAAGACCCAGAAGATCAACAATATTATATTGATTTTTCTACAGCACGCGGGGGAAAGCTAATTGAACAAATTTCTCGAACAATTACTCGGTTGTCTCCCGATCGCCCCACCTGTCAACTCTTTACAGGTCATGTTGGTTCGGGGAAATCAACGGAATTACTGCGACTCAAAACTCAATTGAAACAAGAAGGATTCCATGTCGTTTATTTCGAGTCTAGTAAAGACTTAGATATGGCGGATGTGGATATTACGGATATTTTATTAGCGATCGCCCGTCAAGTTAGTGAAAGTATTGAAAGCCTGAAAATTAAATTACAAGCCAAGGGCTTTAAAAGTTTATTGAGTGGAATTGTCAGTGTTTTAAATACGGAAATTGACTTAAAAGGAGATGTGAATTTACCCGGAATTGGCACATTAACTGCTAGTACCGAAGGCGAGTTTTCTCTGTCAACGGGAATTGGTAATATTACGGCTAAAACGAAAGATAGTCGAGATTTACGGTCTTTATTACGTCAATATTTAGAACCTCGAACCAATAATATTTTAGAAGCCATCAATAAAGAATTATTGGAACCTTCGATCCAACAATTAAAACAGATGGGAAAACAGGGGTTAGTGGTAATTATTGATAACTTAGATCGAATTATCAATACCCAAAGCAGCACCGGACGTCCGCAACCTGAATATTTATTTATTGATCGGGGTGAACAACTGAATAAACTTAATTGTCATGTTGTTTATACGATTCCCCTCGGTTTAATTTTTTCTAATGATTTAGGACAACTGATGAATCGCTTCGGTAGCGACCCCAAAACTTTACCGATGGTAACGATAAAATTAGAAGATGGAACATCCTATGCAGAAGGAATTGAATTGTTACGACGGATGGTGATGGCGAGAGCATTTCCAGGTCTTGATCCGAAAGAATATTCGAGCTTAGTCACGAAAATTTTTGATAGTCCTGAAACCTTAGATCGGCTTTGTACGATTAGTGGGGGTCATGTTCGCAGTTTATTAATTTTGTTATATAGCTGTTTGCAAAAAGAAGATCCTCCTTTAAGCAGAGAATCCTTAGAGGAGGTAATTTTACAACGTCGTCATCAATTAACTCTTGCAATTGAAACGGAAGAATGGGAAATGTTACGTCAAGTGGCGACTACTAAAAAATTGAGTGGTCAGATGGAATATCAAACCTTACTCAGAAGTTTATGGGTGTTTGAATATCACCATGCTCAACATTTTTGGTATGATATTAATCCTGTTTTGGCAGAGGCTAAGGAATTTTGATCACGGATTTTTTTTAAAGCTAATGTAGAATCCTGGTAATCGAGATCGCCTCAACAATTATCTTTTAAAGTTTATTGGAGGCGATCACTTCTTTCCTGCGGCAAGTTAGACATTTCTTCCCGTAAATCAGCGACTTCTATTTAGAATTCTGCCTTTGAGCTATTGACAATTGAAGCCAATTCTGCAAGATATTGATTACTACTGGAGCAAAGGCATCCAGTTGACCCTCTTGGGGTTGTCCTAGTTCGTCGATCAAGACTTTCAAGAGTTCTTCGTCCTCTAGCCCTTGGTCGGGATTTATACCGTTTTTCCATAACAAGGTGTTGGACAATTGCTTGCGTTTTTCGATCAGGGCACGGTTATTTATTTCCTTGTCTCCCAGATTTAAGACTTGAATCGTGGTGGTTGCTCGATCGCTCAATCCCTCTACCCGACCACTAATTTTAAATCGAAGTTCTGTTTCACATTCCGCCATCAAGGGGGTGAGGGGTAATTCTTGGGATTTATGGGCATTGCCGCATTGATTGTGGGTGTTACAACTCCCAACAATATTTGTAAAATCGAGAGATCGTTGAGGATTCAGTTTTTGAGCTTCTATATGCTCATTATGGCAAGCGTCAATATCTTCAATTTTCTGGCAGCAATAAGCGCAAAGGTAGAATTGTTCTTTTAAGGCATACTCTCGAATATCTCGACGAATATCTGCGTCTAAATCTTCGTAATGCCCATTTGTTTTTTTCCGTTTCCAATCTCTCAAACTAGGCGGTTCTGTTCCTTTACTAATGGTTCGCATGACGTAATTCTTGTTTACGAAGTAATAGTTTAGCCTTAATTAGTTCGAGATGATTAGCAGGTAGTTCAGAGGTTAATTCTGCTAGTAATTGTTGGGCTTTGACTGGGTTTGAGTCTTGGATAGCATCGAGCAAATCGTTAAGCCTGCTGTCAATTTCTTCGTTACGGATGCTGGTATTCATGACATCTAGTAAGACGGTATTTGCATCTTGCCCATATTGGGATGGTAGTTCTTGTAATTTACCATCGGTTAAGATGTAAACCAAAACATTCTTACAGTCACTGATCACCAGAGGCGAATGGGTGGTCAGCACAAATTGGCAACGGGGGAAAGTTGCGATTAGGCGATCACATAGGCTCCGTTGCCAAGAAGGATGCAGGTGTAGATCTACTTCATCAATCAAGACAATGCCATCACCGGTTAGGGGGTTATCTAGGGCGGGGTTTAGCATGGCTAAACGGCGAGCGATATCACCGACGAGAGCCATGAGGGATTTTTCCCCTTGGGAAAGTTGGGTAACATTAAGGGTTTCACCGTTTTTATCAATCGCCATATAGAGGCGAGGTTTACGGTGGACTCTGAGATTATCCATTTGGGGCATAAAATGACGAATGGCAGTGCGAACTGCGGTTAATTGTCGATCTTTGGCTGAGGCCTGTAGTTGTTTTAATTGTTGCCATACGTCTGAATTTGTACCAAATCGTGCTCTTAGTTCACTCAAGACATCTTCAGAAATGCCCGATTCATTTTCTGTATCTTCCCGTTCCCGAAACCATTCAAAAAAGCGGCGGAAGTCAACGCCTTGGCTGAGGGCGTTGTCGTAACCATCCAGTTGCAAGAAGGTATGTCTAGTCCTGATTTTTAGCGGAATATCGATTACGCTGCGCTCGACAGGATAAAACGCAATCAGGGGCAGGCTGGTTTTGTCATCGTGGGTAAGGGCATTACGGTAATAATTAGCGAGTCGGGTGCAGTTGTTTAGGTTACTGGCGTATTGGGATTTACGCCCTTTCCGGGTTTTGGCTATAGTCCAATGAAAGCGATCACTTATCTCGCGTTCATTTTGATGAGCTAATGCCCCAAGGGAGTCACAGATATCTATTTCTATAGCAGCACCATTCGCGACATTGAGGATGACATCTTCGGGAATCGGGCTGCCGTTGCCTTTTTCTGTGCGTAAACGGGCAATAAACCAACTAAGGGAAGTGGCTAAGGCTTCCAGTATCGATGTTTTGCCAGTGCCGTTGTTACCGACAAAGACGGTGACGTTACTAGGATTTTTCTCGGTGGGGGCTAGGGGAATTTCTACGGTTCCAAATGGCCCGACATTATTTAAAGTAACCCGTTTGATTTCCATATCGGTAAAGTTTAATCCTCTAAGGTCTGCGACAGTAACGATAGTTTTTCCGACGGTGTTAAACCAACTGCTGAGATATTATTATCTAACAACAGCAATCAACTGCTATTAATAAACTTTGGATCACCACTATAATTAAATATATAGTGAACTCAGGTTATTATGATCATTAAAGGAACAACAAAACTCTTAGGGGTAATCGGTTATCCGATTGAACATTCTCTTTCTCCGGTGATGCACAACGCCGCCATCGCCCATTTGGGAGTCGATTATGTTTACCTGCCTTTTGCGATTTCCCCCAGCGATTTAAAAACGGCAATTGCCGGATTTACTGCTATTGGAATTCAGGGATTTAATGTTACGATTCCTCACAAACAGGCGATTTTACCCTACTTATCGGAAATCACCACCTTAGCCCAGGCTGTGGGGGCTGTTAATACGGTTTGGTGTACTCATAACGGTTGGAGTGGTACTAATACGGATGTTGTGGGTTTTCTTACCCCTTTACAGGTGTATCATCAACACTGGGATGATAAAGTTGCGGTGATTTTGGGATATGGGGGGGCGGCGAGGGCTGTTGTCGCCGGATGTGTAGAATTAGGGATAACTGAAATTTATGTTGTTGGCCGTAACCCCCAGAAATTAGAAGCCTTTCAACACAGTTGGATCACGTCTCCTTTAGCCGTTTCCGTCAAAACCTGTGCTTGGGAACAATTATCGACTTTGCTTCCTCAAGCGGACTTGCTAGTGAATGCGACGCCGATCGGAATGTACCCCCATATTGAGGAATCTCCCGTGGATGGGTCGGTGATGGACAAGATTAAATTGGGTGCGATCGCCTACGATTTAATTTATATTCCTCGAACGACAGAATTTCTGAATTTAGCCGCCGCTAGAGGTGCGATGATTTTAAATGGACTGCCCATGTTAGTACACCAGGGTGCCGCCGCCTTACAATTGTGGTTACAGCAACCTGTTCCTATCGAGATCATGCGTCAGTCTCTACAACAACATTTAGAATCATAAAAACATGAAATTTAAAATTTTATCCGTTATTGTTTGCGCTTGTTTCTGGGTTTTAATTACCAGTTTTTGGACTCCTCCGGCTTGGGCATTAATTCAGATTCAACTGCAAGATTTAAGTTATAAAGATTGTCCTCCCGAATTAGCAGAAGGGGCAATATCCAGTGGCTCTAGCGACGATGCCTATTGTTTTATTGTGATGGGAAAAGCCAATAATACAACCGGGAAAGTTGTTGTGGATGCTGACATTTTTGGTCGGATTTACGATGCTAATAGTAATTCAGTTATGCCTAATCGCGGACGGTTAGGTAATATTGATACAGTGCCTCCGGGTATCAGTGATTTTGAATTTAGAATTTCGATTCCTTCTAACCTGGAACTTCCCCTGCAACTCAAACAATTTAAAGCCGCAGGTTTTAGCCATCGAATTGGCAGGTAAACTTGACTATTATTTTCAGAATTCTACCCCCAAATTAAACCCTTATTCCAGGCGTTTAATTTGGAACTGGGCATCTTTATAACCCCCTGTTAAGCCTTGTTCTAAATAGAGTTTTCCAGCCTGTTCAAAATCACTAATCGCACCACTTTTATCGCCGATTTCAACCCGAATTAATCCCCGTCCATAATAAGCACCTGCATAATTGGATTTCAGACGAATGGCTTGGGCATAATCGGCGATCGCTTGATCATAATTTTTCATTTTAACATAGACTTGGGCGCGATTTCCGTAGGCTTCGGCATCGTTAGGATTAATATTAATCCCACTGGTATAATCAACAATTGCTCCTGGATAATCCTGGGCGGCAAAACGGGCTAATCCTCGATTACTATAGGCTTTATAATCATCTCCTTTAATTTCAATGGCTTTTGAGCAATCTGCGATGGCTTTGGGATAATCTTTGAGGTTCAAATAGGCAATACAACGGTTATTATAGGCAACGTCATTGGGAGTACGATTAATCGCTTCTGTGCAATCTGTAATGGCTTGATTATAATCCCATAAATTGATATTAACACTACAGCGATTAGCGTAGGCTTCAGCATTATTGGGATCGAGTTGAAGTACAGTATTATAATCCGCTAAAGCCCCTTGATAATCGCCTAAATGAAATCTTGATCGACCTCGATCATAATATCCGGCTGGATTTTTGGGTTCGAGGCGAATGGCTTCGGTATAATCTGCCATTCCTGCTTGTAAATTCCCGGATTTTACCCGTGCAGTTCCTCTAGCACGATAAGCTTTAGCTTGTCCAGGTTGTAGTCTTAAAACGGTATTATAATCCTGAATGGCACTTTCATAATCTTCCCGATCATAATAGATTAAACCCCGTTTATAGAAGGCATCTCCGTCTTGAGGTTGTTGTTTAATCACTTGATTAAAATCCGCTAAAGCCCCTGATAAATCATTCAGATCATACCGAGTTAAACCCCGATTAAAATAGGCATTGGTATAGTTAGGATTCAATTCAATGGCTTTTGTATAATCTGCTAAGGCTTGATCATATTCCTTCAAATCATAATAGGTATTGGCGCGTTTATGATAGATTTCGGGATTAGTTGGATTGAATTTAATCGCTTGATTAAAGGCTCGAAGTGCACCTTTTAGATCATCTTTTTCGGCTTTTTCTATGCCTTTTTTAAAGGCATTTTCAGCTTTAATCGGATCGGGTTGATTTAAAACTTGGATCAATCCAAAAATTACGAATAATCCCACTAATCCTGTAGCCGCGATCGCAACAATTTTACCCCAGGGAATCGGGGCTTTTTCTTCCGGGTAAGCGGGAAAGTTTTTTAACTTATTAATATTAAATCCTGAACGTCCCGTTGCCTTTCTTAAATCATCTAAAACATCGATTACAGTTAGATAACGTTTGCTATAATAAGGATGTACCATCTTATCAATAACTTGGGCTAATCCCGTACTGACTTTAGCATAATTTCGCCAATTCAGTTCTCCGCTATTTGATAAACTCGGATCTTGTAATTTAGGCAAATCTGAAGCTTCTAAACCTGTAATTGCTTGAATGGCAATCATGCCAACAGCATAAATATCGCTATTATATTGGGGATGACCTTGGAACTGTTCAATGGGCATATAAGAAGGAGTTCCCGTTGCAATTGTTCTCAACCCTTGTCCATTACCCTCTGCTAGTCGGGTACTCGCTTCTTTGACGGAACCAAAATCAATTAATACTAATTTTTCATCAGATTTACGACGAATTAGATTAGAGGGATTTACATCTCGATGAATCACTAAGTTTTCATGAACAAAAACCAAAATTTCTAAAATATCTTCGATTAACAAAATCACTCGTTCTTCTGACCAAGGACTCCCCGGAACTAACTCTTTCATCAACGGATGTCCACTTACAAATTCTTCGACTAAATAAAATTGATTATGATCTTCAAAATAAGCTAATAATTGTGGAATTTGATCATGTCGTCCTAAGCGTTCTAAGATTTCTGCTTCTTGACGAAATAACCGCAACGCCGTTTTTAACACATTAGAATTATTACTCGGCGGACGTAATTGTTTGACCACACATTGAGGATGACCAGGGCGACGAGTATCGGCGGCGAGATAGGTTTGTCCAAACGCCCCCGAACTTAAGACTTGCACAATTCGGTATCTTCGATCTAACAGTTGACCAATCATTTCCATAATCAATGTTCAGTAAAGGTGAACAGTCAAAACATGAACCCAGAGTAAATACAAACCGATGAAAAATAATATATAAAGTCAAATGTACCTGAATTTTAATTAACTTTAACTCACCCCGATTCTTACTCCAGCTATCTAACATCTTATCAACACACAGGGTTGAGCCCCCGATTGACTAAATCCATCATACCTGTCTTCGTGGGCTGTCGGTTGATTATGAGCACTTCATCTGTCAACCGTCAACCGTCAACAAACTTCAAAAAAATATAGATTCGCCAGCGTCAATCTGAGTTAACAATGGATCTTGAGTGATTATTCCAGTTACAGCAATAAAAATGTCACAACCTACGATAGAATCCATTTTGCAAGAAAATCGGTTATTTCAACCGACACCAGAGTTTTCCCAGAATGCTCATATTAAAAGCTTAGAAGAGTATAAACAACTCTATGAAAAAGCCAAAGCCAACCCGGAAGCGTTCTGGGCAGAATTAGCGGAAACAGAACTGCATTGGTTTCAAAAATGGGATCAAGTGTTAGACTGGCAGCCGCCCTTTGCCAAATGGTTTGTTAATGGCAAAATTAACATTTCTTATAATTGTTTAGATCGGCATTTAACCACCTGGCGGAAAAATAAAGCTGCCTTAATTTGGGAAGGAGAACCGGGTGATACTCGAACTTTAACCTACTTTCAACTGCATCGGGAAGTTTGTCAAATGGCAAATGTTCTCAAACAGTTAGGCGTTCAAAAAGGCGATCGCGTTGGCATTTATATGCCCATGATACCCGAAGCCGCCATCGCCATGTTAGCCTGTGCCCGAATTGGTGCACCCCATACCGTTGTGTTTGGGGGGTTTAGTGGAGAAGCCCTCAAAGATCGGTTAGTGGATGCTAAAGCTAAACTGGTGATTACCGCCGATGGGGGCTGGCGAAAAGATGCCATTGTGCCCTTAAAAGAACAAGTTGATAAAGCTATTGAAGCCGGAGCGAATAGCGTTGAAAACGTTTTAGTGGTACAAAGAACCGCCCAAAAAATTAATATGGAACCAGGACGAGATCATTGGTGGCATGATCTCAGACAAGGGGTTTCTGCCGACTGTCCCGCCGAACCGATGGATAGTGAGGATATGCTGTTCATCCTCTACACCAGCGGCACCACAGGTCAACCCAAGGGCGTTGTTCACACCACAGGTGGCTATAACCTTTACACCCACATTACCAATAAATGGGCGTTTGATCTCCAAGACACCGATGTCTATTGGTGTACAGCCGATGTCGGTTGGATCACCGGACACAGTTATATTGTCTATGGGCCGTTATCCAATGGGGCGACAACCTTAATGTATGAAGGAGCGCCGCGTACCTCTAACCCCGGTTGTTTCTGGGATGTGGTGGAAAAATACGGAGTGACAATATTCTATACCGCCCCAACGGCAATTCGGGCGTTTATGAAAATGGGTGAACATCATCCCAAGTCGCGGAATTTATCGTCTCTGCGCCTATTAGGAACCGTTGGAGAACCCATTAACCCGGAAGCTTGGATGTGGTATCAACGAGTCATTGGTAACGGGAAATGCCCCATTGTCGATACTTGGTGGCAAACTGAAACCGGAGGGTTTATGATCACACCCTTACCCGGTGCGACTCCGACCAAACCCGGTTCGGCGACTTTTCCCTTCCCTGGGATTTTAGCGGATATTGTGGATACGGAAGGAAACCCCGTCACCGATGACAGTGGTGGGTATTTGGTGGTGCGTTATCCCTGGCCGGGAATGATGCGGACGGTGTATGGTGATCCCGATCGCTTCCGCCGCACCTATTGGGAATATTTGAAACCCAAGGAGGGCAGTTACCTCTATTTTGCGGGGGATGGCGCCCATCAAGACCGGGAAGGCTATTTCTGGGTTATGGGTCGAGTGGATGACGTGATCAATGTGTCGGGACACCGTTTAGGGACGATGGAAATTGAGTCGGCGTTAGTGTCCCATCCGGCGGTGGCTGAGGCGGCGGTGGTCGGGAAACCCGATGAAATTAAGGGTGAGGATATTGTGGCGTTTGTGACCTTGGAGGAAGGGAAAGAAGCGTCCGATGAGTTAGCGCAGGAACTTAAGAAGCACGTTGTCAGCGAAATTGGGGCTTTAGCTCGTCCTGGGGAAATTCGGTTTACGGATGATTTGCCTAAAACCCGGTCTGGGAAGATTATGCGGCGCTTATTGCGATCGCTCGCATCCGGTCAGGAAATTACCGGAGATACCTCTACGTTACAGGATCGCAGTGTATTAGAAAAATTGCGGGGTGGCGCGTAATCAGTGATCAGTTATCAGTGATCAGTTATCAGTGTTAATTTGGTGATCTTCCCTGGTAAACCAGGGATTTTTTATTATATTTAAAATTTATCCAAATGATGACTCGCGATCGCACCTCAAAATTGCCAAAATCTCGACAAATTCCCCTGAGATTAGTATTAATAATCCCCTTTATTTTACAAATTGTGGGAGCCGTAGGATTAGTCGGTTTTCTCTCCTATCGTAGTGGACAAAAAGCTGTAGAAGATATGGCAAACTCTTTGATTTCAGAAATCGGCGATCGCATTGAACAAAGCTTAAACAGCTATCTCAATGCACCCGAACAAGTTGTTCAAACGAATACTTCTCTCATCCGTCAAGGAATTTTAGATTACCAAAATTTACCTAAACTACAAACACACTTTGCCCAGCAATTGCAAATTTTTCAGAGAGTCAGTGGTCTGATGATTGCTGACGAACAGAAAAACTTTTTAGAAGTTTCACGATATACATCTGCTGAACTTACCGTTAGAACTTTGAAGGGTTCAAAAAGCAAAAACTTCTATTGTTACCGAGCAGATCTCACAGGTAAAATTCATCAGTTACTACAGATTAGAACTGACTTTAATCCCCATAATGACCCACCCGGAGGTAAGGCTTGGTATAGTGCAGTACGGACAGCCAAGATGGGAATTTGGGGCATTTTTGTCAACTTGTCACAGGGAAAAGATCGCCCAGTTCTGGTCGTTTCCTATACTCTACCATTTTATGATAACAGAGGCGAATTTCAAGGGGTACTCGGTTCAGGTCTATATCTGATGCAGGTTGGAGATTTTCTCCAACATCTAAAAATTGGGAACACAGGAAAAGCATTTTTAATAGATCAACAAGGACAAATGATTGCCAATTCCATTAATGAAGTCCCATTTATAACGACCGCTAAAAGTGAGTTATCTCAAAATGTTAATGCGAGTTCCCGGCGATTAAAAGCAACAGCTAGTAAAAATAAACTGATTCGATTAACCTCCCAATATTTAACAGATCACTTTAAACTACAAGATATTCAAAAAATTCAAAAATTAAATTTATTAGTAGATGGTCAGAAATATTTTGTGCAGGTTTTACCTGTAAACAAACAAAATTTAAACTTGCTAACCGTTATTGTTATTCCTGAATCTGACTTCATGGAACATATTCAGAAAAATGCCTATTTGACAATTGTATTGTGTGGTATAACTCTTGTTGTTGCCACAGTAATTGGTATTTTTACTGCTTGCTGGATTACTCAACCGATTTTAAAATTAAGTCAATTAAGTCGGGTTTTAGTCTTAGGGAAAGGGGAAAAATTTTATCCAGAAAATGAGATAATAGAAACTAAAAGTATTACAGAAATATCGACTCTTGCCCAGTCATTTAAGAAAATGGCTTATCAGTTACAAACTGCTTTTGAAACTTTAGAAAATCGAGTCCAAGAAAGAACAGCAGAATTAGTGATTGCTAAGGAAAAAGCGGAAGTGGCTAATCAGACTAAAAGTGCTTTTATTGCCAATATGAGCCATGAATTGCGGAGTCCATTAAATGCAATTCTGGGTTTTTCTCAGTTAATGTTACGCACAAAAGATCTACCTTATCAACAATATGAAAATGCGGGGATTATTCATCGTAGTGGGGAGTATTTATTAACTTTAATTAATAATGTTCTCGATTTTTCTAAAATTGAAGCCAAGAAAACGACTCTGAATCAAAAGGATTTTGATCTCTATCAATTGTTAGAGGATTTAGAAGATATGCTCCATTTAAGGGCGGTTAATGCCGGGTTAGAATTAATTTTCGTTCTGGGGGATAATTTACCTCGTTATATTTACACTGATGACGTTAAATTACGTCAAGTTTTACTTAATTTATTAGGGAATGCGATTAAATTTACATTAAAAGGTGAAGTTGTTTTAAGGGTTAATAGCCAGGAAAATGAAGATCATCAAAATCAGACTTTAAACTTTCAAATTAGCGACACCGGAAAAGGAATTTCTGAAGAAGAGTTAACTCAATTATTTGAAGCTTTTTCTCAAACAGAATCAGGACGAGAAGCCCAAGAAGGAACCGGATTAGGATTAGTCATTAGTCGTCAATTTGTGCAGTTAATGGGGGGAGATATTACGGTAGAGAGTGAATTAGGCAAAGGCACAACTTTTCAATTTTCGATTCCGGTACAATTAGGTCAAGAATCAACTAAAATTGAACAAATTAATCCCCAACGAGTATTAGCACTAGCACCCGAACAACCGACTTATAAAATCTTGACAGTAGATGATAAAGCGATTAATTGCCAATTATTAATAAAATTACTTTCACCTTTAGGATTTGAAGTGAAACAAGCCAGTAATGGACAGGAAGCGATCGCAATTTGGGAACAATGGCAACCCCATTTAATATTTATGGATATGAGAATGCCTGTCATGGATGGTTATGAAGCGACTAAATATATTAAATCCACTACTCAAGGTAATACTACCGCAATTATTGCTTTAACTGCCAGTGTCCTAGAAGAAGAAAAAGCAATTACTCTGTCGGCTGGATGTGATGATTTTATGCGTAAACCCTTTAAAGAATCTACAATTTTTGAAGTATTAACTAAACATTTAGGAGTCAAATATATTTATGAAAATGTGACAGATGGGAATAGTCAAACAGGAGAGATAATTAATGAATTACCCCGACTAACGACAGAACAATTCCAAATCATGCCCCAAGAATGGCTGCTGAGATTATATCAAGCAGTTCTGGAAGCGGATGATCAGCAAATTATGAAATTAATCCCAGAAATTCCCGAAACCGAAGCTGCTTTTGCTAAAAGCTTGACTAAACTGGTGCGTCAATTTCAATTTGAGCAAATTATTGATTTAATAGAACCTCTGGTTGGGGATTATAATTAATTAGAGCGTATTTTCATCGGGATGTATTATAAAAATTGCACGGTGGTGGGTAATTAGTTATCAGAATCAATAATTTTATTGGTTATCTTCTAAATTCTAGCCAACCATTTTTCTAAAGCTAAATCAATTAAAGAGTTCAGAGATTTATAAGGAGATTTCTCTAATTCTCTTTCTATGCCTGTCTTTCCTTTAATTATTTCAATATCAAGTTCAATGAGTTTCATTTCTTCATAAGTAACAGGTTTAAAAATCATAATTTTTTTGCGAATCATATCAGTTTGCTTAACATAATTATGGGTATATTTTCGAGAACATTGTAGCTGAATATATCTATTATTATAGGAAAAATAACTTAAAAATCTATTTTCTTGAGACTCATATCCATCCTTGATTTTTTCAAATAAGTTTTTTATTAATCTTTTTCTTTGATTAATCTCAGTCCCCATACCCCTCGCAACATAACCCTCAATTAATGCTTTTTCATCCCAATCTGTCCAAATTCTACCTCGACTGATTCTATCGCTTTCTCCACATTTTAAAGGAATCCACAAAAACAAGATTATATCTCCTTGAGGAAGACGGCAAAATTCAGCACAATATTTACTGGTTTTACCATTCCCATTTCCATATAAAATACTTCCTGCGCTGGAAAATTCCTGCATTCTTTGATCAAAACTTAGTAACTTTTGCCGAATTTCTAAGATTTTATTTTTTTGCTGTTCATCACTATTTTTAATCAGCTTAAAAAAGTTTTGAGATGGACTAGGGATGTCAGAAAAATTGGGTTCTTGATACGGAATTTCAACCGATGATAGAGTTTGAGTATCAATATCTTTTAAATTCAAATAAAAGTGATCAGCGTTTTGAATAACTGCAAACTGTAAAAACTGAAACTCTAGTTTATGATACTTTCGATCCGTTAAATTATCTCGATGAAATGAAGGCGCGATCGCTATTAAGTGAACAGGTTTATAATAATCAACGATTTGAGCATAAGGTTTTTCTTCTAATACCGCATCATAATAACGAGTTAACTGTTGAACAATTCCTCGATCTTCAACATTTTTTAATTCTAATATGACTAATCGTTGATCAGTGTCAACCGCCAACAAATCACACCGTTGACCCTGTACAATATATTGACGATGTAAAACAGTTAAACTGAAAATAGGTTGTAAACGAGTAAATAGAAAATCCTCTAAGGTTTCCTCTCTTTCAAATTCCCATCGAGTTCCCGTTTTTCGCAAGTTGAAATAATTTAACATTGTTCAGGATGCAATTTCAATAGACTATGATCTTATCAAAAATTAATTAATCATCAACTTCTGCTTCTGTAAAAATAGGAGGCCATAGGTTAGAAATTGATAATTCCCAACCGGGGAATAGTTCGGGTAAAGTTAAAATATCTTCGTTTGCTAATATGATGGTTTCTCCAGTTGGTCGATAAACGGTAACAGTCAATTCATCAGGGTCAATTAAAATTCCCACAATTGCCCCTAATTCTAAAAACTTTTTGAGCTTTTTTTCTAGTGTTTTAACTCGATCACTTTGAGATTTGATTTCTACAACTAAATCAGGAACTAATTCGGCAAAATAGCGGACACTTTGTTGTAACTGAGATGCACGAACAAAAGAAACATCGGGTGCTTTTAAGTTAGTATCGGGCATGATAAAACCCCCTGCGGAGTCAAATATTCGCCCTAAGCGACGAGGTTCAACCCAAGCGAATAGAAAAGCAATTAAACGGACACCTATTTCGCTAGAGATAATATCTGATGGCCCCATAACGATAATTTTACCATTTTCAAGTTCTAATTGGTAATCCTGTCCAGCTTCTGAGAGAGTTGCTTGTAAATTTTCTAAATCTTTTATTGTCATCAGTGTCATAAGAAAAATTTCCTTGTCTAACTGAATTGATTAATATTATATCTTGAAAGTTAGGGAAAAACTTGATAGAATGCGATCGCACTCTAACAATCTTCCTTTATATTGATTATTCATGTTAATTGATTGTGATCAGTAGGACACTATTTTATCGCAACTTGAAATAAGTTAACATTTATCAAGATGCAAGTTGAATCAATTATGGTATTATGGCGACATCTATAGCAATCCTAGAGGTGATTAAATTATGATCAGGACAAGCCGCGATCGCTATTGGATTCTAAGACAAATTCAACTTTTAATTTTTTACCCAATACTGATGCAGCTTTAGTAATTGTTTGTAAATTTAAAGATGAATTTTTAGGATCAAGAAGCCGTTGTAAAGAAGATCGGCTAGTGTTCATTTGTCGAGCCATTTCGCTTTTTGAAAGTCCGGCTTGATTCATGGCTTCTTGAATTTGGTAAGCAATTACCCTTTTGATTGCTATTGCTTCTACCTCTGATAATATTCCTTCTTCTTCAAGAAACGTATCAAAATCACTGCCAATATATTGATTGTTCATGTTAATTGATTGATAAGTTATTTAATCTATTTTATTATCTAAAGATATTCTAACTTCCCATAAGTTGGCTACCAACTTTTTAACCAAGGGCATTCCCATCAGCCAACCAAACTGCACGGTTTTAACATCTGTCCCAATAATTTTCTTTTCATTAGGAGATAAGGACTTTAGCCATTCTCTAACAGGCTCATTGCCAAGTTCTGATTTGTAAAAAACAACCTGTAAAATCAGGTTAGGATCATTCATCTTTAATAATTATACTCAATAAGTTTCATCTTAATCAATATTGAGGATGCAATTTTAACCAACTATGGTATTATTATGACGACGATGATTAATGCCAGTACCAAAATAAATTGTATCAATTATAACGAAAAGGACAATCAAATATTGTGGGAACTCGGATTAAGAACTTACAAGTCACAAGAGTCGTGGATGGGGACACCATCAAAGTCTTACTCAATGATAAGCGGGAATTCTTAAGACTCGATTGTGTGGATACAGAAGAAATACTCAACCATGATTCTAAACCCCGAACAAATGCGGGAATTGCTGCGGCGGAAATGGCACAACAATATTTTATGAATGAACATGGTTTTTTAACAAAAGTTGATATTGAATTTGATGGCAATGAACCTGCTGAAGTGTGTTTAGAAAAATATCGAGATCATCACGGACGGTTAATTTGTTATGTGCATAAATATGGAGAAAATTTTAACTTAAAATTAATTAAGGAAGGCTGGAGTCCCTATTATATTAAATATGGAAGCTCTCGATTATATCATCAAGAAATGATGGAGGCTGAAGCCGATGCTCAATCCCATAATCGCATGATTTGGAATCCCCAAACCAATGAACATAGTGCCTTTAGAAACTATACAATTTTAATGCCTTGGTGGTCATTAAGAGCTTCAATTGTAGATGATTTTCGTCGCTATGGACAACCCAATGGCGTGTTATCAGTGCGTTTAGATTACCCCCAAATTTTATTAGCTGCTATGCAGCAACAAAAGATTACGGTTTTCTGTGATTTACAAGAAGGAATTACGAAATGGATAGGCAATAGTGCCATTATTCATACCGGAACAAAAGACCACAGTTTAAAATTATGGATTCCTGAAGCCACTGATGGAAAATATGCTCCCCTCGTTTATTTAATTAATAAACGCTATACCGGGTTAGGACGGGGTTATGTTTATGTGACGGGACAAGTAACGATGTATCGAGATAAACCCGAAATCACTCTAACCAGTCTGCAACAATTATCGGATTTCTCCCCGATGTTTCAATCGGCGAGTTCGACAAATTCCCCGACTTTCATTTACAATAAAACCCAGAACTGATGAGGATACAATCATGGCAAATCCCCCCAAAATTCTCGCGTTTGCTGGTAGTGCTAAGGAAACTTCCTTTAATAAAAAGTTAGTTCAAATTGCCGCATCAGGGGCAAAAGCAGCCGGGGCAGAAGTGACCTATATTGATTTACGGAATTTACCGATGCCCTTATTTGATGAAGATTTAGAAGCGCAACAGGGAATTCCGGCGACTGTCCGTGAATTTAAAGATTTAATGTTAGCGCATCAAGGCTTATTAATTGCCTGTCCTGAGTATAATAGTTCGATTACGCCCTTGTTAAAAAATGCCATTGATTGGGCATCTCGTCCTGAACCTAATTTACCCGGATTAGCCTGTTTTAACAATAAAATTGCAGCGATTATGAGTGCATCCCCTGGAGGGTTTGGGGGAATGCGAGGATTAGTTCATGTGCGGGCAATTTTAGAAAGTATTGGAGTGTTAGTTATTCCTGAACAACGTTCAATTTCTAAGGCGTTTGAAGCCTTTAATGAAGATGGGAGTTTGAAAGATTCCCAACAACAGCAAGATGTTGAAAATTTAGGGGCAAAAGTGGCAAAATTATTGATTAAACTTTCGGCTTAAATTGTTGTTTTGAGGTGGGCATAGCCCACCCTATCAAGATTATGGCATCTTTACCCGAAGGATTTCCACAACCCACTCCCGTTGGGGTAATTGAAGTGAAACAATATCCCGCTTATCGAGGGGTAACTTATTTACATCAAGGGGATTTAACTCAAGCCACTCGCAAGGCATTTAATCCCCTGTTTCAACATATTAGTAGTAATCAAATTGCGATGACAACTCCTGTGGAAGCTCGGTATTTACAGGAGTCTGATTCTCTCAATCAAGCTGAGGTTTCTTTTCTCTATTCTCAGCCTGAAATTACCCCTCAACAGATAGAATCTGATGTCAATGTCACCGATACCCCAACGATGAAAGTGGTGAGTATTGGTATCCAAGGAGCTTATACTTGGGAAAGTTATCAAATTCATTTACAACGGTTAAAAAATTGGTTAAAACAACATCCTGAATATAAAATAATCGGTTCTCCTCGTCGATTATTTTATAACTCTCCTATGACTCCTGAAGATTTAAAATATAGCGAGGTGCAAATACAAATTCAGGATTCTTTAGCATAAAATATCTGACGAGGTGACAAGAGAGGTGAACTACCTACACCGCCCTAATCGGGTCGGTGTAGGCTTCCGAATTCACAGACCGATGCCCCTTACTTTTACTAGCAGGTGGACTTACACAGCCTCCATCGGCAAAGACGGGGTTCCCTCCGCCTTCAGTCAATATCCTGATCCCTTCATTCCTGATGTTGAGTGCAGCGTTTTCGTCACGGTCATGGTGAGCATGGCAATTAGGACAGTCCCATTCCCTGATATCCAGAGATAACTCATCTAAGACATGACCACAACAGGAGCAGGTTTTGGAACTAGGGAAAAAGCGATCAATTTCTACAAGTTCACCATTTTTTTGCTTCAACTTGTAATCAATAAAGTTGACGAATTTTCCCCAACCTACATCAGATATTGCTTTGGATAGCTTCCGGTTTTTAACCATTCCCTTGACGTTGAGGTTTTCAACGACAATCACTTGGCTTTCGTTTACCAATTTTCTTGATAATTTATGCAAGAAATCTTGGCGGGAATTAGTTATCTTCTCATGAACCTTAGCTACAGTTTTTCTAAACTTCTCTCTCGAAAAACTACCTTTAGTTTTTCGGGAGAGCTTTTTCTGTTTTTGGGCTAAATTTTTCTGATGACGATATAAATGTTTAGGGTTGGCGTATTTAGTTGCATTTTCTCCATCATGAGTAATTGCAAAATCTTTTAACCCCAAATCAATCCCAACAATATTGTCTCCCGACTGTTTAATATCAGTTCCTTCTACCTCACATAAGATGGAAGCAAAGTATTTATCAGTCGAAGTCTTGGAGATTGTTACTGTTTTAATTTTCCCCGTAATNAACATCATATAGCAATCCGTGTAGGATTTGTGATCAAAACCTGTAGGGGTTGGGTCTCCCAACCCTCTTTGCGCCTGGGTTGGGTCTCCAAACCCCTACGATAAAATATTACAACCTATTGAGAATTTCTAAGGATGATTGCTATCAACATACTCAAGTTGTAACTCAGAATCAGATTTTGATCCCGAATAACGCACTTCTACAATTGCATTAACTGTCCAAACCATGAACACTAAACTTAGAACTAACCAGAATAGATTACCCCAATCTTGATTATAGCGATAATCTCGTTGAGGGCAAGGATAGGAATAGGGGCAAGTTCTATTTTGAGAACAGGGGGAAACGCCACAGGGATAATTATTGTTAAAATTGCAAGACATAATTTTTTTCTCCTCTAAATTAAGCATTAAAAACGGGGGATAGGTTGAAATATCCCCCAAGGGGTGAGTTAAGACGCTTGACGAATTTCTAACATTTGAAAATAGCGTTCTTGAGTCAAGCTATATTGGCAATAGTCCCGATTTTCAAACAACAAATTATCGTTGTCGCAGCGAAAACCAACTTTTTCTAAGATTCGCCGTGAGGGGTGGTTTTGGACTCGTGCATAAGCTGATAATTGGGTTTGGTTTAAGATTTCAAAGGCAATATAAAGGGCAGTTTCAGCAAATTTTGTCCCTAAGCCACGACCTTGATAGGGATTATCAACGGCATAACCCAGTTGGGGGAAAGGAGAGCGATCGCTATTATAAATTTTGACAAAACCTAACAAAGTTTTTTCTTGTTTATCGGTAACAAAATAGTTACCATAGCCATATTTTTGCCACTGTTTCTGCCACTGCTGCAACTCGTTTTGTGCCTGTTCGGGAGACAGTGCGCCTGCTAAAACCCATCTCATGATTTTGGGATTTTCCAACAGTTTAGAGGCAGGATTCCACCAAGTTTGATCACAGCACGTTAACAGCTTAAAGGAATCTATGTTTAGTTTTTCAGGGGCTTTTCTCAGAAGCATTGTTTTGTCCTCAAGTGGTCTATATCCCTAATTTATTCGGTTTAAACTGACCTGTAAATCGAAGGAAATAGAGTTAAGTAGAAAGCTAGAATTAATAGAATTAACTAGAATCAAATAGAACGAACTAGAATCAAATAGAATTATCAATTAAACCTATTGATAAATTTTAAAATATGCTCTATATTGAGAGTTCAGAAACCGGGTTTTTCCCCAAGGGTTTAGATGAAAAATCAGAGTCTTTGCTAAAAACCCGGTTTCTATAGATCGGGGTTGTCAGAAACCGGGTTTTTTCCCCAGGGTTTAGATGAAAAATCAGAGTCTTTGCTAAAAACCCGGTTTCTATATTGTAAAATCAGGATATGGAGGGAATTTATGCTTTCTACCCAATATCAAGATAATGAAAAACAATTCCTTGAAGAAATAGCCGAGGAATGGAATTTTAACGATAGAAATAAATTAGTATTTGTTGAACGATTTATCAGCAGTAATCAAGATTTAGAAAATAATGATCTGGCTGATGTTTTAGAAGCTAATTTAAAAAAGGATAACTCTGATGTTGATCATCAAAACGTTTTAAAGGACTGTCTCAGCAAAACCATTTGGAAAAAAATGGTAGAAAAAGGTTGTGATTTTAATGGGGCGCATAAAGATAAATGTCCAATTGCTAAACAGTGGTTAGAAAAAACCGTTTATCCTCAATGGTTAAAACAAACCCTTTGGAAGCAATTAAAAACAAAAACAACCGCTAGGAATAAAGTCGGGCCAGTTTTAGCGGGGTCTGTGGGAAATTTGGGACTGCGACATCAAAAACCCTTTCTCGATGAAGTTCCCCTGAATAGTGATATTTTGTTTAAAGTTAATTTAGATCAACCCGGACATTTGATATTATTAGAACGGGAACCTTCTGGGGGAATGTGTTGTGTGTGTCCCTCGGAATATGCTCCAGAATTTCAGGTGAAAGGAGGAGAGATTACTTTACCTCAATATCCCCCGTCTCCTTATCCGGCTTTTACCGCAACGGAGGAGGGACAAGAACAAATTTTAGCGGTTATTACTCCCGATAAACCGTCTTTAAATTGGTTAGCAAAAAGTCAACAGGAAGCGTTAGAACTGGATCATGAACATCTCTTTGAATTGTTAAGTTATTTAGAGAAATGTTCAACCTCCCAGGTGTTTTATACAGAATATCAGGTTGTTGATCTTCTAAAGGGGATTTGATCCCCCTAAATCCCCCTTAAAAAGGGGGACTTTGATTCTATTTTCCCTCTTAACCACTTAAATCTTAATTCCAGTTTATGCTTAACAAGGAAGACTGGGTTTCCTGTTCCCCCCTTTTTAAGGGGGGCTAGGGGGGATCTCTAATAGAATACAATAATAACGATTAACAGGAAATAACAATGAAACCGTTAACAAGAATTACAATTAATCCTGAAGTTATGGGCGGAAAACCTTGTATTCGAGGTTTACGAGTAACCGTTGGAACCCTTATCGGGTTGATGGCTTCAGGACGGACACCAGAAGATATATTGAAAGCTTATCCTTATTTAGAATTAGCAGATATTGATGCAGTGTTAGCTTATTCTATTTCTAATTTAGAGCATTAATCGCCTTTCCTAACCTTTAATAATATTTAGGTGCAAGATGGAACACAACAGCGAAGAATTATGGAACCAACTCAACGCACAAGCTTTTCAACTTTATCAACAGGGTCAGTTTAATCAAGCGGTCATACTTGTAAAACAAGCTTTAGAATTAGCACAATCTATCTATCAAGGCGATCACCCCAATATTGCCACAAGCCTGAATAATTTAGCAGGACTCTACGACTCCCAAGGCAAGCTAAGTCAAGCCGAACCTTTATACCAGCAAGCCTTAGCCATGAGGCAACGACTATTTGAAGGTGATCACCCTGATATTGCATTAAGCCTGAATAATTTAGCATTACTCTACAAGTCCCAAGGCAAGTTGAGTCAAGCCGAATCTTTATCCCAGCAAGCCTTAGCCATGTGGCAACGACTGTTTGAAGGCGATCACCCTGATATTGCATTAAGCCTGAATAATTTAGGATATCTCTACTATTTCCAAGGCAAGCTGAGTCAAGCCGAACCTTTATACCAGCAAGTCTTAGCCATGCAGCAACGGCTGTTTGAAGGCGACCACCCTCATATTGCCACAAGCCTGAATAATTTAGCAGAACTCTACCAATCCCAAGGCAAGCTGAGTCAAGCCGAACCTTTATACCAGCAAGCCTTAGCCATGTGGCAACGACTGTTTCCAGGCGACCACCCTGACATTGCATTAAGCCTGAATAACTTAGCAGGACTCTACAACTCTCAAGGCAAGCTAAGTCAAGCCGAACCTTTATACCAGCAAGCCTTAGCCATATTCCAACGACTGTTTCAAGAGGATCACTCTGGCGTTGTATCAAGCATGAATAATTTAGCACTCTTATTGATTAAAAGCGATCGCCCAACGGAAGCTTTAGAATTAATGCAGCAAGCGATAGTAATGGATGATCGCCTTTTGCGTGCTAATTTTGCCTATAGTTCAGAACGCGATCGCCTCATTTATATCGACAATATTAGGAATAATTTTGATCTATTCCTTTCCTTAATTTCAACTTATTTCTCCGACTCTCCCGAAGTTGCAAAAATCGTCTTAGATGTTGTTCTTCAACGTAAATGTATCACCGCCACTGCCTTAGCTGCGTTTAATTTTGCCATTTATAGTGAACGCTATTCCCACCTGCAACCCGAATTTCAACGGTTACGATCCTTGCGAGAACAGTTAACCCATCTGATGTTTGATCCGCCTTTTATCCAACCCCAAGAACCCCAAGAACAGTATCGCCTCCGCCGCCGTGAACATCAAAAATTAGTCACAGAATTACAACAGGAATGTGAACAAATCGAAAAACAACTCGCTTCCCAAGTGCCAGAAATTCAACTCCAAGACCAAGAAACCGACAGACGGGCGGTAGCGTTGGCATTACCCGAAGGTTCTGCATTAGTGGAGTTTGTGCGGTTTAATGTCTATGATTTTAAAGCAGATCAATGGCAACCTGCTCAATATTTGGCGTTTGTTTTACCTGCTCAACAACCCGATGCAGTGCAGATGATTTTATTAGGAGATGCGGAACCTATTGAACGGTTAATTAAGGTATTTCGAGAAACGATATCTGAACTGAGATTAAAAGATTTAGGACTACGCCAAAAAGCAAAACCTCCTCAACAGAAATCTTATCAAGAAGCGGGGATGAAATTACGAGAGGCGATTTATAATCCGATTTTAAAACAAGTGAATTTAGCCGAATATTCCCATTTAATTATTGCCCCAGATTATGAATTATGTCTCGTTCCCTTTGGGATTTTACCAGAGGAGGGACGGCTATTAATTGATCGTTATCAAATTAGTTATTTGAGCACGGGGCGAGATATTCTCCGGGGAACTATTGAAACAGAACGCCCTGCATCTCCTCCTTTTATTATGGCTGATCCTGACTTTAACTTATCCCGTAGTGAGGGCTTCAGCCCTCAGAAAAGCCCTCAGAAAAGCCCTCAGAAAAGCCCTGAAGGGCTTACTACTAATTTTAATTTATCTCGTAGTGAGGGCTTCAGCCCTCAGAAAAGCCCTGAAGGGCTTACTACGAATGGGGATGAAAGCCCTGAAGGGCTTACTACGAATGATGTGATTAAACGCTTGGGTGGGGAATATTTTGATCCGCTTCCAGAAACGGGAATATTAGCGGAAACTATAGCGGAAAAATTAGGCGTTAAACCCTATTTGCAACAACAAGCTTTAGAACCTTTGTTCGGTCGGGTGAATTGTCCTAATATTTTGTTAATTGCCACTCACGGTTATTTTAACTCTGGGGATAATCCCTATTTTAAGTTAATTGAATCGCTGTTACAGTGTCCCCAGGGAGAGGAACAGGAAATTTTACAAAATCACTCCGATTTGTTAAATCAAACCTTGATTAATTGCCTAGAAACGGTTATTGATAGTGTGAATAAACAAGGAGATAAAAATACAGCAACTAGGTTACAGAATTTTATTCCTATTGTTCAAAAAATTATCCAAAATTCCGAAACCAAAACTTCACCTATTCCACCTTTATTAAGTGGGGTTATGGGTAATCAAATTCAGGGTTTCAGAAATAGCGATCGCTTTTCTACTCCTACTATTGATAACTCCCTCATGCGTTCCGGGTTAGCCTTAGCAGGCGCGAATACTTGGAAATTAGGAGGCAATTTACCCCCCGAAGCCGGGAAAGGATTTTTATTCGCCCAAGATGTCGCCGTATTAGATTTATGGGCAAATGAATTAACAATATTAATTGCTTGTGAAAGTGGGTTAGGAGATGTTAAAATTGGAGAGGGAGTATTGGGATTACGTCGAGCGTTTGCCGTTGCAGGTTGTAAAACATTAGTGATGAGTTTATGGTCTGTTCCGACCAAAGCCAGTATTTTATTAATGAATCAATTCTTAGATTTATTAAAATCCGGTTATGGTCGGTATGATGCTTTAATTATGGCTCAAGAGTATATTCGTTGTGTTAATATTCAAGAATTACAACAATTTTCCCTCGGTGAAGAAATCCTAGCAGAATTAGTTGAACACCGATCATTAAGATTAGATGATATTAAAAATTCTCCTAATTTTCAACCCTTAGCTCATCCCTATTTTTGGGCGGCTTGGGTTTGTCAAGGAAGCACAACTCCATTTCCTCCAGGGATATTATAGCCGAATATAAATTATATTTTAAAGATCATGGTTTTAGGGCGGTTTTTTATGTTATAATAAACAAAACCTGTGGAAACGTAAAATTTTGCGTCTGTCCTCAATAACCGAGTTTAAATCTTAATGCCTTTTAATTTTACTCCACAAAAACCTAATCCAGTTTTGACAACATTCGTTTCTGTCTTAGGTTTAGGTTTAACCTTGATTAATAGCCCTCTAGCTATTGGTGAAATCCTTAATCCTACTTTAATCGCTAGTCAACCTCAAGCAGCAACAGTAACCGGAAAAGAGGGTCAATATGTAGCTAAAATTATTGTTAATAGTTCTGCGGATACGACTTGGAAAGTCTTAACTGATTATAACAATTTTTATCGGTTTTTGCCGAATGTTATTAGTAGTAAAGTCTTGAAAACGGAAGGAAATCAGAAAACATTTGAACAAATTTATCAAGTTCAAGCGCTTGTTTTTAAACAACAAACTAGAGTTGTGATTGCGAGTACAGAAACCTATCCTCAACAAATTGCTTTTAAACGGGTTGATGGGGACTTAAAAGCATTACAAGGAACTTGGAAAATTGAACCGATTTCTGCTAAACAAGTTTTAATTGAGCATCAAGTGACTGTTGACCCCGGTTCAACTCCCAGTCTAACTTTATTCTATAATATCTATGAAAATAGCTTGAAACAAACTCTAGGAGCGATTAAAAAAGAAGCTGAAAGTCGCAATTAGTTTTTTGAGTCAATGAGATATATTGATTTATTTTGTGGAATTGGGGGATTTAGAATTGCGATTAATCAAGTATTAATCGCTAAAAATATTAATCCAAAATGTGTTTTTTCCTCGGATATTGATGCTGATGCTCAAAACATCTATCAAATGAATTTTGGGGAACAACCCGCCGGAGACATTACCCAAATTGGCGCTGAGGATATTCCTGAGCATGATATTTTATTGGCGGGTTTTCCTTGTCAACCCTTTAGTATTTGTGGACAACTGAAAGGCTTTGAAGACACCAGAGGAACGTTATTTTTTGACATTGCTCGAATTTTGGCTTGTAAACAACCTGATTATTTTATCTTAGAAAACGTTAAACAATTAGTTGGACATAACCAAGGAAAAACCTTAAAATCCATTATTGAAGTTTTAGAAAAATTAGGTTATACTGTTGAATATAAAGTTTTAAATGCCTTGCATTTAGGATTACCTCAAAAACGAGAACGGATTTTTATTGTCGGTTATCGTCAACTTTTGCCGTTTCGGTGGGATATTCAAAAAATACCGATGAAACCCTTAACGGAAATTTTAGAACCGCAAGTTTCAGAGTTTTATTATGCGTCTGAAAAAATCCGTAATAGTCGTTTAGTTAAATATCAGGGAAAAACCCATATTGAGCCGACAATTTGGCATGAAAATAAAGCAGGTCATATTAGTGCTTATCCTTATTCCTGTGCATTAAGGGCTGGAGCATCCTATAATTATTTATTGGTGAATGGAGAACGACGGTTAACGGAACGAGAAATGCTACGTTTACAAGGATTTCCCGACGAGTTTAAACTGGTTGCGTCCTATTCGACAGCGCGTCGGTTAATTGGTAATAGTGTTCCAGTTCCTTGTGTTGTTTTTATGTTGAATTGTTTATTGAATGCTATCAAAAATTTCACGACCGATAGAAACCGGGTTTCTTTGAACTCTAACGGGTGACTGTGTAGGGGCGACGCGCGCCCAAGGAGTGTCAACAATCGCGCCAAAAGCCTTGAAATAAATTTCAGGCTAAAAGCTTAAACCCGTTAAAACGGGTTAAGAAAGACTTGTCTTGAGTCATCTTTAGATGACTTGAGCTTCTTAGCCCGAAATTTATTTCCGGGCTAACGTGGGTTAAGTTGACACTAATGAACACACCTCGCCCCTACGAAGCTCTGGCCGAATGACAAGTTTCGCGCTAGGCTTTATTTGAATAATTGCAACAATTGCGCTAATTCTGACGAGGAACCCTAAGTTGCATTAGGACGTCAGCAACAGGGTGCTGAAGTTTAGCATCCTCTTGAAACTGGAAACGACTTTTCTGTCTAGGAAACAACTACATGACTGCAACAACTGCCCGTACAAACTACGAAATTAAAGACCCCTCCCTCGCGCCGAAAGGAAAACAACGCATTGAATGGGCAGGACGTGAAATGCCTGTGCTGCGCTTGATTCAAGAACGCTTCGCCAAAGAAAAACCCTTTGCAGGTTTGCGGTTAGCCGCCTGTTGCCACGTTACAACGGAAACGGCCCATTTAGCCATCGCTCTGAAATTGGGTGGGGCTGATGCGGTGTTAATTGCCAGTAACCCTCTGTCTACCCAGGATGATGTTGCAGCGAGTTTAGTTGTTGACTACGGAATTCCGGTTTATGCGATTAAAGGGGAAGACGCCGAAACCTATACTCGCCATGTTCAATTGGCTTTAGATCATCATCCTAATATTATTATTGATGATGGTAGTGATGTGGTGGCAACTTTAATTCAAGAACGTCAAGGGCAAATTAAAGATATTATTGGCACAACGGAAGAAACCACAACGGGAATTGTGCGTTTAAGAGCGATGTTGAGAGATGGGGTTTTAACCTTCCCCGCCATGAACGTTAATGATGCTGATACCAAGCATTTTTTTGATAACCGTTATGGTACAGGTCAATCCACTTTAGATGGAATTATTCGCGCTACAAATGTTTTATTAGCGGGTAAAAATATTGTCGTTGCGGGTTATGGTTGGTGCGGAAAAGGTACCGCACTGCGGGCGCGAGGTTTAGGCGCTAATGTGATTGTGACGGAAATTGATTCTGTTCGCGCTATTGAAGCGGTGATGGATGGTTTTCGGGTGATGCCGATGGAAGAAGCCGCATCTATTGGGGATATATTTGTTACGGTGACAGGGAATAAGCACGTTATTCGCGGCGAACATTTTGATGTGATGAAAGATGGCGCAATGGTGTGTAATTCCGGTCACTTTGATATTGAAATTGACCTGAAAACTTTGGCATCTAAAGCGACAGAAATTAAAGAAGTTCGCAACTTTACCCAAGAATATAAACTCAAAAACGGTAAATCTGTTGTTGTGTTGGGAGAAGGTCGTTTAATTAACTTGGCGGCGGCGGAAGGACATCCGAGTGCGGTGATGGATATGAGTTTCGCTAACCAAGCGTTGGCTTGTGAATTTTTAGTTAAAAATCAAGGCAATTTGGAGCCCGGAATTCATTCTATTCCGACGGATGTTGACAAAGAAATTGCTCGTTTGAAACTGGTGGCAATGGGGATTAAAATTGATAGTCTCACCTCAGAACAAATTGAGTATATCAACTCTTGGACATCAGGAACATAAATTGATTTTAGGGTGAATTTCACCCGATATACTGGGTTTCTAGCCCTCGATTTACGAGATAAAATCGTTTAGAAACCCGGTTTTTTCTTTTAACAACTTTTTTTAAAAAAAGATTATGACTGAATGGATTACGAATACAATGGTTTCCCTGGGTTATCTGGGAATTGGCTTATTAATGTTTTTAGAAAATTTGTTTCCCCCCATTCCTTCTGAGTTAATTATGCCCTTAGCGGGTTATACGGTTTCCCAGGGAAAAATGGAACTGATACCTGCTATTTTAGCGGGAATTATCGGAACAATATTAGGGGCATTTCCTTGGTATTATGCGGGTAAATTCTTTGGAGAAGAACGCTTAAGACAGTTAGCGGATAAATACGGAAAATGGATTACGGTTTCGGGTGCAGATATTGATAAAGCGAATAATTGGTTTACTCGATATGGCGGCAGAGCCGTTTTTTTATGTCGTTTAGTTCCTGGGGTTAGAACTATCATTTCCTTACCTGCGGGTCTTAACAATATGCCATTAATTCCTTTTCTGATTTATTCTACCATTGGCACAGCCCTTTGGGTAAGTTTCTTAACAGGTGCAGGCTATTTGTTAGGCGACCATTATGAGTTAGTTGATGAATATTTAGGCCCGGTTTCTAAGATTGTATTATTAAGTTTAATCATTTTGTTTGGACTTTGGGTGATTCGCAAAAATATGAGAAAAAGTGCAGAATAGTATATCCCGTAGGGGCGGGGTCTTCCCGCCCAAACAAAACCCCGCCCATAACCATTGTTTCTAAAATTGTGTTATTAAGCGTTGATTAATATGGGCGGGAAAACCCCGCCCCTACGATTATCTTTGAAATTTTTGGCGGAGTCGGGAGACTAATAAATCAACTTCAGGTAATCTTAGAAATAAAATTAATATCGCAAAAACCAATAGTCCGACAATACCGGGAAGCACTAATTCCATTAATAATACCACAAAGTCATTACTGCTGATTAATAATCTTAACCCTTGTAATGTTCCCCAACTGACCGCCCCAGAAATTAAACTAATAATTGTTAATCCTAAAAAGGGTAAACTCCACTCTCGCCAAGGTAAACCATTTAATCTAATATGTAATAGCCATAAAAACATCACCATTGAGACAATATTAACCCCAACCGTTGCTAAGACTAAACCCGGTGCGCCCCAATATTTAACGAAAATAAAATCTAATACCCCATTTAAGAAAATATTAAAAATACTGACTCTAAAGGGTGTTTGTCCATCTCCTAACCCATAGAATACTCGGACTAATACATCTCGTCCCAAATAAAAGAACATCCCCACTGAATAGGCAACTAAAACTGAGGCGACAAATTCAGAAGCTTCTAAATTAAAGGTATACCGTTCATAAACAATTCTTACCGTTGGTAACGCTAAGGCTACCATTAATGTACTTAACGGTAACATCGTAATTGCGGTTAAAATTAACGCCTGACGAATCCTATCTTTTAATTCTGGCCATTTATCTGGATCTCTTAAACGGGAAAAAAGTGGTAAAAATGGAACCAAAATCATATTAGAAATGATTCCCAAGGGTGTTTGAACTAATAACCCAGAATAGCCCATCGCCGATGCAGCTTGGGGAATATAAGAGGCAAAAAATAAATCGGTATAGACATTTATTTGTAACATTCCTGATGATAAGGTAGCAGGTAACATCACCTTCATCACATCTTCTAATCCCGCAATTTTAAAATTAAATCGTAGACGTAACGTTCCTAACCCCGATTTCCACATCGCCGGAACTTGAATAATCCATTGTAAAACCGCTCCTCCTAAAGTTGACCAAGCTAAAACTTTCCCCCCTAAAACCATATATTTTGGGCTATCAACGGCATCCCCTAAAATTCCAATTAACACCCCTAATCCTAAGATTAAAGCCGCACTGGAAAATAACGGACTAATGGAGGGCAACCAATACATATCCGCCGCATTCATTGTGCCAAATCCAATGCCAATTAATCCGGCAAATAATGCCATCGGAGCCATGATTTTTAACTGTTCAATGGCAATATTTCGAGTTGCTATTCCTTCCGGTGTTAGCATTAAACCCGGAGCCATTAAATCAATTAATGGGGTGGCAAAAATGACTAATCCTACTGTTATAATTAATAAAAATATTCCGACTAATGTAGAAACCGTTTCAACTAAAGCTTCCGCATCTTTGCGGTCTCGGTTGGCTAACGCACTGACAATGGCACTATGAAAGGGGCCGTTAATTCCCCCTAATAATATTAATAAAAATCCGGGGATAACATAAGCATAATTATAAGCATCAATGGCTGGCCCCACACCAAAAGCCGCCGCCATGACTTGTTGACGAACTAAGCCAAAGACTTTACTAATGAGGGTAGCAACTGCAACAATGGTGGCAATTCCGACTAACGAACGAGAGCGTTTTGGTTCTTCTGACACGAAACATCCACAGGGGTTAAAATGCAAACCCTAGTTTAATCGGGAATTGACCAATATTCAAACAAGTTCATCATGGATTCTTATTTGTATCGCTATCCGTCCCTTGAGTCTGGGGTTTTGTTGAAACGCTATAAACGATTTTTAGCGGATATTGAGTTAAGCTCTGGGGAGGTGATCACCGCCCATTGTCCGAATACTGGGCCCATGACTGGGGTTTGCATCCCAGGAAACCCGGTGAGGGTGTCTCATAACTCCGGGAAAACTCGCAAATATCCCTACACTTGGGAGTTAATTCACTTAACGTCGGAGGTTGACCCCCTTAATAATCAGTTAACTTGGGTCGGAATTAATACCGCTTTACCCAATAAAGTGATTCATTTAGCCTTAATAGAAAAATTATTTCCCGAATTAGGAAATTATAGTGAAATCAAGAAAGAAGTTCCCTATGGAATGAATTTAAAAAGCCGTGTTGATTTTGTGTTGAAAGGGGAAGATAAAGCGATTTATGTAGAAGTAAAAAATACGACTTGGTGTAAGGGGGAAATTGCTTTATTTCCTGATACGGTGACAGAAAGAGGACAAAAACATTTAAAGGAATTAATTGAAATTGTTAGACAAGGCGATCGCGCGGTGATGTTATACTTTATTAATCGGGGAGATTGTACCGAATTTGCTCCTGGAGATATTGCTGACCCGGTTTATGGTCAACTCTTAAGAATAGCAATTTCAGAAGGTGTTGAAGTGTTACCTTGTCGGTTTGAAGTTAACCCGGAAGGGATTAAATATTTAGGATTAGCAGAATTATCATTTGATGGGACTGAGGGACTTTCTAGCATAGAAACAAAAAAGCAATGATTGATTTTGCTTTTTATTGAGTATTTTATGTAGATCAATCTCAGGTTTTAATAAAATGAAACAAAAGCAAACATTCTTGATATTCATTCATAAAATTTAAGGCTAGACTTTGGAAAAAGCAATTATAATCACTCTCAAGGAAAGAATAAGCCTTCTATAAGAACAAAAAAGTAGGGTTCGAGGACTAAATATGGACACAAGTAGATTGGTAGCCGCCTTGGATGGACTCATTTCCCAAAATCGCCCTCGTGAAGAAAAAGTTTTTCTAGGACTTCTAAAACAGGTTTGGCGAGTAGATTGGACGGTAGCACCTTACGATGTTTGGACTCACATGATTGAGGGGGATGTTCCTTATTTTGCGAGAGTTATGATGTTTGATCAGGGAGACGAAGGAGAAGAAGAAATGTTAAAGCGAGATATGATGATCATGCACCTGAATCCAGGCACTCGCTATGATTGGAGACCCAGGATGATGGGGTTGATTAATGAAGTTAATTGCTTGCGGATTGACTTAACATTTTAAATGGAGTTAAGCTAATCTTTTTTATAAATTTTCTCTGTTTTTTAAGCGGTAATGTTATATTTTATTAATCGAGGCGATTGTACCGAATTTGCCCCCGGAGATATTGCTGACCCGGTTTATGGTCAACTCTTAAGAATAGCAATTTCAGAAGGTGTTGAAGTGTTACCCTGTCGGTTTGAAGTTAACCCGGAAGGCATTAAATATTTAGGGTTAGCTTCTGTTGTTGTGCTTTAGCACCTGTTAAAAAAGCGGGCTCTGATCTGAAATTATCATTTTTAGGTAAAAATTAGAAATGATATTATTCCGATTTCTTTTTACCGTTTAAAACTCCCCAAATCACAAATAATAAAAAACTCAAATATCCGAAAACGGCTAACCAGTCGAGGATTCTACTATCAATAATAAATGTTGTATTTTCCATGAATTAATGAGCAAATTTATGCTGAAAATAGAAAAAATATCAATAGCTTGATATTATAATTGATCGGGAATAATTAAGTCAATAATTTCATTTTTATTTTTACGATAAATCCGAAAATCACTATCTAAGCTTAATACCGAACTTCCGGGTATTAACTCGTTCATTCTAACTAAACAAGCATCTGCTAAAGACATCGGTACATTGTTATATTGTTTCATTAACTGTCTAATTTCTGAGATTTCATAGCTCAAATTAAAATTAATAGTAATTACTCCTGAATCTAAAAGAGCCATCACGGTATCTTGACCCCCCGATACTTTTCTTAACAAAAAACACGCTTCAGAAATAACAGCTTCACAGGTTAGGAAAGGGGGTACTGTTGTTTTCCAAATTTCAATCGCCCAAGTATGAAAACGATCACTTTTATCAAGGGAAGCAACTAAAGGACTGGTATCTAAAATCAGGGTTTTCTTCATGCTTTTGAGACTCCTTGAAGATACTTTTTATTATAGGATAAATCTCCGATCCCACTTTCAACTGAGCCGAGCCATTGTTTAGCAACTTCATAAGCAGAAATCGCTTCTTTCTCCTCTGGCTGTTCAACAATTTTTTCTGGTTTTTGAGCTTGAAAGTGCAAGAATTCAATAAAATCAATCACTTGCTGTTGCTGCTGTGGATTTAATGTTTTTACTAATTCTACAATCGTTTGTTCAGAATTGATCAGGGCAGTCATGGCTAAACTCCTAGGATTTTAATCAGAATAAAAAAGGTGGGCATAGCCCACCCTACGGATTAAACTAAGGTTAAATTGGGATAGTACGCCAACATATCATCGGTACTGAGAGTATCCCCACTGGCTTGAGGTGTCCAGAGAATTTCTACTGCTAATAATTGTTCGCTACCAACGGAACCCAAACGACTTAAGGCTTGACGTAAGGTTTCAGGACTATTCACCGTTGGGAGTTGAATTTTTCCTAATGTTCCGACTACTAATGTCACCACAATATATTCGTTGTCTGTTGGGGTTAAATCTCCCGTTTGACTGACTAAATTTGCGTTATCTCCAGTTAAACTAGGAGCAACCCCACCGATTAACTGATTGTTAACATTAGACAGAGTTTCTTCGGTAAATTTACTCCGTTCTGCTAAGGCCCATTGATTGAATTTAGCCTCCGCAGAATTCATTGCAGTTTGTTCTGACTGGGAATCACCATAGGCCCAATATTCGGGATGGCGTAACAATGCTAAGGTGGCTTCCTGTAAGACTTGGGCGCGACCAGCAGCAGAACCCGTATCGGCGGTTCGGGCCATGCGGTCTAAATCCCCTTGTAAATTCCGGGCTTGAGCCAGTAAACCCACTTGTAGACGGGCGACAGATACCGTTGGGTTGCTGGTGTATCCCAGTTCATCTTGTCCCATCGTTGACCGAAAACTTTTGAAGATGAACCCCGCAATTGCCATAAAAATCAACAGGGAAAATAACCCGCCCCCGCCAAACCCAAAGAAGGGAATTAGGAAGGGAAAGCCAAAACCACCGCCACCATAATATCCTCCCCCAGCACGGCCTGGACTGGGATTATAGGTTCGACTGGGTGATCTAAACGAACCGCCCCCCATGCGTCCCCCGCTTCGAGCCGCTAACGCCCCATCGACTTGACTAAAAAATAAAACAGCAACCAAACTGAAAATCGCTAAAGGTTTTAAAAGTTTTTTGAACATAAATCACATCTCATTTCTTAGAACTGGAAACTGGAAAATCCCTTTCACAGAAGGAAACAGACGCTCTGCTGATTCCGGTTGACGGATTTCCTGACTGTTTTAATTGTGGGAGTTTTTCAGTTCTTTTATCTATAATGTAACGTTTTTTTAATTTTGCTTCATCCAGATTCAGGTACGGGATTTACCCTCAAAGGGTGGGAATTTTCTCCTGGTGTTCCTAGCGGGTTTCCGTTACTTTTTGCAGTCCGCGAGGGTGATCAACATTATAATTGCGGGTCAGGGCTAAATTCAAGGCAAATAATTGACCGGGAATAATAGCAAGAATAGGAGAAATCCATTCAGGAATATTAGGCGTTAAAATTAACGGAGTTTGAGCTAATTCTAAGGTTTTTTGATCATCGCTAATGATAATTAATTCTGCTCCTTTTTCCTTTAAGGTTTGCATTAATTGTTGTAATTCAGGTAAAACCTTTCCCGATGGCGCAATTACAAACACCGGAAATCCAGGTTCAACAATAGCTAAGGGCCCATGCCAAAAGTCGGCACTGCTATAGGGTTCAACGAGGGTATAGGTTAATTCTTTGAGTTTTAATGCGAGTTCAAAAGCCGTTGCATAGTTATAGCCTCGACCCAGAACAACGCAATGTTTCATATAGCAATATCGTTGAACTAAACGATTTATTTCTGGATTTAAGGTTAATGTTTGTTCAACTAAATTAGGAAGGGTATAAACGGTTGTTAATAAGGATGTATTTTGAGCTAATTCGGCACTTAAAAGAGCGATCGCTAATAATTCACTGGTATAGGTTTTTGTTGCTGCAATAGATTTTTCTACTCCTGCATTTAAGTTAATCACATAATCGGCTTGTTGTGCTAAGGGAGAATCAGAAAAATTAGTAATTGCAGCCGTTAAAACCTTTTGACGACGAGCTTCTGCTAATACAGCGACTAAATCAGGACTCTGACCACTTTGGCTAATTCCTAACACTAAAGTATTCTGGAGTTGAGGAGGTTTTTGATAAATACTATATAAACTCGGTGTTGCTAAACTAACTAAAAAACCATTCACAGAACCCAATAAATATTGAGCATATCGAGCCGCATTATCGCTACTTCCCCTAGCGGCAATCAGCACTTGAAAAATCCGACGTTTTTGCAATTCTGTGACTAACTGTTGAATAATTGGACGTTCAGAGGTTAACAGAGTTTGTAAAACCTGGGGTTGTTGATAAATTTCTTGTTCAAGATGGGAAGAAATTGCCATTTATTCAACATGAGGATGATCGGGTGCAGCTTTCATTTTATAATAAAAGTCCCAAATGGGTAACAGCCCAGTTATAGACCTCAAAGCAGTCCCAGCATGACTTGAGCCAATGACTCTCAAGAATCTTAATACCAGGGTATAGAAAAATTTTGCGATCGCTGCTACAATTAAAAATAACTGATAACTGATAACTGATCTAGCCACAGTTGCTATAAACTAGCGACTGTGGTATTTCTATGGCTATCAACGTTCAACAATCCCTTATGACCTCATCACTGAACGTAACCTCCGTTACCAACCCCCAAGAAGCTCAACAACTCGGTGAAATTTTAAGTTAGTGTTTTAGCTTTCAGGAATGGGATCAGTATAGTTGGTAATCTTAAAATCATGATAAACCCTTGTTGACGACATCAAAAAGCCATGGCAGTTTCTCTATTGATCAAAGTGATATCGACTATTTTGTTGACCAGTGCATTAGGTTTAGAATTGTGGAATTTTCTAACCGGATTTTTTAATACCGCCCACCTCCATTGGTTGAACTGGGTTGTGATTATTGAACGTTTAGCGATTATAATTCATGGCGCTGAAGCCTTAATTGCCAGTTATTATGCCCGTTCAAAAAATCAACATCCGCTTCAGTATGGAATTTATACATTTTTTGTAGGTACAGTTGGTTTAGTTGAATTATTTCAAGATCAAACTAATCAAATTAACTGGAAATGGTCGATAAAATGACTCGCACAATTGTTGTTTTTCCTAGGGTACTTTCAATTTCTATATTTCCTTGATAAAACTGGACTAAACGTTTGACTAAAATTAATCCTAATCCCGATCCTTGTTGTTCATAAATACCCCGTTCAAATTGCTGATATGCTCCTATTTGAGCAATTTGTTCTGCTGTCATTCCTCGTCCTGAGTTAATAAATTCAAGATAATAACGATTAAAAATTTGATATCCTTTTACACAAATTGAGGTATTAATAGCCGAAAATTTAATCGCATTATCAATTAATTCTTCTGTAATTTTTTTAAAAATTTCTTCAGGAATATTCAGGGTTAGTTTTTCTATTTCCAGGCAAAAATCAGGAGGCTTTTCATTACTTTCTTTGATTTTATTTTCAATCACACTTTGAATGACAAGTTCAGGATTTGAAATGACTCCTTTCGGGAAATATTGGACTCGTTGGGGATCTCGTTCTAATAATTCTAAATCAGCATAGAGGAGAAAGTTACAGGTCAGTCGGTATAAACGAGCAGCAGATATACTAATATTTTCTAACATCTCTTGAATTTCATCAGGCGGCATTTCCTCAAAATCAGAAATTAACAATTGTGTTGTCCCGATGATTCCATTCAGAGGGGTTCTTAATTCATGGGGGAGAGATAGGGTAATTTTATGACATAACTCATCGAGTTGTTCTTGTGCTTTTTGTTCAATTGCTTTATGTTTTTGAATTCGACTATTAATTGCTTCTAATAAATCTTGGTGAGTAAAGGGTTTAGTCAGGTAATCATCAGCCCCTAAATTCATGCCATACCGTAAATCAGTTGTTGTTGATTTAGCTGTTAAAAAAATAAAGGGAATTGTTGTAGTTGCTTTATAATTTCTAAGTTCTTCTAATACTTGATGTCCATCTAATTCCGGCATCATCACATCACAAATAATTAAATCGGGTAAAATTTCTTTAGCCAGTTGTACCCCTATTTCTCCATTCTCTGCACCAATTCCTAAAAAGTCTTCAGCTTCAAGAATATCTAAAATAATTGATCGAACATTGAGATCATCTTCAATCACTAATATTTTGTTCATCGGTTATTCTCTCTCCTGATAAGGGAAAAATGACAGTTACTGTTGTCCCTAAGCCAATTTTACTCTGGACTTGAATCATACCCCCCTGAAGTTCGACGGATTTTTTGACGATGGTTAACCCTAATCCTGTACCGGGAATCACCCCAACATTTTTAGCTCGATGAAAGGGTTCAAATAAATGGGATTGATCTTCTTTGGGAATACCAATTCCTTCATCTTTTAGGGTTAAAATGGCTTGACTTTGATTATAATCTAATTTTAATTCTATGTTTCCTACGGGAGAAGAATATTTAATCGCATTACCAATTAAGTTATATAAAATGTGTCGTAACAATCTTTCATCTAAATAAACTTGAGTGGGTGAGGTCAAGGAATCCATGCTTTGGGGTTCAGGAGGAACAAAATGTAGCTGTTTTGTATCTTCTAAACCAATCTGCATCTCTTGAATTAGGCTAGAACAAAAAGTTTCTAAATTCATTAAACTGGGATGAAATGGGATTTTTTGGGCTTCTCCTTGACCGATCAGCAGCACATCATTTAAAAGTTCTGTCAGATGATGAACGGTTGTTTGAATGCGTCGCAAATAGGTTAGTTTTTTATCTTCATCCCATTTATAACTATAATGTTCTAAAGCTTCTGCCGATGCTAAAATAGTGGTTAAAGGAGTACGAAATTCATGGGAGATCATCGATACAAAACGAGATTTGAGTTGATTTAATTCTTTTTCTTTATGTAACGCTTTCTGAATTTCTTCTTCAGAATATTTTCGTTGGGTAATATCTTTTACATCTCCTTCATAAGCGATAATTTTCCCTTTTGAATCTCGAATTGCTCTAGCATTTTCAGAAATCCAAATAATACTCCCATCGGCGCGATAAACCTGAGATTCAAACCCTAATACTGTTCCTTGTTGATTAATTAAACAAACAAATTCTTGCCGACGTTTAGGATTAACATAAATTTGATCGGGGATATGGGAAAGATTCTGAATTAAATCTTCTGGGGATAAATAACCATAGATTCCAGCGAGCGCTGAATTCGCGCTAATAAAACGTCCATCAGGAGTGGACTGAAATAAACCCTCTAGGGAATTCTCAAAAATGCTGCGATATTTTGCTTCGGTTACGGTTAGTTGTTCATAAGCTTGTTCTAGTTTTTTTCTGGAGTTAAACCAAGTCCGTTGTAAATTTTCATAAAGGTAAACCGAAAGGTTACAAATTAAACAAGTCCAGAATAAGAATAACAATAACATCAAAGAATCAGAGTTAGGAGGAATAATTTTATGACCGAATAATTTATTGATTCCAAAATAATAGCCTAAGATAATAAATTGTGAGATTAAATGCCAGATTAATTGCACAGGAATTAATGTGGCTTGACTGACAAAGGTTAACACCCATGCAAATAAATCAGGCTTGACATTTCCATGCGCCGTTTGAATAATTTGTTTACTGAGTTGTAGAGAAACTCCTAAGCCTAAAAATAATACGCCTAAATGTTGATTTCCCCAGGATGTTTTTAACAACTTTAAACAAATTAATAATCCTAAAGAAGCAAATATTTGTAAGTATAAATTTTGATCTAAAAAAGGTTCATCCCAGAGAATAAATCGTAATAAATTAATAAAAATTGCACTAGAATAAATACAGATTCCGATGGAAAATGCCAGATGTAACCGCACCAATAAAAAATTATGTCGCCATCGTTCATAGGACAAATGCTTAAGAGTATTGTCATATTCAGGAACGACATTAACAGATTTTAAATAGTTAAAAAGACCTTGAATAATCCGTAGCTGTGTGAATTTATTCCTAAGCGTTTCCAACATGGATAAATCAGGGAGTAGGGGGATCTGGGGAAAAATTACAGAAGTTAAGAGTAACTATCGTCCATTTAGTATAAACGAGTTCAGTCAAAATCATATCCAAAAAAAGAGGCTCTGTAAAACACAGAACCTCTTTCAGCTTAATTTAGATGTTTGGAATCGCTATTAATAAACAGCACCTTGAGAGGCTGTAACATCAATCGGTTTCATAAAGTACAGTTTCATCAACTGCCATCCATTAGACAGATAGTAGGGCAGTTTTTGGAAAAACTGGATAAATTTAGGACTGTCGGAATTAACAATCGCCGTTAACTGTTCGTTATTCTGGAGACAGATATCCAATCGTTCATAGAACTCAGGTTTATCCACATCCAGCATCACGGGGAACACACGACCTGCGGTTTGATTGGTTTTTTCAATCACTTCCATGTCATATTCGCGTGCATTTAACCCAATGGCGGTGTAGAAATCTGCCCGTTGCAAATCGTTTAAATACATGGTGGCAAATACCGACAACAGGAAGAAACGACACCACAGTTTCGCCTTCCAATCATTCAGCATTTGGGGTTGAGATTGCATGATGGCATCGAAGAAATCGCCATGACGGTTCTCATCCTGACACCAGTTTTCAAAAAAGCGGAAAATCGGATAAATCCGGTCTTCAGGATGCGCTTCCAAATGCCGATAAATCGTGATATAGCGCCAATAACCAATTTTTTCTGATAAATAGGTGGCGTAAAAGATAAATTTAGGTTTAAAGAAGGTATACTGACGGCTTTTGGTCAGAAATCCTAAATCTAAGGAGAGATTAAAATCCGACATCGCTTTATTCAGAAAACCCGCATGACGAGCTTCATCCCGGGACATCAGTTGGAAGCACTCTGCTAAAACAGGGCTTTTATCCTTGAGACGACGGCTAAGTTCTTTATAGAGCAGGAAACCCGAAAATTCGGCGGTACAAGAACGTTCCAAAAATTCGACGAATACACGACGAGTTTCGCCATCAATATGATCCCAGGATTGCTCAAACTCTTGATCCCGGACAAAGTGATGGCGGTTGTAGTCTACACGAAACTCTTCCAGAATGGCTAAGAGTTCTTCCTCATTGACGGAGATGTCCATTTTCTCCATTTCCTCAAAATCCGTCGTGTAAAAACGGGGAGTGAGGATGGTTTCTTTCGCTGGGACTTTCACCCCAGGTCTGATTTCGTCAAAAGCGGGTCTTTTCAGGGAATCTACCATGTCTGTTGGATCTCTATTCTGATCGGGGGTGTATTTTAAAGTCAGGAGTTCAGGGGACTTTTCGCCCGTAACCCCGCTTGAGGCTACGGCTAGTTAGGAATTAGTCTCAAATTGCCATGAAATACAGTCTACCAAGGTCTATACCCAGAAATGACGTCATTTGCGTTAAGATTTGCAACAAAAGTTAAAAAATAGCGATTTCCGGTCTTTTTTTGTTCTTACCGATACCCCAGATTCTCACCTGCGAGCCCCCTGAATTGAAAAATTATGTCACCATGAAATAGGAAAGTAGCCTTTAGAGGATTTCCAACTCCAGGTTACTGACTGCAATGGGGTGAAGTGTTTTCTGGAAATCTCTCCATGAATAAAGTCGGGATGAGTTATTTGTTATGGGCGGCTTGTTTAAGGACTTCATCGTTTTTATTATGAGCTTTGATAACTATTTTAAAAGTTGATTTTTTTCACGTTTATTCAATTTACTGTTAATTTTAGGGAAATAAACTATGTTTTTAGTAACGGGAGCAACAGGTGGATTAGGCCGTCGTATTGTTCAACAATTATGTGATCAGGAAATTCCAGTCCGAGCTTTTGTGCGTTTAAGTTCTCGATATGCTCAATTGGAACACCGAGGGGCTCAAATTTTTCTGGGGGATTTAAGGGAACAGCGAGATATTGAAAAAGCTTGTCAAGGCGTTCAATATATTATTAGTACCCATAGTAATCCTGACAATCCTCTCAAACTAGATTATCGAGCAAATATTGATTTAATTGATGTAGCAAAAGCAGCTAATGTTAAACATTTTGTGTTTATTTCTGTGTTAGGAACAGATCGAGGCTATGAAGATTCACCCATTTTTAAAGCCAAACGAGAAGTTGAGAAATATTTACAATCCAGTGGATTAAATTATACTATTTTAAGACCTTCAGCCTTAGCATCTAGTTTATTACCCTTAGCAGAAAGCTTTAAACAAACAGGAATTTATTTATTAATTGGCGATCGCAAAAATCGGACTTCCGTTGTCAGTACCGATGATGTTGCCCGCATTGCGATTGATTCAGGATTTATTGAGGCTGCAAACCATCAAATTTTTCCCGTAGGAGGGCCAGAAATTTTAATTAGAGAAGACATTTATCAAATTTTTAGCCGAGTTTTTAATCGAGAACCGATTGTAATTAATCCGCCCTTATTTCTCTTTGATGGACTTCGGGGCGGTTTGGGATTAATTAATTCTGATTTATATCAAAAATTAGGAACCTTACGAGTATTATTAGGCAATGAATTCTTCTGTACAACGGAGGAAATTCAAAACTTAGAGCTAATTTTTAAGATGAAAATGGAAAATTTAGAAAGTTTTATTCGTCGCTATTTAGCAAGTTAAGATTCCTCCCAACAGAACCTAGACAGGACTTAGAGACGAAGGGTTTTTGCCTCCTTCTAACAATCAGGGCCTCAGATCTGCTAAGTTGGATAAAGCACTGATTGGGGTAAAATTGCTCAATTCCCCTTGTTCAAGTGATCCCATCGATCACAAAAGTGCTTTATTCTCCGAATAGGTAACGGATGCAAGCAACATTCATCCATCAATTCAATAGCGGTTTTACGCTGTTTCTCAGCTTGCTGGTAGAAGCGATCCCCTTTTTACTATTGGGGGTTTTATTTTCCAGTTTGCTGTTATGGTTCGTTGATGAACAGAAACTTTTATCCTATATTCCTCCCCATCCTCTGTTAGGGGCATTTATGGGGAGTTTAGTGGGGTTTCTGTTTCCCGTCTGCGAATGCGGTAACGTTCCCGTCGCCCGTCGCTTGCTTCTGCAAGGGGTTCCCTCATCAGTGGCCATTGGGTTCTTATTTGCCGCCCCCACCATTAACCCCATTGTCATCTGGTCAACCTGGGTAGCCTTCCGAGATCAGCCGGAAATTGTGATTTTAAGGGTGCTATTTTCCCTGACTATTGCTACAACTTTAGGCTGGTTATTTAGTGTTCAGAAGGACTTAAGACCCATTGTTCAACCTGCGATCGCCCGTGCATTACCCATTGTTGATCCCCCTAAACCTCCTGCGTCTGACCTTGTGGCTTCTTCCTTACTTCAGTCGGGAACCTATTTTTTAGGGGAGTCAGAACAACCCCTGCGCCTAGAGTCCCTTCCCGCCTGGAAAACTCAAAGACTCCTCAAGAAAAACCAGGTTAAAAAAGAATCTGTCACTGTTAAACCTTCCCTCCCTCCTTGGAAAACGATATTCTTGACACCCACCCAAGAGCGTTGGAGTTCCATGTTGGAAAATATGGTGCAGGAATTTCGAGAATTAGGAGGAGTGTTAGTCTTAGGAAGTTTTATCGCTGCACTGATTCAAGTCGCCGTTCCGCGTGAATTTATTCTCAATTTAGGTCAAAGTCCCGTTACATCAATTCTGGCGATGTTATTGTTAGCGGGAGTTGTTTCAATTTGTTCAACCGTTGACTCCTTTTTTGCCCTCTCCTTTTCCTCTGCATTTACCAGTGGATCGCTGTTAGCTTTTTTGGTTTTTGGGCCGATGATTGATATTAAAACCGTCGGGTTAATGTTATCTGTTTTTAAAGCTCGCGCGGTTTTTTATCTGGTGATTCTTGCTTTTCAGTTAACCTTTTTATTTACCCTGGTGGTTAACTTAAATTTCAGTTAATTTGGCTACCGTACTGGAAAAATCGGAGTCTTCTATATCATGACGCATCTGACTCAAAAACTTAGCCGTTTCTACCAGCGATTTTCCCCAAGTTTAGAAAACCCTTGGTTAGATGTTTTTGCTTTGTTGGCTTGGGGAATTTTGCTATTAAAATATTGGATCAGTGGAAAACTCTACATTCTCATCCATCCCAATTATTTTGGGTTAACCCTGGCTGCGGCTCTAACATTATTTATCTTAGGAGGATTAAAAGTTAAACAAATTACTCAAGAAACCCCATCCCCTGCTGTACAACATATCAGCTTATTTCCCAAAGGTTGGAGTAGTATCTTATTAATTATTACTGCTTGTTTGGGATTATTCATCACACCCCAAATGTTCGGCGCACAAACCGCATTAAAACGGGGGTTAACGGAATCTTTACCCATAACTCGCGCCCAACCCCAGGAATTTAGAACCGCAATTCAACCGGAAAATCGTTCTTTAATTGAATGGGTGAGATTACTCAATGTTAATCCTGAACCTGATGCTTATACAGGTCAAAAAGCCAAAGTCACCGGGTTTGTGATTTATCCTCCCGATTTAAGCGAAAATTATATATGGTTAGGACGATTTATTTTAACCTGTTGTGCGGCGGATGCTTACCCTGTCGGACTTCCCGTTTTACTTCCTGAAGGGAAATCTCGACAATTATATACTCAAGATACTTGGTTAGAGGTGGAAGGAGAAATGTTTACCGAAACCTTTAATGAGCAACGCAAGTTAACCATTAAAGCCAAAACAGTTAAAGCTATTCTCCCTCCTAAAAACCCCTACGATTACTAAAAAGTAGTAAGCCCTTTAGGGCAAATTCAACCTAATGTCATGAACAATATTATCTCAAAATTTAAACACCAAAAATGGGTTCAACCCTTAGATCAAGCTGCATTAATCTTAATGATAGTTTTAACAATATTAATCGGAATTGTTTTAGTAACAGGCGATCGCACTACCCCCAAAGTTAAAGAATTTAGTTGGCAAAACAAACAAATTGGGGCAGAAGATAGGGGTTTTATCATTGCTTTTAATCGTCCTATGAATCGAAAAAGTGTAGAAAATAATTTACAAATTGATCCTCCTCTACCTGGTAAAATGAGTTGGGCAGGACGACGCATGGCTTATACTTTATCAGAAACCATCCCCTATGGAACCCCCTTTAGTGTGCAGTTAAAAGGGGCAAGAGATCATTTATATGGGGATAAACAAGGAACACTTATTGAACCGTTTACCGGGTTTTTTCGCAGCCGAGATCGGGCATTTACTTATATTGGAGTGCAGGGAACTGAAGAAGGACGATTAATATTAGTTAATTTGAGTCAGAAAGAACCTAAACCCATTCCTTTAACACCCGAAGATTTAGTTATTTTAGATTTTGAACCCTATCCCAAAGGCGATCGCATTCTATTTTCTGCTATTTCTACAACTGAACAAAAACAAGGATTACTTGAACCTCAATTATATACTGTAACAACAGGAATTAATCCTCAATCTCCCGGAGAAAATTCTGAATCTGCTCAACAACCCCCAGGACAAATTGAAAAGATTTTAGATGCCAAATATTATCGAAATTTAAAATTTGATTTATCGCCCGATGGTAACATTATTGTTGTTCAACGGGTGAGTAAAACTAATCCCAATGATGCCAGTCCTTGGTTTATTGAAAGCGGGAAATCCCCTAAACCTTTAAATGTAGAAGGGGGAGACTTTTTAATTGCACCCGATAGTCAATCTCTTGTGATTGCTCAAGGGCCAGATTTAACCACAATTTTACCTTTAAAACCTGATACTAAACCCCTAGAATTTTTACCTAAATTTGGTCAAGTTTTAGGGTTTGCACGGGATGGAAGTGCCGCAACGATGTTAAAATTTAATCCCGATGGGACGCGATCGCTATTTATTGTTAATAATCAAGGACAAGAACAAGAACTCTATCGAACTCCTCCCTTTGGGAATATTATCAGTGCTGAATTTGATCCAAGCAATACGATTTTATACTGTTTAATTACTGAAGTTTTGGATGATCCCGAAACCTATAAAGAACAACCTTATATTGTTGCGATTGATTTAAAAACTAAACAAGTTATTCCCTTTGTGATTTTACCCAATCAACAGGAAATTAACATGAGTTTATCTCCCGATGGATTAGCCTTACTCTTTGATCAAACCGTGACCCAAATAACACAGCCTGATGATCCTAATCAATCCACAAAAACCGCCGGAGGAGATACAATTAAAACCAGTCGGATTTGGATTTTACCCTTAGTCATCGATACGCCTACGGATGGATCTAAACCTCAAGTTAAGCCGGAAGAATTACCTTTTTTAGGTTTTCATCCTCAATGGCTACCCTAAAATAGACTAAGCGATGTCGAATATCCAAGATTTTAGGTTATACAATTTAGATGGATATAAGCTGATCAATTAAACTATGGAGCGATCATTTTATGGAAATTGAAGAAATTGGTAAAATTTTAACCGCAAAATTTGGAAAGGCGGTAGGTCAAATTGAGTCGAGTTTATGGCAAGTGGAAACAGAACAATTTCGTTTGTTAGTCGTCTTATCTGAAGATCAAAGTTGGTTAAGACTGTTACTTCCGATCGCTCCAGTTCAAGAAGTACAATTAATTTTACAACAACTCTTAGAGGCTAATTTTGATCAAACTCAAGAAACTCGCTATGGAATTCATCAGAATGTCGTTTGGGGAATATTTCAACATAGTCGAGATACCTTAACTGAAGCTGACTTTAATCGCGCTATTTTCGGTGTAATTTCCCTTCAAGAAGCCGGATTTTCTGCCTATTATAATCAACTGATTGAAAATCGGATGATAGAAATTATTCAAGTCGCTAAACAGCAAGGACAATCAATGGAAACAACCTTACAAAATTTAGAACGCTTTTATGCTGAAGGAGTCATGGGAGATTTAAGCAATAGTCCAGAAGATCGAGAACGAACTTTAACCGCTTGGCGTTATCAATTAGAACGGTTGTGGTTAGAAGTAGAATAGTAGTAAGCCCTTTAGGGCTAAGAGAGTCCTAAAGAACTCACTACAGAATAGTAGTAAGCCCTTTAGGGCTAAGAGAGTCCTAAAGGACTCACTACGAGTATTATCAATAACCTCATAAACCTGCGCCATCATGAAAGTTAAGTTTAATATTGTTAGGCAAAGTCCTAATTCCTTTCCCCAAGTCCAAAGTTATCTGCTTGATGTTGAACCCGGAAATACAATTCTGGACTGTCTTAACCTCATTAAATGGGAACAGGATGGGACTTTAGCTTTTAGAAAAAACTGCCGGAATACCATTTGTGGCAGTTGTTCCATGGGAATTAATGGCCGTTCTGCTTTAGCCTGTAAGGAAAATATTGGCAGCGAAGTGGCCCGTTTACAAAAAATTGCCGAAGCCAACTCAGAGCCAACCCCCTCAAACGATATCCCAGAAATGACCATCGCCCCGATGGGGAATTTACCCGTCCTCAAAGACCTAGTGGTGGACATGAACCGCTTCTGGGATAACTTGGAAGCCGTTGAACCCTACGTCAGTACCGCAGGACGGGCCATTCCTGAACGGGAATTTCTCCAAACCCCAGAAGAACGGGCCAAACTTGACCAAATGGGCAACTGTATTCTCTGTGGAGCTTGTTATTCCGACTGTAACGCCGTCGAAGTTAACCCCGATTTTGTTGGGCCCCACGCCTTAGCCAAAGCTCAACGCATGGTCGCCGACTCCCGTGATGCCAAAACCGAACAACGCCTAGAACACTATAACGAAGGGATACAGGGCGTTTGGGGTTGTACCCGTTGCTTTAACTGTAACTCCGTTTGTCCGATGGAGGTGGCTCCCCTGGATCAGATTAGCAAAATTAAACATGAAATCCTTGAACGCAAAGACGCTAACGCCAGTCGTCCCATTCGCCATCGCAAAGTATTAGTGGAATTGGTCAAACAGGGCGGTTGGGTCGATGAACGCAAATTTGCTGTAATGGTAATAGGTAATTATTTCCGCGATCTCAAGGGTTTACTCAGCTTAGGGCCCGTAGGAATACGGGTGGTTATGCGGGGTAAATTCCCCCTAACCTTTGAACCTTCTGAAGGAACAGAAACAGTGAGATCCCTAATTCAATCGATTCAAGACTTAGAAAAACAACCATGACTTCTCCAACACCTTCGACTTCAACTCCCGACGAACCCAACCCCCAACCCGAACCCGCAATGGGTTGGACTTCCTACGCCGAACAAATTAACGGCCGTTTTGCCATGGTCGGATTTGTTCTATTAATTCTATTGGAATTTTTTACCCATCAAGATTTATTCACTTGGTTGGGTTTGCATTAGGTTTTGTAGAGACGTTATATATAACGTCTCTACGCAAATTACTGACCCTATATTCAGAGCAAATTTTTGGTTTTTACCTCAATAAAAAATGTTTAAAAAAATTACCCTAAAAAACTACAGAACTCATAAATCAACTACCCTGGAACTTCAGCCAATTACCCTACTAATCGGTAACAATAATTCGGGGAAAACTAACTTTTTATCGGGAATACAGCATTTTTCTGAGTTAATTATACAGTTAAATGATTACCGACCTGCTCAAGCTAAAGATTATTTTCCCCATCGTTATTGTCTAGCTAATGATGATGCTCCAATGTCTATTGAAATTGAATGGAGCAAAAATAACAATTTTGTTAGGTATTATATGGAGCTTTATCCGAATAAAAAATTTAAAAATAATATAGGTTGTAAAGAAAAATGTGAGTTTAGGTTTAACCATTCAAACAGTCTACAAACTTTGACCAGTGGTTATGATCCTGAAAGTAATTTATTAGAAATTCATTCTAGACTTTATCATGGTCACTTAGAATCATTAGAACCTGAAGATCAAGACGTATTAAAGTTATTTTTCCATGATTTTCAGAATACATTTAGCTATCATTTACAACCATCTTTTTTAAAAGATTTTTTTATTGAAGAAGAAAAAAATGAAATTATAGATATTCATAAGAATATCAGTAGACCACCAAGACCTATAATACTTAAATCTACACAACTAAAGCTAACAAGTTCATTTTCATGTTTAGACTATGAAGGAAAAAATTTACAGAACATTATTTATTATATAAAAACTAAAAATGAACGAGTTTTCAGTCGTTTCTTAGCATTAATGAGACGTTTTGCAAACAATCAAAACTTTCAAGGAATTCGTTATGATGAAGAAAATTCTAAATTATTATGGCAGTTTGATTTAGGAAGAACAACAACAGATCTCTTAGTAGATGAGTTTCCCCCAGAAGTTCTTTCTGATGGATTGCTAAAAGCAGCAGCAATCGCATTATTAGTCTCTTTGGAAACTTCTCCCGCTTTAATCTTAATGGAAGAAATCGAAAATGGTATCAATCCCGGCAATATTCAGGAGTTGATGCGATGGATTTGGCAAGCAACCGCTCCCAATCAAAAAGATATTAGTCACCAATTTATTTTAACTTCTTATAGTCCTTCTGTTCTCAGAGAATTTCATAAAAATTTAGATTCAGTCTATACATTTCGATTAAATAAACGTACCTATCAAAGTGATGTAAGAAACTTGAATCAAGCATTGGATACTTTGATTGGAATTGGTGCTGTAGAGGGAGAAATTATTGAAGATGAAGCTACTGGAAAACGCTTAGTTGAAATTCCCCAATATCAATTAGCGGAACTTTGGTATTCGGGGACTATTGGCTAATACAACTAATCAAAGTGAATTTAAGGGATTTTGAGTAATGGCACCTATTAAACGCAATATTGGGATTATTGGAGATGGCCCCACTGATAGAATAATTTTTACTAAAATTGTGGAATGTATTTTAACAGAAGAAGATCCATCCAAGGAATTTATCGACTGTAATATCATAGAATTACAAAGGCAAACAATCTTTGACTTAATACAAAAATATATTAACGCAGAGAAAAAAAATTTATCTCCAAATCCTCAACATTTAGTCAAATCGGTGACTGGTGTGCTTATTAGTGGATTTAAAGAGTTGCTCGACCAAGTTGACATCTGCAATTGCGATATTATTATTTTAACAACCGATTCAGAACAGGTATTAAATATGCCCGATGATTACTTCAACTATGGGATTAAATTCTTTCATATTTTATCAGAAGCTGCCATTAATTTTTATGGAGCAGTTTTGGCACAGGGTTATCCCCAGAATAATATTCCCCTGGTTTTGACAATTATTACTTTTCCATCCACAGAAATTTTAATTGCAGCAGCTAGGGGATTAAAAATAGCCGACTACTATAATACAAGACCTTTAGAGTTAAAACAGATGATTTATAATGTTCCTGATGCTCGAACACTTAGCGAGGAAGATTTAAAAAGTAAAGCTCTTGATCATATTACACTTAAAGGAATAGAAAATATATTTAAAAATATTCCTGAATCACGACATTTTATTCAAACCTTATCCACTTATAAAGTATCCTGTTGTTTATAACTTTTTTAATTAATTAATGTTAAAAAATACAGGTTGAGCTTCCCCGCACTCAACCCAACCTACATAAAAACCAACTCCTGGTAAACATAGAAATCAAATCAACGAATTTTCAATACCTGAACAATATCCCCCGCATTAATTTGAGATTGACCAATGGGTAAAACTGCTAACCCTGTTGTTTGAGCCAAATTAATTAAATTACCTGAAATTTGACTCCCTGGTGCTAATTGAAATTCATATTCCCCATTCACCAAACATAATTGACCCGATAAATAAGTTTCTCGTTTTCCTCCTCCTTTTAAATCTTGACGCGATCGCGCCTTCACAAATTCTGGCCCCCAAAACCGAGATAATAACCCCGATTGTTTTTTAATTGCAGGTTGCACAAACCGCCAACAGGTTACTAACGCTGAAACTGGATTTCCCGGTAAACCAAAATATAAGCAATTTGGAAATGTAGCAACTGTTAAAGGTTTTCCCGGTTTAATCGCAACGGCTTGGATATGAATTATTCCTCCTAATTCTGTTAAAATTTCCTCAACATAATCATAATCCCCAACAGAAACTCCCCCCGTTGATAAAACAATATCCGCATTTTCTATCGCTTGAGTAATGGCATTTCTTAACATCTCTGGTTGATCTTGAATCACCCCAAATCCAATCGGCTCCGCCCCTAAATTAGCTACAATTGTTGCCAAAGCATACTGATTAGAATCTACCAACTGTCCCCGCTTCAACGGTGCATCAGGCATCACTAATTCATCCCCCGTTGATAACAATGCCACTCGCAAACGTCGATAGACCGGAACTTGAGTACACTGTGCTGCTGCTAACACCGCAATATCTGCCGCATCTAAAGGAATTCCAGGGGGAAGAAGAGGTTCCCCGGCTTTGTAATATGATCCTTGATCTCGAATAAAAGCATGAGGTTTTGGAGCGGATAAAATTTTAACTTGATTTCCTTGCCGTTCTGTATCTTCTTGAATCACAATAGTATCAGCACCATTCGGAATACAAGCTCCTGTAAAAATTCGAGCGGCTTGTCCTGTTTGAATCGTACATTGAGGGGAATATCCTGCCGGAATTTCTTCAATAATTTCTAATAATTTAGGATAGTCTACTGAAGCATCAACAACATCTTCATATCGCACTGCATACCCATCCATTGCTGAATTATCCCAGTGGGGAAAATCTAATTGACTAACTATAGATTGAGCTAATATTCGTCCCGATGCTGTAAATAAACCCACAATTTCTTGATCGGTTTCAGCATCCAAAGGTTTTACTAAATTTAAGATAATTGATTCCGCTTGTTCTACAGGTAACATAGTTGTTGATCCTCTCTATAGGATTTAAAATTAAGTTTGGCACAGTCAACGTTGCTCAGAAGTATTGACCGTTAACTGATGGCTGATGAGTGAGCACTATTCTCTCTCTCCGGCTTTCAGTGATACAGATCACAAAAAAAGACACAATTGATCATCATTCTTCCGAGATGAACATCACTGAAATTTATTGGAATTTTCGTCAGAATTAGATCAGGCTTCGAGCAACCGTAAATTGATGAAATCGATTTCTGATTTTTAAGATCACAATTTATAAACCCTTTCCATTTAATATCACTATGATAAAACCAAACCGTGCCCCAACCATCATCCCCGATCCTGAAGAGTGGATTACAGAGCATTATGTATTAGCGAGTTTCGCCCACACTCTCAGTACACTAAAGCAACTTTTAGGTGATGAAGAAACTCAGATCGATCATACAATTTCCTATACCCATGAAGGAGATTTAGTCCTAGGAAATGAAACGATAAATTTATTAAAAGCCAGCTACGGCGATGATCATTGGCGATATGTTGAAAATTATCTGGCCGTAGGTGAATATTAAATAATAGATAATTGAACCCCATCTTTTGTCAATGCTGATCAAACAGAGACAATTAATTGATCATGAGCAATGCTAAAACCAGAACTATTTTACTAAATTCTTAATCCTTGTACTTTTTATTCAGAAATAGATTAATCCTGAAGTCTGTAGAAACCTATTGCAATTGCGCTTACTTTTTTTCTTTAGATGGCAAAGAAGAATTAATTCCCCTTTGTCGTCTCCCCCCATGGCTAAAGCCCCTGAGCTTCCCGACTCCCATTCTTAATTTGTGATCAAACTCAATCCCACCCCGCAATCAATCGATCAATATCCCCATTAACAAAGAATAGAGTCCCTATATTACCAGCAAGCCATTTAGCAAACAAGCTGAATGCCTTGCTGCACAAGTCTTTCAAGAATCAGCAAAAAAACTTTCCCCAAAGGGGTTGACAAACCCGTGAAGGTTAGATACATTGGTAAATGCGCTTGAGAGACGAAAGAAACGAGAGCGCAGCCGAACCTAGAAAAAAGAATACGTTTGAAAGTCGAATTAACGAAATCCTAGTCAAAAAACTAAGAGAGAAATCAGTTGTAAAACTGAAGACTCCCAAAAAATAACATGACTAGCAAGTCTAGTCAAGATGAAGAGCTAACAGATTCTTCAAAATGGAGAGTTTGATCCTGGCTCAGGATGAACGCTGGCGGTCTGCTTAACACATGCAAGTCGAACGGAATCCTTCGGGATTTAGTGGCGGACGGGTGAGTAACACGTAAGAACCTGCCTCTAGGACGGGGACAACAGTTGGAAACGACTGCTAAACCCGGATGAGCCGAAAGGTAAAAGATTTATCGCCTAGAGAGGGGCTTGCGTCTGATTAGCTAGTTGGTAAGGTAAAGGCTTACCAAGGCGACGATCAGTAGCTGGTCTGAGAGGATGATCAGCCACACTGGGACTGAGACACGGCCCAGACTCCTACGGGAGGCAGCAGTGGGGAATTTTCCGCAATGGGCGAAAGCCTGACGGAGCAAGACCGCGTGGGGGAGGAAGGTTCTTGGATTGTCAACCCCTTTTCTCAGGGAAGAAGAAAGTGACGGTACCTGAGGAATAAGCATCGGCTAACTCCGTGCCAGCAGCCGCGGTAATACGGAGGATGCAAGCGTTATCCGGAATGATTGGGCGTAAAGAGTCCGTAGGTAGCCCCTCAAGTCTGCTGTTAAAGAGCGAGGCTTAACTTCGTAAAGGCAGTGGAAACTGGGGAGCTAGAGTATAGTAGGGGCAGAGGGAATTCCTGGTGTAGCGGTGAAATGCGTAGAGATCAGGAAGAACACCGGTGGCGAAAGCGCTCTGCTGGGCTATAACTGACACTGAGGGACGAAAGCTAGGGGAGCGAATGGGATTAGATACCCCAGTAGTCCTAGCGGTAAACGATGGAAACTAGGTGTTGCCTGTATCGACCCGGGCAGTGCCGGAGCAAACGCGTTAAGTTTCCCGCCTGGGGAGTACGCACGCAAGTGTGAAACTCAAAGGAATTGACGGGGGCCCGCACAAGCGGTGGAGTATGTGGTTTAATTCGATGCAACGCGAAGAACCTTACCAGGACTTGACATCTCTGGAATCTTGATGAAAGTTGAGAGTGCCTTAGGGAACCAGAAGACAGGTGCTGCATGGCTGTCGTCAGCTCGTGTCGTGAGATGTTGGGTTAAGTCCCGCAACGAGCGCAACCCTCGTCGTTAGTTGCCATCATTAAGTTGGGAACTCTAGCGAGACTGCCGGTGACAAACCGGAGGAAGGTGAGGATGACGTCAAGTCAGCATGGCCCTTACGTCCTGGGCGACACACGTACTACAATGCGAAGGACAGAGAGCAGCCAACCCGCGAGGGCGAGCGAATCTCAGAAACCTTGGCACAGTTCAGATTGCAGGCTGCAACTCGCCTGCATGAAGGAGGAATCGCTAGTAATCGCAGGTCAGCATACTGCGGTGAATCCGTTCCCGGGCCTTGTACACACCGCCCGTCACACCATGGAAGTGAGCCACGCCCGAAGTCATTACTCTAACTCTTAGGAGAGGAGGGTGCCGAAGGCAGGGCTGATGACTGGGGTGAAGTCGTAACAAGGTAGCCGTACCGGAAGGTGTGGCTGGATCACCTCCTTTCAGGGAGACCTACTTCTGAGTAGAGTGCGAACATCCCAACAAAATCTAGCACCCTCAGAAGTCATCCCAGGTCGGAGCTAGGAAAACAGGAAAAGAGACTTTCAAACGTAAACTAGGTTGGGTAAATGGGCTATTAGCTCAGGTGGTTAGAGCGCACCCCTGATAAGGGTGAGGTCCCTGGTTCAAGTCCAGGATGGCCCACCTAAAAAAATGTGGGGGTATAGCTCAGTTGGTAGAGCGCTGCCTTTGCAAGGCAGATGTCAGCGGTTCGAGTCCGCTTACCTCCACTATTACCCCAAGTTTAAGAACAAATCAGCACTACTATTTTCCCAGAAGAAAGAGTAAATGCTGGAAAAAGTTCCAGCCAGAACCTTGAAAACTGCATAGAAGAATCAGAAGGGATCAAAAATGAAACCAGAACCGGGAAGAAAAAACCCGGGAAAGTTCTGGTGTTCAGGAGTTCGCAAACGAACAGAGATTCTCCTTTGGNATGAATGCAGCCGAGACACACTAACAGACCGAGGGCTTGACCTCATTTTCTTCTGATTCTCTATGCAGTCTTCTTTTTTCTGTTGTTTTTATCTATTACAAATCAAAGCCTCTTTCTGGTTATTCTGATTCTCTATGCAGTCTTCTTTTTTCTGTTCTTTTAATCTATTACAAATCAAAGCCTCTTTCTGGTTATTCGGAGAGAGGCTTTGGTTTTTTAAGGTGAAAAGGTGAAGAAGTGGAAGAAGTGATTGATGTCCTCCACCTTCAACACAAACCTAGAGGGGTGGATGCCTTAAAAAAGGAACATCCACGACTTCTGCCTCGATTTCACCGACTTTGACCTTTAAACCCACTCCACCCGCTTTTGTGCGAATATAACCTAAGCCAAAATGTTCTCCATCGGTGTTGGTATAACTGGTTAATTTTCCGATTTTGACCTCATCACTCCAGATTAGGGTTCCCGGTGAAACAGGCGCATTCAAACGAATTCCCCACAGTTGTTGTTTAACACCCTTATAAGTATTGAGACGGGTAATGGTTTCTTGACCAATGTAACAACCCTTATCAAAAGATAGCGTTTGCCATAAACCCGCTTCCAGAGGATTGTAATCTTCTGTTAATTCAGCATCGGGCACTGGACGACCTTGACAAATGCGTAAATGTTGCCAAACGGCCTCACCGAATGGAATAGCCCCCACCTGAGTTAAAACTTGCCAGATAGAGGAGGCGTCAGAGGCGGGAATCATCAAAGTATAGCCCAGAGTTGCTAACCCACTGCCAACAGTGATGCGGAGGGTTGAACCTGCAATTTCCAATAATTGATGACAGCCGTAGGGTTGCTGTTGCAGGTCTGTTACACCCAGCTTGTTGAGAATAGTAGGACTATCTGGCCCTAGGAGACTGAAAACGGCATAATCGCTGGTGATATCCTGCAATTGTATTTGATCCATCGGGAAAATATACCGATCTAGCCATTGTATTAAATGCTGACGACGGTTTGGTGAAATTAACAGCAGAATTGCATCTTCTGTGATCAACGCTGTAGCTAGGTCAAGGGTGCGAGCCGTCGAAGTTACAAATACCGTATCACAACCTTCTCCGGGTTTGAGAGTCTGAATAGAATTTGTACTTTGATTATGTAAAAATCGCAGTCGGTCTTCCCCAGAAAGTTTCAATAGTCCCCAGTGAGATCGATCATACAAACCAACACCCTGTTTTGTGGCGGTGATGGCTTCAGGATCATTGCCAAAAGTCATAGGAATAATTTCCCCAGTGCTTAAGGGTTCAAAAATAGCACCTGTAGAAGCTTGTAAATTCTGTAATTCTGAAATCATTGTGGCAGTAAAGAGATTAAAAAAATTTTCAACATTGATAAGTATAGGGACTTAACATGAAGAATGGGTTGCCTCAAGAGGTAAGTTGGCAAATAAATCTGCAATAATCTGACGGGTTTTATTTTCGAGGTTCTGCCAATCAACATCCCCCGTTTCTTGATCAATTAAGGTCATGTCAATTTCAACCTCAAGACTTTCTTCGTGAGCATGGGTAGGACGATAGTTTTGAAAACAGATCTGATAACACAATTCCCAAATATCTACACTGACTTGTTGACCATTATGCTCTAATTCTAACCGATACCCAGGGAGAGGGTCTTGGATTTCCTGGTAAGTTCCCGTCCAAATCGATTCGTCTAATTGTTTACGGATGTTATCTAAAAGACGAATCAAAGCGGGTTGCATCAGGAGTTCAGCTTGTTGCCAAGCTACTTGATCTTTAATTTTAGGTCTCATGGATCTAAATCTCAACAGGATTTTTTCATTCTCTCAGTTCATGCTGAAAGTGCCAAATCCTGTTTGAATTAGACATAGCAAACTAAACGATTTAGAACAGTAAATTGTTACAATACTTCAAAAATGCTTCGATTCAGATGATGAAGGTGTAGACTATTCTATTTTACATAAGACCCCCCAAAAGGAAGATGTAATTTGCCTCTGAAGTTAGGAAAATCTATCATATAAGTTAAAACACGAGGGAGGGAAAGTTTAATGCTGAAGTCGCATTGTGAGGAAAGGATAAGTTTAAAATGTTGTGTTTGGCTTTAAAATTTCTTCATAGTTCGTCTCTAGTTTTGGACTCAAACTCGCAGGTTATTAAATTTTGTTGAATACGCGACTGATGGGAATTGAGAATGAATCAATTAAGATAAGAAAATAGCAAATGTTGTTAAAAATTTCACAGAATAAGTGTAAATTTTTAACGGCATCGTTAGAATCAGTTTCAGATATTGGGAATTTGATCTGATGCAATACAGCATAACATCAGATGATTTTGGGTAGTAATTATTAATAAATGAGTCACCAAAATCTAGGATAACCGTGATTGTTATGAAAAGGTGATTTTGTTGAATAACAAATTTCTCTAAAATTCTTCAATTCCACCTTGAAATCAAACCTGTTTCTGCCTTATTGCTGAATCTAATTTTGGATTCAGATGTAAAACAGTAGAACAAAATTTGAACCCGAATTTCTGTTTTAAAACACTCTGTTGATTGACTTTATTTATTTCCTTGAATTCATCTCATTTAAGCAGTCTAACCCAGAATTAAATTGCCTATTTTAGGTGATTGCTAGAGAAAATACAAGTTTAAAAAACATTTCAATGTGCTTTCAATTTTTTGATAGGAGAATTATAATCATGAATGAATGTCCCTGTTGCTCTTCTTCGATGCTACGTCATATTGAGCATAATCGAGTGTATTGGTATTGCCTTTATTGTCATCAAGAAATGCCTAATTTTTCTCTGGAGATTGCTCACCGCAAACGTAACTATTCTGTTCCTCACGTTTTTAACCCAGATCGACATCTGACAAAACTCGCATTAAGTTCTCGCATCCAGTTAAAGGTTGATATTCTCCCCTCCTAATACTGGCAATTGTAGCGGGGAATTCTCACATCACAGTCAGAGATTCCTGTTAGGATTGACTGTAAAAGTCTTCCTCGCTGCTGTCTTGTATGGGTTCATAGGAAGGTAAAACTAAAACCGATTTCCCTGTAATCAGGCGGTTAATTTCAGCTAAGGTTTCTGTGCGAGATAATCCATCTCTAGTAATTAAAAGTTTTAAAATATCAAAACTGGTGGTGTTCGTGAAGTAATAACCCCCATGAACATCTACTTTTTGGGCGATAAAAAATACAGTATTCATCACGTCAATAATCAGGCTTGTCCAGATATTTAAAGGGAGAGAAATAGCATTAACTCCCGGCATTTCTGAACAATCAATATAGTTGAATTTTTCAAATAAATCATAAGCTGAAGTGGGTTGAACCGCCGATTGAGAACTCATCATTACCCGAATATAGGGTTGATAGTTAATAGAATTTTTGACGGGTTTTAAATAAATATTTCCTAACCGCAATCCTGACATTTCTACGCTGGGTTCACTAAACCAGTTTCCGAGAATAGACATATAACGAAGAACTAAATCTCTATCACTGGAAAATAAATAAATTTCATTACATCGTAAAATCGCAGAGCGAACATAATTATTTCGACCTTCACGGAGAAATTCTAAGGGAATATCAGGAGCCGTTAAAATTAATTTATTTAATTGTAAATAATCCCCCATATTATTTTTTTCATATTCCAGACGATCTTCTTTACCAAATCGATCCGAGAGAATTCGGAGCACATTGACAACCACTAACGCCCCCATACTATGACCAATTAAGTTAACACTCATCGGGGGGAAATTTTGGCTATAATAATTAGCGATCGCTATTTCTTTTTGAGGTTCATAAAAAGGCATAGAGGTATAAGGATTTTCACCCAAAACCTTATCTAATCTCCAAAAAAATTCTGCTAAATCTGGTGCTCCGTAATGAATGGCTCGATAGCGATCGCGTTGATAAACAGAAATTCTTAAGATTTGCATTAATAACAACCACAGGGCAAAAACCGTTAGAGTGACCCAATTCCATTGAGCAAATAAATCAGAAATTTGATTCCAATTCAACCAATACCACAGGGGAGATAAAGGCATTTCCATCCCGAATAAATTCAAGAAGGGAACTCCAATTAAGGTTAATAGAATATAAAATCCGGTTCCCACAGTCCAAGCGATCAGGGCTAAAATAAATAAAAATTTCAACGATATGCCTTTTTGATCACCCAGATCACTCCATAATCCCGGATGAATTAAGGGCATTTCACTCGGCCAAGTATAACCAATATAAACACTCCGATTTTCTAATGTACCTATCTGATTAATCGGCCCCTTTTCGGATAAAGACTCGATTTCTGCCATAAATTCTTGATAAAATTTATGAGCCGGATTTGCATAACCATGAGTTCTTAATGTTAGATAGCGAAAGTTTTCCTTCCGCATCATTTGCCCCATTTCAGCAATATTAAATAGGGGACGAAATCGTTCTAAAGGAGGTAATTCTCGATCAATATTTAATGAAGTGCGGGCTGTACTTACAACTAAAAAACCATTAGAATATTTACGATCTACATAAACTTCAAAGTTGCGACTGACGGCTTTAGCAAATTGTTTATTATGCCAACTATTTAAGGTACGAATCACATAATCTTCATTAACCTGAGTCTCAAAATCGGGGTATTCTTCTAAATTACAGGTAGAACGTAATGCTTCTGCGATCGCTAATTCAGAGGTATAAGAGCCATAAATAGGCAAATTATAAAGGGTTTGAGTCTTGACCCCTTTGGGAATGGAATAAGCGAGTTGGACAATGCGGGCTTTTGTCCAAGCATCAGAAAACGGCGCCGTGTTACGAACAATCGACTCTAACCAACGATAGTCATTTTCAACGGTGTCTTGATGCCAATACAAGGGTAAACCTTGGTATATTCGCTTAGTACCCATAGTGTTATTTGTTCGAGGTTAAACATTCAAGTGATTTCAGCAACAGTGATCTGAAATCCTGTTTGATCAGCTTTGTTTCGCGTAATAGCATGACACAAAATTGACCTGTTGTGTTAATTGTTATAACCCCGATTAGGAAATGTCCGTTAAATATTAGAAGTTTTATGTACGATGTTGATGCACCCGACAATCAGATTAATTGTTATTTTTGAATGGATTCCACCAAGAATCTGAAGTCGATTGTACCCAGTTAATTCGACGACGAATATCCTCAATTTTCCAGTTTGTTAATGTGGCTAAGTTTTGCGCTTCTTGTTCCTGTCGTTGGCGAACGGACTGCCGATATTGCTGGGCTTGTGAACACTGCATTTGACCCCGATAGGGACGATTAATAATATATCGACCTTGAAAATTTTGTTGATTGGCTGTTGATTGAAAATTTAGATCTTCAGGAAAAGTATTCCGGGTGTAGCGAATATGTAAGCGAGTAATAAAGGTTGAATTAAAAGCGTTTGAATCCAACCAAAATACCCCCGCTTGTTTTAATTCTTCCTGGTTTAAAGGATCGGCAGAACAAGGATCGCATCCGCCCATATTCCAAGCATATTCTAAAAAGGCGACTTTTTTCTGTTCCCGTTCATAAGCTTTTGTGAACATGGATTTATAAAAACCGGGAAACTCTTCTTTCACAAATTCAGGAATTTCTTGATCGGAAGGAATTTTAACCGTGCGATAATTGGTTAATTCCATTTGACCTTTAGGAGAAAGTAAATAAACAATTAAATCCTGTTCTCCTGTCCCATTAATCATCCCTAAACGAATCGGTAACATAAATCGAGGAGATTCATAAGCCATCATTAAAGGACGCAGATTTTGAAACCCACTTTGATCAAATTTTGTTAAATTAACTTTAGCAACAAAAAATTTTAATCCCTGTTGAATATAGGGTTTTAATAAAGCACTTGCTCCTTCAGGAATTTGATAACCATTTTGCGTTAACCAGGTTTCTAATCCATCGGATTCTTTCGCACTCAGAATTAAAATATCATATTCGCCGACACTAAAACGAGCTTCAATTGTGACCCCTAAACTAGATTCGGATTCGGGTTGTTTTTCCATTTGTAAATCAACTCCTCCTCTAGTTCCTCCTCGCGTTGTTGGAGCCATAGGGTAGAAATTACAAGGGTCAGGATCGAAATATTCCACCAGTCGAGGCGCACTAAACGCATCTAATCTTTGAATAATTTTGGGGTCTCCGATATGAACTTGTTCAGGTTTTAAAATAACAGGAACCGGAACCACTAAAGCAAAATCTTTCACAGATCCTTGATAATCATTTGCCATTGTTAAAATTGTACGATTTCCATCTCTGGCAATGATCACTTGAGAGGCTTGATTATATAAACTTGCATCAGCTTGAGAGACATAAAATCCACAAAATGCCAACGCAGGAGAAGCAAAACCAACAATGACTAAAAGAATAACTAAAACAGAAATAATCCAGTTTAAAGCTTTCATCAACAACTCCAATTTAAACACTATTAGGAATGGGAATATTAACTAAAAAACAGGAGATGAAGGCAAAGATTTGAGATATTTTTCTGACCAAGAAAAGCGAGACGCTTGAAAAACTTGATCAAATATAATAGTCAGGGGAGACAGGGCAAACAATGACCAAAATAGAGCCGTTGAGATAAAAAATTGGTGTTGTAAAATAAAGGTTAATCCGGCTATTAACATCGCCCATAAAATTCTGCTTAAGGGAGCATTGGGAATAGAACGCGGATCGGTAATCATAAAAAAGGCAAACAATAATAAACTGCCGCTCATCAGTTGATGACTATAAACATCCCAACTCCATCCTAAGCTAAAATTTCGCCAAGCTTCTAATCCTGTATAAGTGATTAAAAAGGCTGCGGAAGTATCCCAACGACCCACTTTTTTAAGAATAATTCCTCCGGTTGCTAAAAATAGAAGAAAATACCAAGAATCCGTTCCCCATTGTCCGGGGGAAACCCAAGCATCGGCTGTTAACGTGATAGCAATAATCATCCCAAAATTAGCGGGATTAAAAAAATGTTTTCCTTGAGATTGAAAGATAAATTTACTGGCGATCGCACAACATCCCGCTAAGGCTAAGGTTGTCCAATGGTTTCCTCGCAGTAGTAAACACAACCCTAATGTGGTAATTAAAGCACTGCGCCAAGAGGCTAAAAATTCTGGGGATAAAAAGGTAAATTTTTTGTGAATATAGAAGGAGGAAAGGGAAGAAAAAAACCATTGAGTCAATAAACAACTTAATCCGATTACCAGGATAAAATCGGGTCGTAATGTCCAATCTCTGGTTCCAATACCCAATAGCAAAAACATCGACAAAAATAAAATTTGAGCATTCCGAGCATCTTTAAACATGGGTTCATCCTTAAATAGGTTTAAACTAAAAGTAGTTGAATCCACTGATCTAACGATTGACGATATTGTTCTGTTAATTGTTGCCCTAATTGACTAATTGCCTTGAGATTAACTTCTGAAGGATCATCCATTGGTAAGGTTCTGCGATCGCTCAAAACCGTATTAATTCGTAAATAATGTTCCGGTTTACCCGTCGTATCAAAGATTTGTTTCATTTGATAATCAACGGTTTCCGCTACCCCAGTCATAATAATATCAAATAGCGGATCAAGCCATTTTAATTTTCCCCAATCTTTTGCTTCCTGATAAGGATATTTCTTTTTAACCTCCCCTGTTCCTAATGATAAAATCACCATTTCTTTAGCCGTTGGGCCTGTTTCATAGCGATGATCGAGATTAAAGTCTTGATTAAATTTATGGCGGGCTTCTGCGTAGGCACAGAGAGCCGGATTATTAGCAAAGACTCCCCCATCAATACAAGTATAAACCTCCTGGTTTAGAGCGTGAATTTGAGCCACTTCAAAAAACGTTGGGGCGGCAGAGGTAGCCCGGAGAACATCTCGAATTAAATAATCATCTTTTGGGTTTAATTTAGCATCATGTTGGGTAAAAAAGTGGGCTTCTCGTCTTTCTATTTCATAGGAAGTAATCAGACAAGGTTTAAGTAGTTCACTCAATTTAATATCTTTAAAAAAATCACCCATCACCTGATTAAATTTTTGATAGGAGTATTTTTCATTAAATAATTCCCCGACTTTTTGGAAGGAATCATTAAAGAAAGGATAAAAGATTTGGCTGGATTTATATCGAAAAAAATCATAAACTTCTTGGGCAGAACACCGAGGTCTTAAAGGATTTTCGGCATCAGGGCAAAGATAAAGAGCGGTTAATATTCCTCCAGCACTGGTTCCCGCAATTAAATCAAAATAATCGGCAATTCTAGCATCAGAATTTCCTGTAAAATCCTGTAATTTCTGCTCAACATACTTTAATACCTCGGCGGACATGATTGCTCGTAGTCCCCCGCCATCAAGAGCAAGAATTCGAGTAAATTGTGACATTTTTTACGATTACCTCGGTTTAGAAAGACACTGATCGATTTAGGAAATATTCCAACGTTCTGATAAATACGCTTGAATATCAAAAAAATCCGTCCAGTTAATATAAGGTTTTTGATATTCATCTAAATATTGTGCCAAACGATCACGAGCAAAAACAATAGGGGCAGCTAAAGCCATATTTAAGTCCGTAACAGAGTCTCCAATGGCTATCGGTTCAGTATTGGGATAACGTTCCATCACTTTAACTTTAGCTACTAATTCTGTATCCGCTTCAAATTCAGAATTAACTTTAAAATACGCGCCTGAAGTGTCTAAATCAACGGCATAAATGCTATCAATTTTTTGACTTAAATCTCCTAAAACCGTTTCTACCATCACCCGAACACCTCCAGAAACTAAAACAAAGGGAACGCCTTGGATATTGAGAAAATCTAAAAATTCAACAAATCCAGGTCGTATTTTCTTTGTTCTGGAAAATTCAATAATTTCAGGATAGCAACGCGAAGGAATAGACTCTAACATTTTTCTAACTCCTTCTCGTAATGTCATTTCCCGCCGATACAATAATGGCATAATTTCAGCCGCCATTTCGGGAGCAAATTCTTTTAACATTCCTACAAAAGTTTCTTCTGCGGTAATTGTTCCGTCAAAGTCACAAAAAATAATTGGGTTCATGATCATTAATCCGTTGTAGGGGCGGGGTTATCCCCAAAGTCCGTCAACTTAAGCCTCCGAAGCCCTGAACTAAAGTTCGGGCTAAGAGCTAAAGTCATCTAAAGATGACTAAAACTGTTCTTTATTAACCCGTTTTAACGGGTTTTAGCTTTGAGCCTGAAATTTATTTCAAGGCTTTTAGCGCGATTGTTGACACTGATGGGTTATCCCGCCCATATTTAGCTATTAATTGTAGGGTTATCTCGCCCATATTCAGCCATCAGTTATCAGTCAACTAATCAGGATGATTTCGCCACCATTCTCGAACTAACTTAATTTCTTCATAATTATACTGTTCTCCTAAATGTTCGTAAATTGTTCTTAAGCTAGTATCTCCTACTTTTTCAATTGCTTTAATAATACTATTTTGACGGTCAAGTTCAACAAACTGATCAAGATTGATCTCCTGATTAGCGGCAATTAATTGGGTTAAATGGTCAGCAATAGTGCTATTTTTTAACCCTCGTTGATTGGCGATCGCATTCAAACTTAATCCCTGTTGAGATAACTCCAAAGTCGTGATTAAACTATCGGATAAATCCTCCAAAGTTAGACGCTTAACTTCTGATGATTTAGGTTTAGAATTTGAACCCGTTTGATCTTGAAAATAGGTAGAAATGGCTTCAGTAAATTGTTTACCATAGCGTTCTAGTTTATAACTACCCACCCCAGAAATTTGACTTAATTCCTCTAAATTTTGGGGTCGTTGTTGGGCCATTAATCTTAATGTAGAATCAGAAAAAACCATATAGGGAGGGATAGATTGTTCATCGGCTAATTTTTTACGAAGATGGCGCAATTGTTCAAATAACATTTCCGCTTCCACCGCCAAAGATCGAGTTGATTTTTCCAGATTTTGTTCTTTAATTACCGTAATTTCAACGGTTCTTTCCCGTTTCATTACTTCCCAACTGCGGGAATTTAACTTTAAAATTGCATAACCATCTGTGGTTTGATCAAGTAGTCCTTGACGTAAAAGCGATCGCCCTAAATTCTTCCATTCTTCTGCTGTTTTATCTTTACCAATGCCATAAGTAGAAAGTTGATCATGATGTCGATCTAGAATTTTTTGACTTTTCGATCCTCTCAATACATCAATAATATAATTCATCCCAAATCTTTCTTGACATCGGGCAATACAGGATAAAAATTTCATCGCTTCAATTGTCCAATCTTCAACGGGATTTTGTGTCCGACAATTATCACATTTTCCGCAATTTTCCGAGAAGAATTCGCCAAAATAACTCAATTGAACTGTGCGCCGACATTCCGAGGCTTCAGCATAATCTAACATTTGCCGTAACTGTTGACGGGCAATGCGTTGTTCATCAGCATCGGGTTTTTGATCAATTAAATATTCCAGGGTTTTAATATCACCATAACTAAAAAATAATGTACATCGTGCTGGTTCTCCATCTCGTCCTGCCCGTCCTGATTCTTGATAATAACTTTCTAACGTTCGAGGTAAATTATAATGAATCACAAAGCGAACATCGGGCTTATTAATTCCCATGCCAAAGGCAATAGTCGCTACCATAATTTGGACATCATCCCGAATAAATCGGGTTTGATTTTCAGCCCGCAGTTGATCTTCCATTCCGGCATGATAAGGTAAAGCTGAAATGCCATGATTTTGTAACCGAAAAGCTAAGTCTTCTACATTTTTTCGACTTAAACAATAAATAATTCCTGAACCTCCAACATCCTGAATTATTTTTAAGAGTTGGGTAAAGGTTTGTTTTTTCTTGGGAATAACTTCATAATATAAATTAGGTCGATTAAAACTAGCAACATGAATATAGGGATTTTTTAACTCTAATTGTTGAATAATATCCTGTCTAACTCGTTGGGTTGCCGTTGCTGTTAATGCTAAAACGGGAATTTTAGGATAACGATTTCGCAGTTGTTTTAATTTGCGATATTCCGGCCTAAAATCATGCCCCCATTCCGAAACACAGTGAGCTTCATCAATGGCAAAGGCAGAGACTCCTAATTGATTTTCTATCGTATCTAAGAACAATAAAAACCTTTCAGATAATAACCGTTCTGGGGCAACATATAACAGTTTAATATCACCCTGTAAAATTGCTAACTCCCTTGATTTTGCCTCCGCAGCCGTTAAGGTACTATTGAGAAATGTCGCACCAATTCCATTATCTTGTAACGCCTCTACTTGATCTTGCATTAAGGCAATTAAAGGAGACACAACAATCATTAATCCGGGTTTTAATAAAGCCGGAAGTTGAAAACACAAAGATTTTCCGCCTCCTGTGGGCATAATAATTAATGAATCTCGCCTTTGTAGTGCCTGTTCAATAATTTCGCGCTGTCCGGGTCGAAAAGAATCATAGCCAAAGAAATGTTTAAGAGACTGTTCTAGGGATTGGGGTTGGGCAAAGGAAGTAGAAATTAGCCCTGACATTGCTCGTGATTTAGATAAAACGTCTTTTTTATTTTATGATTAAAACTGGGTAAATGACTGCGGGATCTCGATAAAATTTTGTGATTGATAACCCAGACTAGACACTGAATGCCTCAAAGATGTTAAATTTTAATACAACGTTGTAAATTTTAGAGGAGATTTATGCCGAAAGCAGTTTGGAATGGTGCAGTTTTGGCAGAAACTGACCAATGCGTTGTTGTGGAGGGCAATCAATATTTTCCCCCGGACTCCATCAAAGCTGAATATTTCCAAGAAAGTAACACCCATACAACCTGTGGTTGGAAAGGGGTTGCGAGTTATTATGATATCGTTGTTGAAGGTCAAGTGAATAAGGATGCCGCTTGGTATTATCCTGAAGCGAAATCCAAAGCTAAAAATATTGAAGGTTATATTGCGTTTTGGAAAGGGGTTAAAGTTGAGGTTTAAGCGGTTTCATGTTGATTGATGAACGTTAATTAACATAACAAAAGATAACTAATAGGGGCTTAGAGTTGTTAGCATCTTTAATTTTAGAAAAAAATAAGCGACCGCTCTTGATTTTATCAGGTAGCGATCGCTATTTCTTTACTCTTTTCCCCCCGACTTTGAAACAGCCCTGGGGAGTTGGGGGGATCATTTAGGGATTTCATATTAATAGTAAAAAGGCGATCTCATTGAAGATGGGCGGGTTTAGTCAGATTATTGGTTAGAATTGAAGATAATTACAGAACCCGCCCCTACATTTTGTTGTGGAAAAAATCTGATGGCGTAGCCGCCGCCTTGCGGCATCGCATTTGAGCAATAATCAACAATTAAACCGTAGGGGCGGGTTCCGAGACGAGCTTTAATGATCAGTAATTATCTCCCTAAACCCGCCCTCTATTCTCAGGCGATCGCATTTTAGATCCGAGAATGAAACAGCCCTGGGGGTTTTTCCAGGGGGATTTAGGGGGATCTGTTCTTGGCTGTAATCACGGATTTTTGGCTTAAGGTGACACGCTTTGGGGAGTAACCCCGCCCCTACTCCCTCCGCTCCCCCTGCTTCAAAAAAATATTTTTCAAAAGGGGTTGCCAAATCCAGAATGTTGTGGTTATACTAGGAAAGGAACAAGCGACGCGGGGTAGAGCAGTCTGGTAGCTCGTCGGGCTCATAACCCGAAGGTCAGTGGTTCAAATCCGCTCCCCGCCATTTTATTAGGTTATTGACAAATTGTTATCTGCTTTAACCCAATAATTTCATCTTTATCTTTTGAACAAGAACTTGCTAATGGTATGGCGAGTTCTTGTTTTTATTGGGTACATTATCAGCCTAAACCGAGAGGGAGAGAAGAAACAATCTAAACTCGGTAGCCAGGTGGCAGACAACAAGTAACTTAAATTATATTTATTGATCTTATAATTCACGAGGGGGCTGGAACCCCCTCTATAATCAGAAATTCTAAATCACTTTAGGCTTAACTCTTTTTTGTTCAGGATAAATTTCAACTGTCTACTGATTGAAGGCATCTAAGCGATCCAAAACTTCTAAACCCTTTGCCACATCGCCCTGTATTGCTAAAGCTTGAAATCGGGTCTGAGCATCAAACTCTGCGATCGCTAACGTTGATAATTCTTCCATAAGCTTATTGATACTGATGCCGCGAGATTGAGCTAAAGCCTTCAGGCGGAAATGTTTGTCATCAGGTAAACGAATCGTTAAAGTTGCCATATTGTAATTACTCCATAATCAATGCTTCAGGGGAAATAATAGAAAGCTGGGGAAAGAGAAGTTCAGCCCTCTGGAAATCTTTAATATTCTGGGTGACAATTGCCTCTGCATTGCCCGCGATCGCCAATTCAATTAGATGATTATCCGCTTCATCTTTCAAGTTCGGTCGCCATAAATAATAAACCTGAACCCATTGACTTACCGACATCAAAGCAGCAAGCAATACTTCAATATCAGCTTTTGATAGTGGGCAGCGTGCCATCACCTCCGAGCGCCCCAAGATTGACTCATACTCCATCAATAGTGCTGTTCCCATCAGGGGTTGATACTTCCCTTGCAAGCAGGCACGAAGTACAGCGCGACTTGCTCCAGAAGGGCTAATTAAGGCACTGACAAAAACATTGGTGTCAATGACAAGTTTGCTAGACATAAGCTAATGATAGCATATATGCTATTATCCCTTGACTCCGTGCCTTGCAAGGTAATATTAATTAAACAATTAACCCTCAAGATTAAAACCAATTTTAGCTAACTCTAACCTAATTTCCTGATCTAAAATTTCAGCTTCCAACACAGCCAGCCGTTTCTCTAGCTCTAATCTACCTCAGTGCGTTTCTTCTGAATGTCAAGTTTTTTAAATCGCTTTTCTTCTAACCCTACTTTTCTCTTAAAATAAATGACTTTTAGACTGCCAATCTTCCCGATTCAGACAATACACAAAACAGTCATCCTCACCAAATTGCCGTAACTCGACAAATTTAAAGCCCAGACGTTCATAGAAGCGGTGGGCGCGAGTATTATTAGCCAGAGGATCGACAAGGACAGCCGTTACAGTCGATACTGCAAAACAGCGAGCAATAGCAAGCTGCATCATTTGTGTTCCATAGCCTTTGCCTAAATCCTGTTCTTCTCCAATCCAAATATCAATAGCCCTAAGATCCGTTGCCATATCACCCCAATAATGGTCATCCTCACGGGCTGGATCGATGATTTCAATAAATCCAATGGGACGACCCTCAATTTCCGCAATCAGTTGTTCCCGCCAGTCGGGGCTGCGGTGAAGTTCTACTTCCCAACCCCAATCATCGTTAGGATCTGAGGAAATGATGTAGGGTTGTCTGATTTTCCTAAAGCGTTGTTAAGACTATTTCCCATGAAAGCCTCAAAATGTATAAAACGAATTTTTTAGAATTTCAGATAACTCAGTAATCATTTCAGGATTACTCCAATTCTTACTGCTAAGGTGTTGTATCCACTCCTGCTTCCGCTCATCTGAGTAAATTGTTTCAAAGCCTATATCATATTCATAACCACTATCTAGCTTAGTATAAATACATCTGCTCTCATAGTCAATAAACCAATGTCTATATTCAGACTTAAAAGATTGTTGTAATCTAACTAAATCTACTATGAACCTGCTGTCTTCAATAGTGACAAACCAATGACTGGCATTGTGTATGAAGTCCCTTACCTCGGAAATATTTGGATCTAGATAGTGATTACACATCTCAGCAACCTTTTTGTAATCCTTCTTGTCAGCATAAGAATTGCATATTTCAATGAATTGTAGAAACACTTCGCTATTCTTTTCCTCTTCACCATCTTCATCTATAACTTGGTTTGATTTAGAAAACCTTTCTTGATCAATTTCACTAAAATTATCGGATTTAGCTTCGATTTTTTCTGAAGATTCAATGAATGTTTCTATGTCTTGTCGCCATTGTGTCCAATTGCGAACATTACAAGCATGTTCCTTGAGTTTTTCAAGAGCAGCACCATATTGATGAGCTTCCTCTAAAAGTTTAAGACACTGCCATTCATTTAGATAATTTAAGCGCTTCCGCAGAATACCTCTAATGTAGAAGAGTTCTCGCATATAGGGCTTGCTCTTCTCTATTTTCTTGGTTGTACAAATGCCCCCAATTTTAGACCAGGCATAGCTAACACTCTCTTTGGTTAGTTGGGCGTTATCATATTGTAAGTATTGCTTAGTTGCAATACGCATTGCCTCCATGACTTCATCAGCATTATGTTGCCTCAGCAATTTCCTTAAACTTTTCAGTCCTTGCTCAGATAGCTGATAAGGAGCCACCAACTCTGCCCAAAAATCAGCTATCTGCTCAATTAAATACTGATCTAGCTCAACCAAACCTCTTTGCCACTCCATCATCATCTCAATTTGCTCACGTCGCTCCTGGAGTTCTTCCATCTGTGTACGCTTACGATCAATGATGGTAGTATCTGCTAAAGTTCGATCACTCTTTCCTAGATTACAATCTATGCAGGATGTAATGAGATTTAATAAGTCGTTAGTTCCGCCTTTAGATACTGGATTAATGTGATCCAGATGGAGAATAACGTTTGGTGCTTTCTTACCACAATACTGACAAGTAAATTTATCTCGTTTGAAGATTTCAAAACGGATTGACTTAGAAATAGACTCTCGCTCTGATTTTCGGTGGCTCATGTTGCTCTCCTTATCTCTCATTTCAATATAATTCCTTGGAGATCAGCATTTCCTTTGCTAATTCAACGGCTGCGATCGCTTGCTCACGAGGAACACTGGGAAAATGATCTAAAAATTCATCCAGTGGATCGCCGGCTTCGAGGTAATCGAGCAACGTTTTCATGGGTACACGAGTTCCAACAAAAACAGGGGTTCCTCCTAATATGTTAGGGTCGCTATGAATAACAAGTGCTGCGGTTGTCATATCAGTTATGCGGTAGTAGGAATCTTTTGATCTTAGCCTACAACTTGAAGTGCGAATCTACCGTCTCTGTTCTGCCAAACCTGTCTCTAAAGCATAAAAATTAGAGAAATCCAATAATGCCTCCCCCAAGGATTCCAGTTGGATCAGCGACAGAGTATTAATATTTTTGAATAATTAATTGATAGGCTTGATGCAGAATTTTCACGGGTTTGGAGAGGGTGTTCAGAAATTGATCAATTCCTTTGCGAGTGTCTTCTTCAGGGTGTTCAGGATCTCGATATTCATAATCATCAAAAATAATAATTCCTCCCGGTTTGACTAAATTCCAAGATAGTAACGCATCCTCTAATACTACTGAGGCTAAATGACAGCCATCAATATAAACAAAATTGTAGGTATTGGAGGCAAGAGTCGATAATATTTCTTGGGAATATCCCTCTAATTTTATGACTTTTTCTGACACTCCCGTTTTAGGAATATTCAGATCAAATTCTGGGTTAAAACTTAAGTCAATACAGGTCATTTTTGCTGTAGGATGGGTTAAAATATAATCCAGTAACCAACAAGCAGACATTCCTTGAAAACTACCGATTTCTAAGCCTTGAATTTCAGGAAGATCAGCGAAAGAATTTAGGGCTTTTTCCCAGTTAGGAATATTAACACTAAACCAATCTTTTGTAAAGTGATAATTCTTTTCAAGACTCGAATTCCATCCTCTTAATTGATGGGATTTTTGATGAGCTTGAACAGCTTTTTCTAATTCCCCAATTTCCGATAGAAAGTTACCTAAGTGGGTGTAACCATGGGGTAAATTAGGATTTAATACAATCGCTTTTTGAGAGGCTGCGATCGCTTCTTCCCATTGTTTTTTATAACTATAAGCTCGACTCAAGGATAAATAAATAAAAGGATTTTTATCTTCTAATTTTAATGCCTCTTGATAAGCTGCGATCGCCACATCCCATTGTTGCAATTTAAACCTAATTTCTGCAATTTGAAAATAAGGTAAATAAGCCGTAGGATTTAATGCAATCACACACTGATAAGCATGAATGGCATTTTCCCAATTTCCTAATAATTTATGGGCATTTCCCAAACCCATATAAGAAGTAAACAGTTGTTCATTTCTGTCAACGGCTTGGCTATAAGCTTCAACTGCATTCTGCCATTGATGGAGTTGAGTATAGGCTTCTCCTAAGTTATGATAGGCTTCATATCCCTTGGGATTAGCCTGAATTGCCTTTTGATAACAAAAAATTGCTTGATCAATTTCCTGTTTTTGTAAGAGTCTATTCCCTAACCTCAAATATTCAGGAAATGTCCCCAAACTCGGCTCTAAATGTAAGCCCTTATACCAGAATTTATCCGCTTCATCTTGTTGATTAATTTCAATCAAAACCTTGGCTAAATTTCGATAATTAATCGCCCGATCAGGATTACATTGAATTGATTTTTTATAATTTAAAATTGCCGTTTCCCAGTCCTGTTTTTGAGCATAAATATCTCCTAAATTTCCATAAACTTCTGCATAATCAGGCTGTAATTTTAAAGCTTTTTGATACCAAAATTCTGCCTGTTCAAAATCCTCTTGAACTTGCCAAATCACTCCTAATGTTTTACAAATGGGGGGATAATTTGGATCTACATTAAGCGCAGCCAGACAAACAGACAGAGCTTCATCGACTTGTTGATGTGCTAAATGATAACTAGCCTGTTGATATAAATATTGAACCAAAGTTTTTGGGTTTAAAAATGAGTCCATGCGATCAGTTTAAGTCGGGTGTCTGGTGTTAGCTGTTGACAGTTGACAGATGAGATGTTAACCGTTAACGGTCAACCGTCAACAATTAACCCCTTTAAAAATCCTTTAACCTAAGCGATGATTACTTTCCATTTGTACACGGGTTTCTTCTGGAGAAGGAGAAGCTAATAAGGGACTACTTTTAGGTTTGAGCACCGCTTGAATTGTTCTTAAAAAACGATTAGGTCTAGCAGCTTGACCATTTAATAATTGACGCTCTTTAACTTTTTTCGCCAAATGACGCATCACCGATAAATCTAATTCATCAATAAAATGATCAGCAATTCTTTCTCCCATAAATTCAATAGCTTCAGAATACTGCTCCATTAACGATTCCATCGCTTGGGAGGCTTCGGTTGTAATCTCATCAGGATGAGGATTTTGATTGACAACAGATGGCTGAGGTTCTACAATGGGTTGTACCCGATTCAGGCGATGATTTAAGAAGTTTTGATATTCATCAACGCTCATCCCCAAATTATAAATATGATGATGAACATGATCAATTAAATCCACTTCCGAGGGAGAAAATAGACCATCTTGTCTATGAATTCCATGGAAACTTGCCCAGTTTTTTAGGGTATTAGCATCATGGAGTTGATAGCGATCTAAAAGTTGAGTAGTTGTCATATTTGTTTCAGGAGTTGGTTTAAAATCACTCATCGATAAATCCTCATCAGAACAGATTAAGTTTAGAGTCAATTTAACAGATTGGGCTGAGAAAATTTTAATATCAGGAAATTTTAGAGCGTCATCATCCAAAAAATAGTTAATGTTGTCTTCTCTGGGATAATCGAGGATAGGATATTGTTGAGTTGATCAAGGGGAATCACGATCTCAACTTTCGTATTATCTCTGATTTTGGCAAAATTGCATCCCCTTTTATTTTTTTAGATGGTGTCAGCCATTGAGAATGATATAATCGAGAGGGATATCATCTGAGCAACAATCCATCCATTGTTATCCTAAAAAGCCTTCCTATGCCAATCTACGATTATTTCTGTCCGAGTAACAACCAGAAGATCGAAGTCATGCACTCCTATAGACAGGAGATCACCACCTGGGGTGAACTTTGTCAGTTAGCCAACTGTGAGCCCGGAGATACTCCTGAAAATGCTCCTGTGCGTCGTGTGTTGAGTGCGCCGATGCTATCAATTCCGACCTCTAATTCCGATTATAAAAACGCTGGATTTACGAAATTAGTTAAACGGGATCAAGGGGTATATGAAAATGTCACGGCGTCGGATTAATATCATTCGATGATTGATGACTTTCTTTCTCTTGAGTTATAGCAGGGAACAGGGAACAGGGAACACCGCAGGAAAAGAGTTCTCTGCGCGCAGTTTTAGAATTAATCTATGTCCTAACTACCAGGAGCGACTGCTATACATCATTCATGAATCCCTTTAACTTCTTGTAAAAATCAGGATGTTTTAGGGATAATCTCTCGGTTTCATCGGGTTCTTCTGTTGTCGATTCCCTGAATTGATGGGTTACTGGTGTCCTTGGGTTTTGACTTTCTCCTAATAAATTTTGCGGTAAGTGATGATAAATTAAATCCTCAAAATCAGGAGTAAAATGATAAATAGGTTCCCCCCTTCGTTGCCAATAAATTAATAGTTGTTCTACAGAAATCGCTTTATAGCGTCCCTGATATAATGCTTCTAACATCGCCAAAAATATCCAATTAGGGGGATATTGTTCTAACCACTGAGCCACGATTTTCTCAGAAGTCTGATCCGATAAATCAAAACCATAATACTTCAGTAAATCAGAGGCTTCTACAGAAGGCAGGTTCAGGGTTTCGGTTTGGAGTTGCCATTCTTCCCCATCGCTGAAGGGAAATTCTAAAGCAAACACGACGATCACCTCCTTGATATTAGTATTGTATAGCAGGGGGAGTAGGGGGAGATCCGAAATCAGGGTCTGGAGTTCCTATCCAGTTAAAATCACTAATTCTAAGATTAATACTACCAATCCGACGCACCGGATTAATGCGGAGAATTAGCCCATAGGTACGACGACTATATTCTAAGGTGAATTCATTATTTAATGATAAACCATTATCCAGATTTACCGCAGATTCAATCCCGGCCCTTAATCCCCCATAAATTTGTTGAACTAACCCCATACTTAAGACTCGTTGATCGACTAAGCGATCAAACAAAAACGGAGATTGTCCATCCAATAAAACTTGAGTATAAAAGACACTAAACCCCGTATAGTCTAAAAACTCTTTAGAAAAATGACCCAATTGTCCTTGAATTCCGACCGAAGTGCTGAGGTAGGATTGGGAATAATCTTGACTATATTCAGTGGTAACACCTCTAGCAATAAACGCTAATTTTAAGAAGGGAATTACAGGCTGAGGAGTATAGCGTAATCCTTCCGTTGCGGTCGGGGGAAGTCTTTCTCCTTCCCATAATAAAATCGGATAAATCAAGGTTCCCAAAACTTCATACCGATCTAATGTTACCCGATCATTTGGGCGAATTGGTTTTAATAATTCCGGGCGATCGGTATTCGCATTCACGGATTGATAGGAGGTTTGAAAGCTCAATTTCGCCCCTTGAGCGTTTAAGGGAATCACCGGAGAGGTGAGAACAGCCCCTAAACTACTATGGACGGTACGATACCCCAAAGTTCCATTAAATAGACGGTTGCGGTAACTATATTCTCCATTCAGAGCAAACCCAGCCCCCAATTGTTGGCGCACGCGAAAACTCCCCCGCAGAGCTTCTTCATCGAGATCGGGAAAATTTTCTAAGGTATTTAGGGATAAAAATCCCCTTAACTCGGTGGTGGGAGTAATTGATCCTGATAACTGAGCTTCTAAACCCAAGGCTTTAGGATCAAAGGGGGCGAGGTTATCTTGAAAGGCCCGTTGTAGTAACAATCGCGGGGCCACTTGTAAGGTCAATGGCCCCAGGGGCAGGGAGGGAAGATTACCTTGAACATAATAGCCCCCAAAATCTTTAAGATCATAGCCAAAGGAGAAGGGGAGGGGTTGCTTTTCTGTGCGATCTAGGACGGTACGTTCTCGAAACAGAGGCAGGGTAAAGGATTGATCCAGAACTAGACGCGATCGCGTGGTGATCAGTTCATCCCGTAGGGGAGATATACGGTTAAATCGGGCGGTATCGGCCCTTAATTCCAGTTCCGGGGGGGAAAAGGGATCGTTGGTAATTCTCACCTTTTGGGCTTCCCAGCCCCCATTGGCAAATAGATCAATCCGTTCGGCGGCGAATCTGAGGCGATTAACACTGCCTTGAACCCCAAAGAATGACCCCCCTCCGGCGGATACGGAGGCGTTTAATCCGGTATCGGCTTTGACTTTTTCTACGGGTTGGGCGGCGGTAATCCGATCGCTAATTGGGGTGGGAAGGGTGGAGGTGACACCTGTAATTAGGGGATCAACAACGGTTAAATCGGTGGTGGCGGAGGGGGTGAAGACAACACCGTTGGCTTGGTAGACTGACCCGGTATTTTGTACGAAGTTATAGTTGATGCGATCGCCCCGAACTACCTGATTTCCCCTGGTCAGGGCGACATTCCCTTCGGCGATGACTTCACGGGTACTTAAATTGACTTGGGCTTGATCCGCATCGATTAAGGACTGGCGAAACCGTACCATGACATTACCTGTGGCGGTGACGGTTTGCCGTTGTTGATCATATTCTTGCCGATCGGCGGTGATTTCTACAATATCTTCCGGGGTGGGAATGGGGATAACGGTGGGTTGTTGCGGGTTCGGAGGTGGGGGGGTAATGGCAATGGCGTTTGTATCCTCCTGGGGAAAGGAAAAGGAGGATACAAAGGTATATTGAATCGGGGTTGTCGGTTCGGAATCTGCGGTTAAGGTTACGGGGGGGCCAAGCAATTCTGCGGATACTGGATTCGTTTCCTCTGTCGTAGATTGAGGCAGGGGATAGGTGATGGTGGCGTGAGTGGAAATCCTAGGAGGAGTGATCGGGGAAGACGCAGGTTTTACTAACCCATTCAGGGCTATTCTTTTTTCCGCTTGAGTTGCGTCTGATTTGGGAAGGGTACGGATTAAAGGTGGCGGTTCAGGTGGCGGTACCGGATAGGGCATACTTCAGCAACATAATTCCACAAAAATAGCCCGAACTCGACCGCGTAAGGGATTGGGCTAACACAACGTCATTAGCTATCCGCCACTGGGGTTGATAGCTAATGATCTTTAAAGGTTTTATCATATCAAGGACTTTGTTCACAGAGGTTGGGTGATGGGCATATTGTTTAGGTGTTTATGCCCCAACTTCTGTTGAGACAACTTTCTCGTTGCCTATGGCCCTATTCTAAATCTCTGCGTTTGGGGTTACGCGCTGGGTCGTTGGATAAAAATCCAAACACGAATAAGGCAAAAAAGAACAGAACGACGATATTAACGACGATTTTTAGCGTCAGCATTTGTGAATGTCTCCGGGGCTGCAAGAGTCTATTTATAAATGTTATGCCGGAAGCACAACTTTATCATCATATCTTAAATTAGCCTTTCATTTAAGGATTCTATTCATACCCCCTTGACAAAAAATCGCTTTGTGTTAATATTATAATAGGGAATCTATGCGCGCCTATAGGGTCATTTTTGACAAGAGAACCAAGACCCTCTAATTCTTCCGATAATGGCTTAACCAATACCAAACTTTAGCGACAGTCTCTTCAACTCTGACCATCAGTTGATCTAACCACCCTAAAATCTGTTCTAGGGGGTGTTTAATATATCCCGTTACGGTAACTTGAGCTTCTAGCCAGTCAGCGTGAGTTTCCGGGGATTCTTTAACATAATCTATCGATTTTGTCAAGGGGTTAGTGGGGGTTTCTTCGGTTTGGAAGCGGTTTAAGGATAATTGAACTTTTTCCCAAACGGCGTTTTGGTCGGGAAGATTATTCGGGGTTTTTGGGGTTTGGGAGGGGGAAGAGGGGCGAGATTTTGCTATTTTGGGTTTTTGGAGTTTTGATAAAATATTGTTAGTTAGATTATTAGCCGTTAACCAAGGGTCTTCTAAGGGGGTAAGAGTTGGGGAGGAGGAAGAAGCCGAAATTACCCCAGAAAATTGTTCGGGAGTTTCAACAGAAGAAATAGGAGGATGATGGCTACCAAAGAAATAATCAACCGCAGCTAGAATTAGAGATTGAATCTTATAAAAATATTCATCAAACCCCTGTTCTAAAGTAGATTCTGATTTAACCGATAAATGGGGTTGAGGCGGTTGTCGCCAAACTTGAATCACCGTTTTTCCCCAAGTTTGACTTTGGTGAACTAAGCTATGGGTAACTTGGGATAGGGGAATAATCGAATAATCTTCGACTTGCGCGATCGCACCATCTAAGTTATGAATAAATTCAGGGGAAGGTAAGGGGAAAGATACAGAGTCAACAACATCCGATTCTCCAAAACAATTAATTTTCACCGCTACGGGACTGGTTTGTATCCAACTCATCACCTGCGAAAACCAACGCAGGGGAGGAATTGGAGTTGAAAACGGGTTTTGTTGTTGTGCTAAATTTTGATCAAAATAGAAATAGTCGCCTTCTTCTAAAAGAATCTGTTGCTGAAGCTGATGTTGTTGTTCAACAGTGAGACTATCTAAAATTTGATTATCGGTTTTGACTAAAACTAAAGTTTGGGAGTCGAGTTGGCTGGCTATTCCTTGAATTTCTATATCTAGGGTTGGAGAGGTTATCGAATTTGGAAATAGAGATTCTGTTTCAGTTGTCACCGTATTCAGAATATGAACAATTGCAGTATCAACATCCGGCGGTTGAGGAGGAGGATTTTGGGGAGACTGGAGTTGAGGTAAACGCTGTTTAATTGCAGTTCCCAATTTTTGCGTTGTGACTCGAACTGTTTGCAGGAGGAAATAAACCGGATAGAGTGCCGTTTGCAGGGTGATTTCAGTGGCAAATCTAAAATAGCGCCAAGTTCGACTACCCTCATCGCTCAGTTTTTGAGCCGTGAGAGAGATAAAATTAAATAATCGACTTTTGTATGGCCCGGAGTCAGCAACAGTCATGGTAACAATTAGCTTATCGATATTCTCCCTTCCTTAATATAGCAGTAAATGTATTTTTCTACAGCAACCCTCCTATCCCAGGTTTCGGAAATTGCTCAACAGTTACGTCTGTTGACACAGGTTGATGTTCAGCAACACTGGCAAGCCTTCAACCGGATGCAACCGATTGCAGTCAATGAGCGAGGACATATAGCTTGGGCGGGGGGAAAAGAGATCTTGAAATTAAGACAAAAAATAATAGTTCCGACTGAGTTGCGAGGTTATCCGTTAACAGGTTTAAGTTTAAGATTAGTCTTAAGTTGGTGGGCGGAAGCTGCTCAAATCTATATTAATCATCAGTTTGTACAAGCCGGAGATCTATTTGATAGTTATACCCGAATTTTATTAAGTTCATCGGTACAGCCAGGAGATGAATTTGAGGTGGAATTGCAGTTAGTCAGTCCGGGTCATGACCGAGGTGCATTAGTTTCTGCTTTCTGTTGGTATGAAGTCTCAGACTCCTCTGAAATTGATCCAGTTTTGATGGCGGATCAGTTAGAAATTTTAGGGATAATTTTAGCTCCCGAACCTCATCTCCCCAACTTAGAACCCAGTTTAATTTCCCTAGAGGAGATTTTAACTATTATTTCTGCCTATATCCTCCCCCAAGATCTAACTGAATTTGAAAATAGCCTGCTCCAACTTCGTCAAACCTTAGATTCTATTATTCCTCAACTTCCGTCTTATCAAATTAACTTACTCGGTCACGCCCATTTAGACTTAGCTTGGTTATGGCCGATAACAGAAACTTGGATAGCCGCCCAAAAAACCTTTGAGTCTGTTCTACAATTACAAACGGATTTTCCTGAATTAATTTTTTGTCATTCCTCCCCCATTCTCTATGAATGGATAGAACAACATCGTCCTGATTTATTTATCCAAATTCAAAATAACGTACAACAAGGAATTTGGGAAATCGCCGCCGGACTCTGGGTAGAACCGGAACTCAATATTATTAATGGAGAATCTATCGTCCGTCAGGTCTTATACGGACAACGTTATGTTTTAGAAAAAATGGGTCAACTTTCAACCGTAGCTTGGCTACCGGATACCTTTGGCTTCTGTTGGCAATTACCCCAAATTTTCCAACAAGGCGGTATCGATTATTTTATTACCCAAAAACTGCGCTGGAATGATACCACTAAATTTCCCTACGGGTTATTTCAATGGCAGGGTTTAGATGGAACAAAAATTATCAGTTTCATGACCGCTTTAATTGGAGAACGGGTTGAACCTGTGAAAATGTTTAAAGCTGCGGTGGAATGGAAAACCCAAACCGGATTAAATCAGAGTTTATGGTTGCCAGGAGTGGGAGATCATGGGGGAGGGCCGACCCGTGATATGTTAGAAATAACTCGACGTTGGAATCAATCTGCTATTTTTCCAGGGTTTAAGTTTCAAACGGTTACAGACTATTTAAAAGAAGTCCTGAATCATCCCCCCGCAACTCTTCCCCTCTGGAAAGATGAACTCTATTTAGAATTCCATCGTGGTTGTTATACGACCCACGCTGATCAAAAACGGTTTAATCGTCAAGCTGAAACTCTATTATATGAAGCAGAACTCTTTGCATCGATCGCAACTCTGGTTGCAGGTTGTGTTTATCCCCAAACCGAAATAGAAACCGCTTGGAAGCAAGTTTTATTCAACCAATTTCACGATATTCTCCCTGGATCGGCGATTAATTCCGTTTATCAACAAGCCAATCAAGATTGGGAAACCGCTATTACAAAAGCCAATAATATTCTCCAACAGTCTTTCGATGCGATCGCCCATTCTATTCCTCTCCCTCCTCCTCCCCAAGCCAACGCCCAACCGATTTTGATCTTTAACTCCCTCAACTGGTCGCGCTCAGAAGTCGTTGCTGTGCCTATTCCTAATTCCGATATCCCTTGGGAAATTTACGATACTCAGGGAATAGCCCAACCCTCCCAAGTTCGGGGAGAAAAGTCGGAAAATCCGCAATTGCTATTTCTGGTAAAAAATGTTCCGAGTGTGGGGTATCAGGTGTATTGGTTGGGGCGGAAACAAGCTGAAACCCTTGAAACGTCGTCAGAAATACCCTATATGAGCGCACCTATTCCCCATTATACTGAAAGTATAGCAGAAAAAAATCAATTTGTCAATTCTTATCAGTTAGAACCGGAAAAGATTAGCTTTGACAATGGAATTTTGCGCGTTATTGTGGATACCGAAACCGGAAATTTAGAACAAGTTTTCGACATAATTAATCAACGAAATATCTTCAAACCTGGACAAGGAAATCAATTACAAGCCTTTCAAGATTCAGGACAATATTGGGATGGATGGAATATCGACCCCAATTATCAACAATATCCCTTAACATCACCCCAATTAGAATCAATTAAATGGATAGAACAAGGGCCGATAGTCTGGAGATTGAGAATAATTAAACGATTTAATCAATCCGAATTTTGTCAAGATTATATTCTTGAACAAGATTCTCCCCTATTAAAAATAGAAACAACGGTAGACTGGCAAGAGCGTCATATTTTAATTAAAGCCGCCTTTCCCCTAACCCTTGCTGCGGATACTGCGAGTTATGAAATTCCCTGCGGAGTAATTCAACGGTCTACAAACCCGCAAACCGAGCCAGAAAAAGCTAAATGGGAAGTTCCTGCTATTCATTGGGCAGATATTAGTACATCGGATTATGGAATTAGTCTATTAAACGATAGTAAATATGGTTATGATGCTCAAAGCGATCAACTGCGTTTAACATTATTAAGAGGGTCAACCTGGCCTGACCCAGAAGCGGATTTAGGATGGCATCAATTTAGTTATGCGGTTTATCCCCATGCGGGAGATTGGAAACCAGCCAAAACGGTTCAAAAAGGTTATGAATTTAATCGTCCGTTACGGGTTAAAGTCTATCCTGATCAGGTTTCTGTGGGATCGAGTTTAGAGACTCAATCCTATTTGAAGACAACAGGCAAGATGCCTGTTCCACAGAGTTTTCTGGAATTAGGGTCTGAACAATTAATTTTAATTGCCTTCAAACAGTCAGAAACCCAACCCCAACAATGGATTTTAAGATGTTATGAATCTCAAGGAGAAGAAACTATTTTAAAATTCAATAATTCCCTGGGATTAACAATAGACTATGCAGTCAATCTATTAGAACAACCCCATGAAACAACAACATCTATATCTCCTTGGAAAATAGCCAGTTTTGCTTTAAGTTGTATGAAAGAAAACTGCTGAACTCCAATAGGATAATAGGATAACAGGCAAGATGCCTGTTCCACTTCCATTATTAACTCATTTTATTCCCATGCGAATTTCCGAACAAAAGGAAGCTTGAGTTAGTCCGGTGCTATTTTTAACGATGCTAGTCCGAAGCCTAAGATTTGGCATCAAATACCATAACCGTTCTTCCGCATAAAAATTAGGAGATTCTGTAATTAGAGTTAACACCTCATCTGCTCCTAAACTATAGCGTCCCGATAGAGATTGATTCGGAGTTGTGTCTTGAGATTGTAATAATTGACCTTCTTGGGGATGTTCAGGATTGATAATCGGAACAACAATAGCAGACCCTTTTTGTTGATTCGGGTTTCCTTCCATTGTCCCGTCCCAGGTTAATCGAAATCCTCCTGAAATCGTTGTCGGGTCAATTTTATGCTGTTGACAAAGCTGAACAACTGTAGCATCGGTTTGGGGTAAACTCTCCATGATTAAATTAGACTTACCCGCTTGTAATTGACCTGATTTTAAATTGTGCAGGGTGCGTTGAGAAAACCATTTCCCGGCACTTAACTCAAAAAATTCAATAATATTCATCTTGATTACTTTGATTACTCAAAAAAAGGGAAAACCCAATCCTTTAGGATGGTACTATAAACGGGGGATATTTTAATACTTCTCCAGAGATGAATTTTGCTATTTCTTGTTTAAATAATAGTCACTTCAAAAATTAACGGCAATTGAAATCATTTTTTTACCTCAATTAAGTCTGAGAAATACCTGTAAATTTAAAGTAAGATGGGCAAAGCCCATCCTACTAGCTCAATAATAACCCCAAAACAACCTCAGAAAATCAGACTTTGATCAACTATTGTTAATTAGGGGGAACAATCGGGTCTTGAGATTTTGGTTTATTCGTTGATACTCCAAAAGGGGATAAAATTGGATCAGAGGTGGCTTGGTTAACAAGGGTAGCTTTAACAGAGGAATCAGAAATTCCAGAATGTTGAGGAAAAATTACAGCTAAATTCAATAGGGAAGATAATAAAATATCCAACATGACTCAGTTCTCCATTTTAGTTCGTTGTAAAACGAACACAGAAGAAGCGAGAAGGCCTTCTGCTTGATTAATCTTTTGTGTTCTTACTTACTTATCAATCTGAACAACTAAAATTACGCAAAATTGCAGAATTTTTTTTTAGGCTTCAAAACCTGCTTAATTGATATAAGAGGAGTCAGGTGTAGGAGCAGAGGAGCAGAGGAGCAGAATATTGCTACGTCAACAGTCAACCATTAACATTATGACTCAACTACAAACTCAAATTCAAACAGATACTTGGATAACTGCAACTTGGGATGAATATTTGCAAATCTTAGAACAACCCAACTTTACCCAAGGGAGGGGTTATTATTTTAATCAACAGATGAGGATTGAAAGGGCAGCAGTCGGGGCGAATCATGCTGATGATAATGGTATAATTGTTATTTTAGTTAACCTATGGGGTATGTTTCGCGGTATTCCCATGAGATTATTCGTTAACTGTAGCTATCGAAAAACAGGAATTCGAGAAGCTCAACCCGATGCTTCTTATTATATTGGAGAACGAGTTAAATTAGCACCTCGTGGGAGTTCTATTGTTAATTTAGATGAAAATTTACCTCCAGATTTAGTGATTGAAATTGGAGATAGCTCTTTAGGGGATGATTTAGGGCAAAAACGAATATTATATGAAGATTTAGGAGTTAGGGAATATTGGGTTGTAGATGTTCAAAATGCTAAAATTATTGCGTTTAAAATATTATCAAATTGTGGGAGTGAACGAATTAAAGAGTCTGAGATTTTACCGAATTTTAAAATAGCTTTATTAGAGGAAGGATTAAAACGTAGTCGTCAACAGGATAATACAGAAGTGGGAAATTGGTTTATAGAACAAATGGGAAGATAAGCTGCATCAGTGTCAACTTAAGCCGAAAACCTCTGATTATAGCCCAGATTAGATCCCCCTAAATCCCCCTTAAGAAGGGGGACTTTGATCTCCTGTTCCTNACTTTTACTAACATCAAATAAATCAAAGGGTTCAATATTAGTTAATAAATGAATACAAGTTACCCCTAAACTATATAAATCACTAGCAAAGATCGGTTTTCCTATCGCTTGTTCAGGTGCAGTATATTGGGCTGAAGCAATAGCTGTTTCTGTCACCGCTAACGCTATTCTCGTCGCGGCTTTATCGGCTCCAAAATCCACTAAAAATAATTTATTATCGCTCTTTCTTCTAATAATATTTTCCGGTTTAATATCTCTATGAATTACCAATTTTTGATGAACAAATGCTAAAACAGGTAATAAATCCTCTAACAAATTAATAATTTTATTTTCTGAAAATGCCCCAGTTTGAGCTAATTCTTGAGCCAAATTTTGTCCTTCAACATATTGTTGAACTAAATATTGACGATGATCTTGAATTAAATAGGCAAATAATTCAGGAATTTGTTGATGTTTGCCTAATTGTTCTAACTTTATCGCTTCTTGTTTAAAAAGTTCCTCAGCTTTTTGTTGATTATTCGTCCCTTGAGCTTGGGGTAAAAATTGTTTAATTACACAATAGGGTTGAGAAGGTTTATGCTCATCAACAGCTAGAAATGTGCGATCAAAACCCCCTTGTCCTAATATTTTTAAAGCCCGATATCGATCTATTAATAGTAATTTAGAACCACACTTTTGACAAAAAATTGCGGTTTTAGAGTTAATTTGGAGGCAATCTGGGTTAAGACATTGACTCATGGTTAAGGACTGGGGTGAGGATGGGATGATGCAATTAATTAAATATTATCAGAACTTCGTAGTGAGTCCTTCAGGACTCTCAGCCCTAAAGGGCTTACTACTAATTTTCCCTCGTTCCAATGCTCTGCATTGGAATGCAAATCATGAGGCTCCGCCTCAAATCCTAGCAGGAGGCTCCGCCTCCGTTAAGATCATTTCTAGGTAGAACCTAGAAACGAGAGAAAACTTAGGTATTCGCGTTTGCGATCGCCAATACGGGAAGTTACAGAATTAATCAATCTCAAATTTTACCCAATTTAGAAATAGCGTTACTCCAATGCAGAGATCCAAGAAACCGGGTTTCTGCCATCACCTTTGCTACTAACAAAAAGCTCAATTAAGAAACCCGGTTTCTGAACCCCCTAACAGGTAACGAAATGCTGAAATAACGAAAATTGGGTGAAACAAACCCCCAAAAACTAGACTTGACAAAGGGCTGAAATTGTTATAGATTAAAGCTTACAGTTCTTGACGCGAGAGAATACACCCCCAAACCAACCCCATCAACCACACAACGTCCAAAACGCCCCTCACCAACCCCCAAAACGCCGGGAGGTGGCCAGTGGGAGCTTGCAATGTAAAGGTCAAGTCATGGTGGTTCATCCAACTGCCATTCTTTCTCCATCCGACGCGATCGCCCAGCTTACATTCTGTTTCATAGTCTACCTTACCCCCAAATTCCAGCCAAATCTTTTTCTGGACACTGAAGCCAAAGCGGGACATACTGTATTTTACCCATAACTGATCAATGGTGCGTAAATCCTCACAGGGGAAATTATTAATCGAGTCTACATTTAAGTACCCATCCTCCTCTCTCCCTGCCACCTGAAGCATCACCGTGGCAGTTTCCTGGTCTGCTTCTTTCCACTGTCCTGCTGCGAGGAGTTGTTGCAATTTCTGATATCGGGATGGAACGGTTTCCAGTGGTGTAGATGTAGATGGTACAACCAGTTGAGGAATAGTTGGCATCGGGGTAGGAATAACCCGATTATCAATCAATATTTCTAACCATTCCTCCACCGACTGAGGACGTTTATCGGGTTGTATTTCTAACCCCTTCATCACCGCTTTATGGACTCTATTACTAACATTAACGACTTGATTTAACGGTTGCAAACTATCCCGAACATTCCTCATAAATGCAGGGTTTGGCACTTTCCCACTGAGCAAATGATATAACGTCGCACTCAAGGCATATACATCGGTATATTCCCCCCGATGCGCTTGTTCATCGTATTGTTCAATGGGGGCAAACCCATGGGTAAAGGCAGGGGTATGAGTTTGGGTTACATTAGGAATAAACTCTCTAGCAATGCCAAAATCAATTAATACCGCTTCGCTTTTCCTGTCCCGCTTCATAATATTCTGGGGTTTAATATCTCGATGCAATAACCCCTTATCATGAACAACTATTAAAGCATTACCAATTTGTTGAATATAACGTACTGCTTCCGCTTCTGCAAATGCACCTTTTCCTCTAACTAATTCCCAGAGGTTCTCTCCAGCAATATATTCCATGACAATACAGGGTAAGGAGCCCTCCCGAAACACATTCTCAATTTCCACAATATGGGGATGGCGACAAACGGCGAGTCGGGTTGCTTCATCCTTAAAGTCGCGTAAATATTTATCCCGAAAATCAATAAAATCGGGATCGGTGAGGATCTGATCCCGTAAAGTTTTGATGACAAATTCTGTACCTTTGCGGTTTCGCGCTAAAAAGGTAATGCCAAACCCGCCTTCCTTTAGTTTTTTAATGATTGTATAGCGATCGCCATAAAGTTTTGTACCGGGTTGCCAAGCCATATTTTTTTAAAATTGATAGCTATTGTAATTATGCCATATTGATTGACTGAAAATATTACCTATTATTTTATTAGGATTTTAGCGATCGCTTTTCCCCTCCTCGTAGTGAGGGACACAAAGGACTCTTAGCCCTCGTAGTGAGTCCTTCAGGACTCTTAGCCCTAAAGGGCTTACTACATTTTAGCCCTAAAGGGCTTACTACAAGATTTTTAGCCCTAAAGGGCTTACTACATTTTAGCCCTTTAGGGCTTACTACGATTAGTTATTAAGGGTTTTTTGTGGCTGTTCAATAACAGGTGGAGAGGGGGAAGGTGTGGGAGGTGAACTTGGTTTTAACAATGGCATCCAAGCAGGAATCGTTCCTAAAACCGTTGCCATTGCTCCTACAATTGTCCAAAATAGTGCAGGTTCAATTTGAGGTAAAACTAGATTTTGATGCCCAGAAGGGAGCAATTTTAACCACTCGTTGATGGTTTGATGTCGGTCTTCCGGGGCGAGTTTCAACCCTTCTAAAATAGCGGTATTGGTGTGATCGCTAATTTGAGAATTGAGTTGTTTGGGTGGAATGAGTTGGGCTTTTTGTAAACTCCGATCCATTGCACTAGCGGGAATAGTTCCAGTTAGTAAAACATACAAAGTCGCCGATAAAGAATAAACATCCGTATAGGGCTTTTGTTCACTATCAACATGATACAATTCCAAAGGTGCAAAACCATCGGCAGTCGAGGCTTGAACTGTTGTTAAAGGATTATCAAACCCTCGCGCTAAACCAAAATCAATTAAGACAACTTCCGATTTTCCGGCGCGTAAAACAATATTAGCAGGTTTAACATCTCGATGTACAAATCCTTTTTCATGCACACAATTTAAAGCCGAACCAATTTGTCGAATATAGTCTAAAGCAACGAATTCTGGTAATATTTTATTAGGCAGATGTTCGAGAGTTTCTCCGGCAATATGTTCCATCGCCAAACAAACGCGATCGCCTTCTTTAAAAGACTCTTTAAGTTTAACAATATGGGGATGTTGACAATGGGCTAATTTAGTTGCTTCTTGCCAGATTTTATCCTCTAAACGCTTGAGATCTGAGGGAATTAATTGATTAATTAAATCATCACTCAAGGTTTTGATCACACAGGTTTTACCCTGTTTATCTCTCGCTAAATAGGTAATCCCAAACCGTCCCCGTCCCAACTCTCTAATAATCGTATATTGTCCGTTGCGTAACTGTTCCCCTGGTTGCCAGCCCATCGCTCAATCCTTCTGATAAAATTAGTTTAAATTATAAAGTATTGTAGTGAGTCCTTCAGGACTCTCAGCCCTAAAGGGCTTACTACATTCGGCCTCAAATCATAGTAAATCATAGTAGGAGGCAGAGCCTCCTTATAAGCATTTCTAGGTAGAACCTAGAAACGAGAAAACAAGAGAAACCTTCTCTCTTCTTTGTGTCTTCGTGCCTTTGTGGTTCTCAAAATAAAACCCCATCTTGACGGAAACTACAACCCAAACTATACGGTTAGCCACAAACGCAAAAGCGATCGCAGTTCCTACAGTAGTAGATGTGAACAACAGAGGCTAACCGTCCAAACCTGAAGTCCAACCGACCCAAATAGGTTCGGTAAACACACCTTCAAAGAATGGACAAACCGCCCGCAGTATAGAGATAAGCAATCGTATCTTAAAAACTGTATTGAAATTGGACTCGCCCCCTGATGCAGTTGGGTTAAGGAGTAGTCCAGAAGTCGAATTAAAACGACTAACCTCAAACAGAATCTAACTTTTTTGTAGTAAATTTGGAGAACAATAAACAATATGGGAAAAGTAGTCGGCATTGACTTAGGAACCACAAACTCTTGCGTCGCCGTGATGGAAGGGGGCAAACCCACCGTTATCGCTAATGCTGAAGGGTTACGCACCACACCTTCCGTTGTAGCCTTTGCTAAAAATGGCGACCAACTGGTAGGTCAAATTGCCAAACGTCAGTCCGTCATGAACCCCGAAAACACGTTTTATTCGGTCAAACGGTTCATCGGACGCAAATCAGAAGAAGTCAACAACGAATCTAAAGAAGTTTCTTATAAAGTGCTGCGCGATAGCAGTGGTAATGTTAAATTAGATTGCCCTGCCCGTGATAAACAATTTGCACCGGAAGAAATCTCCGCCCAAGTGTTGAGAAAACTGGTTGATGATGCCAGTAAATACTTAGGCGAAACCGTTAAAGAAGCTGTTATTACCGTTCCTGCTTATTTTAACGACTCCCAACGTCAAGCCACTAAAGACGCGGGTAGAATTGCCGGAATTGAAGTTAAACGGATTATTAACGAACCAACAGCGGCATCATTAGCTTATGGTTTAGAACAAAAAAGTAACGAAACCATTCTGGTTTTTGACTTAGGCGGCGGTACGTTTGACGTCTCAATTTTAGAAGTCGGCGATGGCGTATTTGAAGTATTATCAACTTCTGGAGATACTCACCTGGGAGGAGATGATTTCGATAAAAAAATCGTTGATTATCTCGCCGAAGAATTCCAGAAAAGTGAAGGGGTTGACCTCCGCAAAGATAAACAAGCATTGCAACGGTTAACGGAAGCTTCTGAAAAAGCTAAACAAGAACTTTCCAGCGTTACCCAAACGGAAATTAACCTCCCCTTTATTACCGCCACCCAAGATGGGCCTAAACATCTGGATATGACCTTAACTCGGTCAAAATTTGAACAATTATGTTCTGATTTAATTGACCGTTGTTTGACTCCCGTTGAGAAAGCCATCAGTGATTCTAAACTCAAGAAGTCAGATATTGATGAAGTGGTGTTAGTGGGAGGTTCTACCCGCATTCCCGCCATTCAAAAATTAGTTCGGGATGCTCTGGGTAAAGAACCGAACCAAACCGTTAACCCCGATGAAGTTGTGGCTTTAGGGGCTGCTATTCAAGCTGGGGTATTATCCGGTGAAGTTAAGGATATTCTGCTGTTAGACGTGACTCCGTTGTCCTTGGGTGTAGAAACCCTGGGTGGGGTGATGACCAAGATTATTCCTCGCAACACCACTATTCCGACCAAAAAATCGGAAGTGTTCTCAACGGCTGTTGATGGTCAAACTAACGTTGAAATCCATGTTCTCCAAGGGGAACGGGAAATGTCGAATGATAACAAGAGTTTGGGAACTTTCCGCCTGGATGGTATTCCGCCTGCGCCGCGTGGTGTTCCTCAAATTGAAGTCATTTTTGATATCGACGCCAACGGGATTTTGAACGTGACCGCCAAGGATAAGGGGACTGGAAAAGAACAGTCCATCAGTATTACAGGCGCGTCTACCCTACCCGATGACGAAGTACAACGGATGGTGCGGGAAGCGGAACAAAACGCTGCTACTGACAAAGAACGTCGGGAACGCATCGAACGCAAAAACCAAGCCGATACTCTATCTTATCAAGCCGAAAAACAACTTAAAGAGTTGGGGGATAAAGTACCCGAAGCCGATAAGACGAAGATTGAAGGCCTGATTAAGGAACTACGGGAAGCCATCACTCAAGATGATGATGAGAAGATCAAAACCCTAACCACAGATTTACAACAAGCGTTGTTTGCGGTGGGTTCTAGTATGTATCAACAAGCGGGTGGTGGTGCTCCTGAAGACGGTGGCCCTGGTGCCGGCGGTTCCACTCCTCCGAGTGGTGGCGATGATGTAATTGACGCCGATTTCACTGAATCTAAATAACTTGATTGTATAGACGCGCTGGAGGAAGCCTAATGCCATATTGCTGAAGGCTCCCAGCGCGTTTCTAATATTTAAGATGATGAATGAAGATCTCGGTTTATTTTTGTTAGGAATTCTAGTTTTAACGCTCTACTTAATTGTTTCTGCCTTAACAGAAATGGGAACCAAACTTCCCTGGAAAAAGTAGAGCAATTTTCCCTATTGCCTATTGCCTATTGCCTATTGCCTTCTAAAGCTTTTTCAACCGCGTTAATCACATCTTGGGGTTTAAAGGGTTTAATTAAATATCCATAAGGATTAGTTTCTTGGGTGCGTTCAATTGTTGAAGTATCAGAATAAGCTGTAATATAAACGATAGGAATGGGGTACTGTTCCTGAATGCGTTTAGCTGTTTCAATCCCATCTAATTCCCCGCGTAAGTGAATATCCATTAAAATTAAATCAGGGATATTTTTCGCCACCTGTTCTAAGGCTTTTTCTCCTGAATTGATTCGAGCAATAACTATATACCCTTGTTTTCTTAAACTTCTAGCAATACTTTCGGCGGCAATTAACTCATCTTCGACAATTAAAATGGTGGTTGCCATGTTAAGAAAACCCTCCTTTTTAAAGTTTAATATTAATTGATTTAATTATAGCCTTGTTCTTGAAAAGTCAGAGTAAAACTTGTACCTTGGCTACAATCCACTTCAACGGCTGCTTCTAATTGATCTCCTAAAATACTGACTAATCTTAATCCTAATGAGGGACTATCTTGCCAATCAACATTATCGGGAATGCCAATACCATTATCGCTAATTCTCAGATAAATTTGTTGTTGAGGTTCAAGTTTTAACTCGATTTTAATTTCTCCATATTGAGAATTTGGAAAAGCATATTTAAAAGAATTTGTAACTAATTCATTAATTAAAAGTCCGCAGGGAATTGCCGTTTCTAAATTTAAAGTGATAGGTTCAACATCAAGGATGATTTTAACCTCACAGTATTTTGTTTGATAGGATAACGATAATTTTTCAACTAAGTTTTGGATATAATTGGCAAAATTCACTTGGGATAAATCATCGGATTGATAAAGCTGTTCATGAATCAGGGCCATCGTTTGAATTCGATTTTGACTTTCGGCAAATAAATTGCGTTGTTCCTCCTGTTCTAAGGTATCCGCTTGTAAATCTAATAAATTAGAAATTACATAGAGATTATTTTTAACTCGATGGTGAATTTCCCGCAATAAAACTTCTTTTTCTTGGAGGGAAGCTTTAATTTTTTCTTCCGCTTTTAAACGTTCGGTGACATCTCGACAAACACAAATTAATAAATCATCATCGGTTAAAGTCAGTGAAACTTCTTCGGTAAAGGTACTGCCATCTTTGCGTTTTGCTGTGGCTTCTCCTTGCCAATGACGTTGTTGAGATAAAATCGGAAAAATATGCTGTTGAAAATAATCAAGTTGTTCAGGTTTATAGAGTTCAGCCCAACTTTTTCCGAGTAATTCTTCAGGATGAGTATAACCAAATAGTTTAACATGAGCTTGATTCAAATAAATGTATTGTCCCTCCTCTAAAATTGCAATCCCATCAATGGCGGCTTCAATAGCAGCTAACTGTTGTTTTAAGACTTCTTGAGCTTTTTGAAGTTCTGTAATATCTGTATGGGCTCCCACCATACGAATCACCTTTCCCTGCTCATCTTTAAGATGAATTGCTCTGGATAAAATATAGACAGTGGAGCCATTTTTATGATGAAATCGTTGAACAGCTTGAAAGCGATTAATTCGACCTTGATTATAGTCTGTAATTAATTTTATAGCCTCAATTCTATCCTCTTCAAAAATAACTTTTTCCCAGGAGGATAATTCATTCGGCAATTCATCATTATTATAGCCAATCATTTCTTTCCAACGGGGTGAAAAATAAATACTATCCGTGACAAAATCCCAATCCCAAAATCCATCCTGGGCGGCTTGAATGGCTAACTGAAATCGTTCTTGAGCTACTTTAATTTCGGCTTCTGTGCGTTTGCGTTCTCTTAAATCCTGAGCAATTCCTAAAAATCCACTAATATTTCCCGTTTGATCTCGTAAGGTAGAAATTGATAGTAAAACCGGAAAATGTGTGCCATCTTTATGAACATAAATCCATTCTCTTTCTTCTTTTTTGCCGATCCGAGATTTAGCAACAAATACTTCAAATCCGGGTTCAATGGGAGTTCCTAATTCTAAGGATAAACTATAGGAACGTTCTATAATTTCTTGAGAATTATGAATGATAGCCGGAGTTTTTTTATTAATTACTTCTTGCGCTTGATAACCGAGTAAATTTTCTGCTGCTCGGTTCCAAACTTGAATGATTCCATTGACATCTGTAGAAATAATCGCATAATTTGCCCCATCTAAAATCGCTTGTTGAAGCTGATTTAATTCTAAGAGTTTGGCTTCTGCTAATTTACGCTCTGTAATATCTAACATAATTGATAAATATTGGAACGGTTGACCCTCTTGATTTACAAAGGGAACAATCGTACTATCCACCCAGCAATAGTCTCCATTTTTGGCTTGATTTCGGATTTCTCCCTGCCAAACTTTTCCTTGAGAAATAGTTAACCAAAGCTGTTTAAAGAAACTCTGAGGATGGTAGCCTGAATTAATGAAACGGTGAGTTTTACCCAAAGCTTCTTCAGAAGAATATTGAAAGAGTTTACAGAATTTATGATTAACATAAGTAATCACCCCGTTAGCATCTGTAATCGCTACAATTGCTAATTCATCCAGGGCTAATTTATGATAAGTTAATTCTTGTAAAGCCATTTGTAGCTGTTGTTCTGCCTGTTTTTTGGCGGTAACATCGCGTAAAAAAGCTCGAATAACCGTTGGTTTACCATCCTCAATTCGACAGTTAGCACTGCCTTTTAAAATAACCGTTTCTCCGGTTTTGGTTAAAAATTTGGTTTCGATTGAATTATGTTTACTAATAGCTCCCGTTTTCAACTGTTCAAAAATTTGCTGATATTCATCAGTGTATTGCTCCTCAATTATATCAAAAATTGATAGATTTTTTAGGTCTTCATCGCTATATTTTAAGGTTTCTTTCCAAGCTCGATTCACATAAATAAACTGTCCATTTTCAGGAGAAATCAGTTGAATTAAATCATTAGCATTTTCAAATAAATCCTGTAACTGTTCTTGACTTTCTTGTAAATCCATTAATAATTGAGCTTGCGCGATCGCAATTCCTACTTGATCAGAAATTTGCTGCATGATCTCAATTTCAAACTCTGTCCATTTACGCGGTATACTACATTGATGTGCCAGCATTAATCCCCAAAGTTGATCATTTTGGAAAATGGGAACAATTAATTTTGATTTCACCTGGAATTGCTGCATTAATTCTCTTATGCAAAAACATTCAGATCTGTCCGACAGTTTAGCATCTTCTATATTATTAATCGCTTTAACTGTTCTGTGTTCATAAAAGCATTGAGAGTAACTGGAAAAAATGTCATCGTTCAAATTTTGATCAAGGATTGATAATTCCGGCTTGATCACAGATTCTGTAATAATTTTTCCCGACCGATTTGAAGAAAATCGATAGATTAATACGCGATCGCAATCTAAAATCTGGCGAATTTCTGTTACGGTGGTTTGCAAAATATCTTCGAGTTGCAAAGACTGACGAATATTCAGGGTTATATCCGTAAATAACTCTACCTTAATATTTTGACGATGTAATTTTTTTTCCGTTCGTCGATGTTCTTTAATTTCTTCTAAAAGTTGTTGGTTGGTTTGACTTAATGCTAGAGTTCTTTCTTTGACTCTTTTCTCTAATTCTAAATTGAATTGAATTAAAGCCGATTCTGCTTTGTATCGTTCGTTTAATTCATATTGAATTTGTTGATAAAGTTGAGATTGTTGAATGGCAATTGAAATCGGGACAGCCAGTTGATCTAATAAGGTAAATTCAGTAGAAATCCACTGACGCGGCTCCGAACATTGATGAGCAATTAATAGCCCCCATAATTGAGTTTTAGAGCAAGAATCAGTGACTATAATCGGAACAACTAAATTGGCTTTAACTTGAAACCGAGACAGTAATTCCTGATGACAAGGCAGAATTTCTGCTGTTTCTATATTATTAATTGCAGTTGTCTGTCCTTCTAAATAATGTTGTCCACCTCCCGTTTTAAAACAAGTGTCTTCCAGATGAATTTTCAAAAGACTATCCCATCCAGATGCAACGGATTCCGCAACCACATTACCACTTTTGTCTGGATTAAACTGATAAACTAAAACCCGATCACATTTTAACAATAGCCGGATTTCGTTCACCGTTGTTTTCAGAATTTCATCTAAGGATAAAGACTGACGAATATTAACTGTGGTTTGATATAATAGTTTTTCTAATTCGACTTGCTGACGGAGTTGTTCTTCTACCTGTTTTTGTTGAGTAATATCTCTAGCGATCCCCAAAAAAGAGATTAAAATTCCATCGGGTGTATATTCAGGAACGAGTCGGGTTTGATGCCAAGTTGAACTATCTATTTTGGGAAATGGATATTCACTTACTTGTTCTTCCCTCGTTTCTATTGCCTTTTGAATCACATTTCTCCAAAGGTTAATTAACGCTTGATCAACGCCTAGATCTTCTGGATGTTTACCGATTAGATCTGAAGGAGAAACTCCTAGCAATTTTTGAATCGCAGCATTAATATAGAGATAGCGTAAATCCAAATCTATTCTAAAAATAATATCGGGAGTATTTTCAACAATGACTTGAAATTCTTTTTCTCGATAAAATAGTTTTTTGTTCCGATCTTCGACTTGTTTTTCTAAGTCAAGGTTACGGTCTTCTAACAATTTAATTTTTTCATTTTGCAACTGTTTAATTTTCTTTTGTAAGACTTCAAGAACATTATAAACTTCTAAAGGTTTTAAGACTTGTAAAATATTAGTTCGGGTTACCAGTCCTACAAATTCTCCATGATTGCCAGTGATAATTAAGCGACCAATATGATAGCATTCCATGGTTTCGTGGGCAAGGGTCAAAGTATCTTCACCCCGTACTGTTAATAACGGTGAACTCATAACCATTTCTGCCTGGGTATCTTCTAAATCGAGTCCTAACGTTTTAAACTGAACTAAATCTCGTTCTGTAATGATTCCAACAGGAGTTAATTTTAGTGTTTCGTCAATAATCACCACACAACTAATGTGATGATTTGCCATCAGTTGTGCTATTCTTAATAAAGAGGTTGAAGCCGTTGTAGAAATGACATTGCTATTCATCACTTCAGAAACTTTTCTGAACTGCAATAAATCTCCGGGTTTCAAACAACTGCGAACTGTATCATAGGTGATTAATCCTACCAGTTTGTCGTCATTTACTATGGGTAAATGACGAATGGAATACTGGCGAAATTGATCGATAACGGCAAAAATATCCTGCTGTTCTAAATGTTTAAGGGTGACGATCGGTTGACTCATGACCTCCGCGACTTTAACCTTTGTTGTGTCTTTTCCGGTGGCGATCCAGCGAATTATATTTCGTTCTGTAATAATGCCAATAGGTCTATTATCATCCACAACAATTACACAACTTCCCCGTCCTTCTTTTTTGGCATTTTCTAGGGGGTTAGATTCCAATGAGGGAAGATAACAAATGCTTCTGGCGTGAGTAATTAATCCGATCACTTCATCTAACGGGGTATCCGGTGTCACCCTAATTGGATCAGGAATAATTGCGGTTTCTAAACTGTCTAACCAACTTAGTGTTAGGTTCATATAGAGTAGGGAACAGGGAACAGGAAATAGGGAATAGGAAATAGGGAATCCTGTTTTAATTCGGGTTTAAAGTTCTACTTTTAAAGAATAAATTAAATAAGCTTCCCTTTCCTAATACTTGATCTAATTCTCGTGTTATAAAGAAAGGAAGAAACACAAGGAATAAGCAGAAAATTTGATAGATTGTATCAATTCTAAAAAAATGATCTTTCAATTCTATTAAAATTTTAGCTATAGATTCTTGTTGAAACAAACCTATGATAAAATGTTCTGCTACATTAATAATTAAAACAATAATTGTAAATAAAATCGACTTATAAACAGATGAAATAATTAGGGGTTTATCTCCATAGCGTTCTACAAGGGGCAGTTTTTCACATAAAACAATCACTTTCCCCACGATTAAAGCCCCAATAATCGCCATCCCATAGTTAAAAGCATCAATCCCATGTTTTAATAACGCCAGGGAATTCAACGTGATTAAAACGCTAAAGGATAAAGCTAAATACAAATTAACAATTGCTAAACTCATAAACTCATTAATCAAGGTAGATTTCCGAGTTTTTTTGGGTGTTGTTTTAGGAGTCATAGATTAATTAAAGTTGACGGTTGATTATTCCTGATTAGCTACTGATCACTGATTATGGGCGGGATAACCCCGCCCCTACAGATTATTGTGTCTGGCTTTTAAAATAAATTCAGCGACGCTTAAATCGACAGGGGTTGTAACTTTTAAATTAGTTTCTTCTCCCATCACAATATGAACAGATAACCCACATTTTTCAAATAAGGCTGCATCATCAGTAACTTCCCAACCCTGTTGACGGCCTTGCTGATGACATTCTTTTAATAATTTTACATCAAACCCTTGGGGAGTTTGTGCCGCCCATAACTGTTTGCGATCGGGAGTATCTAAAATTAATTGGTGATCACCCACCACTTTAATCGTATCTTTGACGGGAACAGCCGCAATTAACCCTCCCCAGTTTTGTAAGCCGATGGCACAACGTTCAAATAACTCCGGTGTAGCCAAACATCGAGCACCATCATGAATTAATACCCGTTCTGCATCCGTTGGTAAGGCTTGTAAGCCATTATAAACCGACTCTTGACGAGTGCCGCCCCCTTGAATTAACTCCACAGGTTTACTTAAATTAACAGTAGCTAAAATTTCCTCGAAGTCAGGAAAATCCACAGGTTGACCCATGATCCCGATCCAGTCAATACAGGTCGCCGCCTCCGCCGCTTCCAGTGTCCACGCCAATAACGGTTTATCCCATAAGGTCAGGAGCAATTTGTTGCGATCGCTCCCCATTCGTCGTCCCATCCCTGCTGCTGGAATTAATAAGTGCATTTAGAAAATTTAGAGGTAAGATTGACAATCCTGTGTTCATATTAGAATTAAGCTGATCTTGTAGATTAACTCTTTAGTAATGAGAATACTAGCCCTTGTCCCAGGTGGAATAGGCGATCAAATTTTGTTTTTCCCGACGCTTGATGGCCTAAAGCAAGCTTATCCTGAAGCCCAAATTTCTGTTATGGTAGAACCCAGGGCCAAGGGAGCTTATCGAGTTTGTAAGTCCGTTTCTGAAATTTTGACCTATGATTTCAAGGGCCGCAACAGTTTAGCGGACTGGGGAAATTTTCTCGGTATTGTCCGTGACCGAGAATATGAAGTGGTGCTCTCCCTCGGTCAAAGTTGGACGGTAGGGTTGTTATTGTGGTTAACAGGTATTCCCGTTCGGGTTGGATACGCTGGAGGCGGTGAAGGGATGTTTATTAGCAACCCAGTACCCCTGAAACTGGAACAATACGCCGCCGAAATGTATTATGACCTGCTCAAAGGGATAGACATTATCACGCCTTTCCCTGGATTATCGATTAATGTTCCTAAACTAGATATTGACTGGGGGGATGGGGAACAAAAACGTTTAGGAGTCAAGGAAAGTGGTTATATTTTGATTCATGGCGGGTCTAGTCAGTTAGCACAACAAAAAGGCATTGACAAAATCTACCCCGTTGCTCGTTGGCAAAAAATTATTCAAGATATTCAACAACGACAACCTAACCTTCCCGTTGTGATTGTTCAAGGGCCAGAAGATGCGGCGTTAGTGCAGGAAATTGTCCAATCTTGTCCCCAGGTTAAAGTTACCCGACCAGAGGATATTGGCAAGTTGGCGGCAATGATCGCCTCGGCTAATTTAATGATCTGTACCGATAGTGCCCCGATGCACTTAGCGGTTGCGGTGGGAACCTATACGATCGCGTTATTTGGCCCAACAGAACCCGCTAAATTATTACCAAAAAGCGATCGGGTTATTGGTCTTAAATCTCCCACAGGTAAAATGTCTGATATCTCCGCCGATGAAGTAATTAAAAAAATCTGGGGAGGTTAATTCAGTCGTAGGGGCGGGGTATCCCAAAGTCCGTCAACTTAAGTTTCCCGCGCCCTGAACTAAAGTTCGGGCTAAAAGCTTAAACCCGTTAAAACGGGTTAAGAAACACAAGTCTTGAGTCATCTTTAGATGACTTTAGCTCTTAGCCCGAACTTTAGTTCAGGGCATTATGACTTAAGTT
>NZ_LR734887.1 GCF_900010725.2 Planktothrix serta PCC 8927 | reverse complement strand
ACAATTGCTAATAATTGTTTTGAGTTATTTGTTGTATTAATCTTGAAAATAGCAACCCCTTCAGGGACATTTGCAGGGGAACTATCAATCGCATACAAGTCTGGAGTTCCTGCTAATAGTAACTTATCTTCATCTCCATTAAAATCTGTAATCATGGTATATCCTAAACTATCACTAGAAATACCTAAAAGGGTATCATTTCCCCGGTCGCCTAATAGTAAATCGTTTCCAGTCCCGCCAATCAGACTATCATTTCCTTGACCGCCATAAATACTATCATCCCCGCCATCTCCAAACAGAGTATCTGCGTCGTTATTTCCAAACACGATATCCTCTTCTGACCCACCATAAGCGGTATCAACTCCGATATCACCAAACAGGGTATCAACTCCTGAACTTCCGATGACTAAATCATTTCCTTGACCGGAAAACAGAATATCATTGCCATTTTGTCCTTCAATAAAATCATCTCCCAGGAAACTGGAAATCATGTCATTTCCATCCCGACCGGGGATAACATCACGATTGCTCGTTCCTTCTAAAGTATCGTCTTGGTTAGTACCAATCAGAGACGCAGCCGGAGTTAAGGGAGGAATTTGATCTCCATTTTGACGCAAAAAGAACGAATCTGCTCCCTCTCCTCCAATCAGGGTATCGACTTCACTATCAAACATAATTAATTGTAGGGTAGAGATTTGGGTTTCTCTAGGTACGGGGTTAGATACTGGTTGCAAATTTGACATTGTACTTAAGGGTAAAGAATCTGAAGTAGTACACTCTGATTTGAGTATAGAATCAGGAGGTTTTTTTATTCTCTTTCAGAGATAATTCGTAAACTATGTATTAATAGTTTTTAACTTTTGATAAAATATATTAAAAAAGAGGATTTATAAAAAGACCGTATAGGTTTGAATTAAAGTTTCTACCGTCGTTGTTTCAAAAACCCATTCTAAGCCTTGAGTATTGACGGCTTTAATCAGAATGATGTCTTGCTGAGAAATTTTGGCCAGGGGAAGTTGATAAGACCAAGACCATTGAGAGTCAGAAGCTGAGGGTTGAGAAGATAATAAACAATTTTTTATTAATGTTCCATTAATGAAGACTAAAATTTCTTTTAATTGGCTATTAGGATTGATTTCTGATACCCATCCTTTGATTAAAAGGTTTCCGGCTTCGGTTAATTCACACTGTTCGATTTTTCCTTGGGGATGGTGATTAAATTGTAAAGAAGATAAGGGTTTTTGAGGGTTGCGGGTGACTAAATATAAATCTTGATAGCGACAAATTCCTTTAGGAATTCGAGAATAAATTGCTTCTCCCTGACTTATGGTTTTTAAACAATTAGCAACAAAGGTTTCACCGACATAAGTTGTGCCATATTCATTCACATCTAAGGTTTGACTTTCACTATTGGGAACAAATAAAAGATCGGAGGCTGAAATGGCTAAATGGGGCGGTAATAGTTCTCGATCATGAACACTAAACATTAATATTCCTTGAGGAGATAATAAAGCATAGAGTTTTTGTAACCAGGTTAAAAATGTCGCTTCAGGAAGATGACTAAAAAAAGAACAGGCTAAAATACAATCAAAGGATTGTTGAATCGGATAATCCTGTGGATAGGTCGTAGAAACAATTCCCTGAACGCCAAACTGTTCCCTTTGAAATTGTACCGCCTGAGCATAAATATCAGAAATCCAGATATTTTCAGGAGGAATATCTTGAACTAAAAACCGAGTAAAACGTCCATAACCACTGGCAAAATCTAAGAAAGATGAAATTTGACTCAAATCCCCAAAATGCCAGTTTAAAACCTGTCGGACAGTATCTAAAATTCGACGACCATTAAAATAATAACGAATACAAGCCCGATCCGGTGTGTGATGATTCGCTAAAGCAAATAAATACATTTCATCCTGATCACAAATAGCGGAATTAAAGGTAGCAGGAAATAAGGTTTGATCTTGAATAAACCGTTGTAGGGCTAAGGATTGACGAGATAAATCAACAAGCTGCATTGACTGTTTTAAAAAATAGAAGTTTTCCTCGCAATTTCATCTTACAGAAGACTGTTCCCCAAAACAATCAGGCCACCCCAGGAAAAAATTTGACGTTTTGGCAGTAAGATAGTAAAGCAATAGTTATCAAAACTTCATGGAAAGCTATGCGAGTTTACGTGCTGCTGTTCAATGCCGGAACAGAAAATGAGGGGATTCATACGATTCAGATGGGCGATCGCAATAAAGTGTTAATGTTTGAAGACGAAGATGATGCCACCCGCTTTGGCGTGCTTCTGGAGGCTCAAGATTTCCCGACTGCTAAGGTTGAAGCCCTGGACGAAGAAGAAATTAAAGAATTTTGCCAGAGTGTTGACTATGACTGGGAATTAGTGGCATCTGGAGAGTTGGCCATTCCCCCGGAACATAATGTCGATGAAACCGACTGGCAAGTTGAGGCGGAGAAACAGGTGGAGGTAGAGTCTAATTTAGGCTCTCCTGAACTGGATGATATTCGCAAACGACTGGAAGGGTTATTATGAATGGGTCAAACTAGGACAATCCAAGGTTAAGTTAAATATGGAACAGTGGGAGTCGCGGGGACATTTATTAACCGAACAAATCAACGCTAATAGTCAGAACTTGGATCAACTCAGTTCTTTAGAATTAGTGGATTTGTTCAACCGGGAAGATGTACAAACGTTACTGGCCATCGCCCGTTCCCGTGAATCGTTGGCCCAAGCGATTGATCTCGCCACTGTTGCATTGCATCAGGGAGGGCGACTATTTTATGTTGGGGCGGGCACCAGTGGCCGTCTGGGGGTTTTGGATGCGGCGGAATGTCCCCCCACCTTCTGTACCCCTCCAGAATTAGTCCAGGGCATTATTGCGGGGGGAGCGGGTGCCTTGGTTCGCAGTTCTGAAGATTTGGAAGATCGGGCAGAAGATGGGGCGATGGCGATCGCTTTGCGCCAAATTACCTATTTAGATGTGATCGTTGGGATTACGGCCGGAGGGACAACACCCTATGTGCAGGGAGCGTTACAAGCCGCCCGTCAACGGGGGGCGAAAACGGTGTTTATTGCCTGTGTTCCGGTAGAACAGGTGGAATTTGAAGCGGATGTGGATATTCGCTTATTAGTGGGGCCAGAAATATTAGCAGGTTCGACTCGATTAAAAGCCGGAACAGTGACGAAAATGGCGTTAAATATTCTCTCAACAAGTGTGATGGTGAAGTTAGGAAAGGTTTATGGAAATCGCATGATTGATGTGGCGGTGACGAATAAAAAATTACAGGATCGAGCCTTAAGAATATTAATGGATTTGACCGAAATTAATCGAGAAGCTGCCGAAATTTTATTAGAAAAAAGTGGAAAATCGGTCAAGTTAGCGTTATTAATGCAGTGGACAGGATTAGATGCGGTATCGGGTCAAGAATTATTAGATCAGCATCAAGGACAATTAAGACAGGCGGTATTCAGTTTTCCAAATTAGGATTTTCTCAAATTAACAATTTTCCCTCCTGTTCCCTGTTCCCTATTCCCTGTTCCCTGTTCCCTGTTCCCTGTTCCCTGTTCCCTGTTCCCTTCCCATCTGTAGCAACTATAATTAGATTTCATATCATTTAATATTCAAAGCTGACTGTCCCATATATGAGTGAAAATAATGTTATATTGAAAATAATACGAACATAAACAAAACGACTAAGGATCAACTGGACATACAATCTCAATACTCTCATAGAACAGCTTGGAATTTCAGGCTGAGACTTAACATCGCTTCTCTTTCCTATCTTCTAACTCCTGATTTTTTTGGGTATGATTACCAGGATCAACAGCCCATTGAATCCTCACTAAAATTAAACCTTATTCAAGTGAAGTGGAGATTTTACAATGAATGATAAAGAGTTAAGAGAGCAAGTCAAAAGCTATATTAAAACCCTTGTTAATGCCAATACTGATAATTTATTAGAATTAGCAAAACTGATCGGAATTGACCCCAAAAAGGATTTAATTGGGGCTGATTTGCAGGGGATTGATTTAACAAAAGCTGACTTAAGAGAAGCTAACCTCAGTCAAGCCAACCTAAGCCGCGTTAACCTCACTGAAGCTAACCTGAGTCAAGCTAACTTAAGTCAAGCTAATTTGAGCGGTGTTAACTTAATGGGAGCGAACCTAGAAAATGCCGATTTAAGAGAAGCTAACCTCAGTTATTCTAATCTAGTAGGGACTAATTTAAGGGGAGCAAATCTTAGAGAAGCGGACTTGAGTGAAGCCTACCTCAGTCATACAAATCTTAGTGGAACGGACTTAACGAAAGCTTATCTCAGTGGGGCTTATTTAGGCAATACTAATCTCCTAGGAGCCGACCTCAATCAAGTCTATTTAAGTAAAGCAAACTTGAACCAAGCTAACTTAATGGGAGCAAATTTAACCCAATCTAACCTAACTAAAACTAATCTGATAGAAAGCAATTTAAGCCGAGCAGTTTTAACGAAAGCTAACCTATTTCAAGCTAATTTGAGTTTTGCTAATTTGAGTTTTGCTAATTTGAGTTTGACTAATTTAAGCCTAGCTAACCTCAGTCAAGTCGTAGTGAAAAAAACTCAATTTAGATATATCCTAGGGATTTCAGCAGAAGTTAAGGATGATCTCATTAGTAGAGGTGCGATTTTTGATGATAATTCAGGTAATAGTTTAAGTGCTTTTCTTTCTCGTTAATGGCATTGATTTAATTAAAAATCTCTATCCAGACATTCCCTATTCCCTATTCCCTATTCCCTGTTCTAAGAGTGCATAGCACTATATTTGAACGACTCTTTGACCCCCTTAAATCCCCAAACCCCCTCAGCAAGCCGGATGAGAGGAACAAAAAGTTTTTTTGGAACAGGGGTTGACATTCCCAGAAAAAGCGAGTATATTAGTAAATTGTGAGAGGAAAACAAGCGAACAACAAAACCGCGAACTCCTCAAAAATCACCGAAAAGTTTATAAAGCTTTCCTGGTGTNTTCCCTATTTTCTTTTCCCCCTGTTCCCTGTTCCCTGTTCCCTGTTCCCTTGCCATCTGTAGCACTAATTTAAGGATTTCATATTATTTTAATGGGTTGGGTAATTTTCGACTAACTTTTGCTGGACAACAAATTCTATCCCCATCTCGATATCCAACAAAGCGAACATAAACCGTTTCTCCGGGTTGAATATCCTTAACATCGGGTTGATGAAATCGGGGATTATATTCCACTTGTTCCCAAGGGATGCCAATTCGTTTATAACCCCAATTTTCTAATACACCATCAATTGAACTCAGGAAAGAAAGTATATTTCTAGTCGGTAAATTAGTTTTTGTTTCTGTTATTTTTTTCATAAAGATTTCATTGTTTTTAACGCCGGACAAAAACTTTGATGCTCCCTTAAAATCCGGTGAGATGTCAGTACAAAATCAACAAACACCGTGATCCCGTGAGTATTTGTATTGTAATAGTTCTATAATTAATTTAAGGACAAACTTAGAGAATTTTTAGAGGATTTTATGAAATCTTTAATAATTTATTTACAAACCGGGGAGTTTCTTTAAAATAGTTTACATTTGTTTACAATTTTTCCCAGTTTATTGTTGGGATAGCTTCTGGAATAATTTCTGTTTGTTTGGAGAATCCACCCCTAGGATTTGATTAAAGATTTTATTGGTCGCAAGGGGTGGTTTCAAGTTCTAAAAAGAATTAAATAAAGACATATTGATTACTATCAAATGTCGATGCTATATCCCCTTGAACAATTGCTAATAATTGTTTTGAGTTATTTGTTGTATTAATCTTGAAAATAGCAACCCCTTCAGGGACATTTGCAGGGGAACTATCAATCGCATACAAGTCTGGAGTTCCTGCTAATAGTAACTTATCTTCATCTCCATTAAAATCTGTAATCATNTCTTCCATTCTGAGTAACAATATCAAAACTACCAGATGCACGGCAGAGAACTCGACCCAAATAAAAGCCTATTTTCTTGCCTTTGGTAACAACAGCTTTAACAATATCGCCCGTCTGAAAGCCTTTATGAATCTGCATTCGTGAGCGATGTCTCGTTGGAAATCCGTATTGATCTGTACCACACATTTGACGAGTACCACGTCCTGTTGCCTGAATCAATAAAGGTTTATTGGTTAACACCTTTAAAGTTTCAACTTTCCCAACACAAGCTGCATCTAGCCAATGGGTTTTAGGTAGATTTAATCGAGTGCGATTGAATTTAGTTAAACCACCGGAGCTAGTTGAAACAGATAAACCTGTTTCTTTTAATCGATTAAATAGTGGGACAATAGAGTTGAATTTACGACTGCAGCATCTTTTAAGGGTTGTTTAGCTTGTCTCAAAATCCGATGTAGTAAGTCAGGTTTACCTGATAGGAAATCTTGAATATCTTGACTTCCTTTCTTTTGATTACAGTCATGACAAGCAACAGTAAGATTGGAAATTCGGTCAGTTCCGCCTTGGGATTTGGGGTGAATATGTTCTACTTCTAAGGGTACGTTTTCAACCCCACAGTAGGCACATTTTCTACTCCATTTTTCCAGTAAATATTGCCGAACTTCGTATCCCTGTAGCTCTCCTTGTTGGTACTCAATTCCAGAGATTTCAGGATTTTCAAGTTGTTGTAAGTCAAATCTGACTAACTCTTGAACAATTGAACCAATGGGTGCAAGCTTAATTAATTTGTTCACCCAAGTTAGAGTTGTTTCTACTCGATGTTGAAGACTGGGTGCTGACCCACCTTTTTTTCGGGTACGATTCAAAAACCGTGCCTGACGATAGCGAGTTTTACGGTTTCTTCGGGAACGACGTAATGAACGTCGAGATTCCAAAGA
>NZ_LR734886.1:10294-79490 GCF_900010725.2 Planktothrix serta PCC 8927 | reverse complement strand
CAACAACCCGCCGTTAAATCGGGGTACCGATTTTAACGGGGGCTTGAAATCAAGCCCAAGTTGACCAGACTGTGTACCAATCATGTACTCCGTTAGTGGCAAGCGTTAAAAGTCTTACCTACGGATGCGAAGCTAGTCTGTAGCTCTAAAACTCAAAAGTTAAACATCTTTAAATGGGTTAAGGAAGTGCTTTTGAGAAAGTACCGACCACTAACATTGTCGTTCGCGCAGCGTGTGCGAAGCACTCAGCTAACTTTACCCTAGAAATAGGAGTGACAGAAATGTCCAATTACGTCTTTGTAATTGATAGCAATAAAAACCCTTTAAGCCCCTATGAAAAATATTCTGGTTATTATTCATCAACCCACCTCCCAAACAGGACGAGTGGGACAAATTCTAACCTCTTATGGTTATAAACTGGATATTCGCCTTCCCAGTCAGGGTGATGCTTTACCCCATCATTTAGACAAACATGAAGCGGTGATTGTTTTTGGGGGGCCCATGAGTGCCAATGATGAGAATACTTTACCTTATATCCGTACTGAACTTAACTGGATTCCTCTAGTTTTAGAGTCAAAAAAGCCTTATTTAGGGATTTGTTTAGGTGCTCAACTCTTAGCAAAAGTTTTAGGTGCTAAAGTCTCTGTTCATCCTCAAGAAATTCGAGAAATTGGCTATTTTCCCATTACCCCAACCCTAGAAGGACAAGATTATTTTAACTCCCTTGAATACGTTTATCAATGGCATCAAGAAGGGTTTGAATTACCTTCTGGCGCAGTCTTATTAGCAAGGGGAAAAACCTTTCCTAACCAAGCTTTTCGCTATGGAAAAACAGCTTATGGTCTTCAGTTTCACCCCGAAATAACTGGAGAATTAATCCAACGCTGGAGTGAATCTGGAATCGAACAATTAACTTTACCCGGAAGCCAATCTATAACGGAACAATTTCATAAACACCGTTTGTATGGAACTCCCGTGAAAAAATGGTTAAAAACATTTATTCCGAGTTGGATGAATTCGATTCGATCAGAACAAAATTTGCTATTAGAACGGTGCTCGGCTTAATTTAATATAAAATTAGATCAGTTATTAGTTATAGCAGTCGCGCTCACAGGAGGTTTGACAAAGATTAATACAGCAAACCTAGACTTTAGACTTGTGTTTCTCTTTTTCCTCCTGTTCCCTGTTCGCTAGTATAATGTAAACACCATTGATTTTTGCCGTTATTTTTGGCTTTATAAAGGGCTTTATCAGACTCAGAAATCAACAATTCAGGGGAAGAAATTAACGTAGGAATCTGACTAGAAACCCCTAAACTAACGGTAACATACGGCTCGGCTAAAGAGGTTAAATGCGGAATTTGAAGTTGTTGAACTTCTATATTAATCCGAGTTGCGACTTGGGAAGCATCAAATAAAGCAGTCTGGGGTAAAATCACAGCAAATTCTTCTCCTCCATAACGAGCCACAATATCAAACCCATTTCTGACGGCTTTTTTAATGGCTTGAGCCACCTCTTGTAAACAGTCATCTCCCTTTTGATGGCCGTAGGTATCATTATAGTTTTTAAAGTAATCAATATCGCATAAAATTAAGGCTAAAGATGTTTGATTAACCAGATGTTGATTCCATAAAGATTTCAGACATTCATTAAACCAATATCGATTCGCAAGTTTAGTTAAACTATCTGTAATTGCCATATATTTTAATTCCAGATTCACCTCTTTTAAGGTAATTTCAATGCGTTGGCGTTCTTCAATTTCAGTTTTTAATTGTTTCATTGTTAATTCTAACCGTCGGCTATTCGCTTCTAATAAACAACTATGTTGAATGCCTTGGGATACTTCTGCTAACATATCAATAACCAGATCGGCTTGAGGAAAGTTTTTTAACTCTTCTACTCCTAGCCAAGGTAAGGGTTTAATTAAACTCGGACTTTTCCAAACAATCTCAAACTGTCCATTTTTAGTAATTTGACCAATATAACAGTTTTTCCATAAATGATGATTAGCTTCGATTTTAACGACTCCTCCGGGTGCAGGAAAAGTTTGATGATAAGCGGCTTTTCTGACCGCATCGGTTTCAAAACTGTTTGCAGTTTCTACCGATTGTTTCCACAAATAAACTTGAAAATAAGAGGCTTCAATTGGGTCAGAAGTTACTCTTTCTATGCCATGTAAGGCTTTAAAATTATTCACAAATTCTTGATTATGGGGAGTATTTAAACTTTGAAAATAGCTCCAGCAGGCATAGTGACCCACACCCGCTTGAACCATATTGTGGACTTCTGATTCTGAAATACTTACCGCCATAATTGGAAGTTCAGACGGTTGAATTCCAGCCTCATAATAAGCCTGATAAAAATCAAAATTACTATCTCCATTTAAAGTATTAAAAATAACATTGGGTTTTAACTGTTTAATTTCATCAATAATATCGGAAAATTTTCGATTTCCCAAAGCAAAATACTGTTCTCCGATGACGGTTCCCCCTTCTTGTTTGAGGAGAGATTTAATTAATTTATGCGCTGTGCGAGGAAACACATAATCTGAACCCAATAAATAAAATCGTTTTCCTAAGTTTTTGAGTGACCAACTCACCGCAGGTTGAATTTGTTGATTTAAACAGGAACCCGTATAAAAAATATTAGGAGAACATTCTAATCCTTCATATTGAACCGGATACCAAAGTAAAACATTAAATTCTTCCATTAAGGGTTTAACTGCTTTGCGAGAAGTCGATGTCCAACACCCAAATACTGTTGCGACTTGATCAATTTCTAGTAACTTTCTGGCTTTATTTTCAAATACGAAAATATCCGAGGCTCCATCTTCAATTACAGCTTCAATTTCATGTCCTAAAATCCCTCCCTGAGCATTAATTTCTGCGATCGCCATTAAGGTTGCTTCTAACAACGGCGTTGCACTCATTGCCATTGTTCCACTTAATGAATATAAAATCCCAACTTTTATTTTGTTCATAGAGTTTAATATCCTTTAGAGTCTGGTGTTCACAATTTTAACCTTAAAATTTAGAACCCTTGAATTTTGACAGAAATCGGATAAATTTTTAGTCCGTTTGAATACCCCTACAAACAATAGGAAATCCGTTAACGAGTTTCTAAAGTTAACTCGTAGTTAATAGGTTTAGAAGACTCAGACACCACCACAAATTCATAATCACCCGAATCCGGTAAGCGACCTGACCAAAGCCTCTTAGAGGAATCTTCTAATAAAGATTGTGCTTTTTGTGTTGTACCTGGGGTATAAATTGAAAGTAAAGTAGAAGCTTCTGAAGACTTTAGACGTACCTGCAAAATTTGATTTTTATTAAAGCGAGCAATATAGGCTTTTCCGCCTCCTGGTTTCAAGGTTTCTTTCAAGGTTTTTCGAGTTTTTTTCGAGGCAAATTCTACCCGTTCCCAATCTAATCCCGCTTCTAAATTTCTGACCACATCATCTGTAAAAGCTTGCCAAACTTGTCCCATTGGTAATCCCAATAAATTAGCAGTTCTCGATTGTTCTGGAAATAAATAGAAAAATTTGGCATCTGCTAAATCATATAAGGATTGACTACTTAACGATAACTGATTAACTGTTGCTTTCCACTGATCGAGATCATCAAGGCGATATGTTCCTAATTTTATCCGAGATTGCTCACTCAATTGACCCAGACGTTGCAACAATTTATCGGCAATTTTATTCCATCGTTCTCGCCAAATTGCATCCGAGGGTGCATCGGTTAAAGTTCGTCCCCGTTGTTCGGGATAACGAGTATAAAATTCTTCATTAACTAACGCTGCAAAAAAGCCAAAATCAATTCCTAATAAACGCCGTTGTTCTCGTAATGCTTCTTGTCGTTTTTGTTCCGTTCGAGGGATTTGGTTTAAATCTTGATTCGCATAATTATTTAACCAATAACGTCCTCCTAACCATCCCAAACCTCCGATGATTAAGACAGAAATAAACACGAATAAAGTCGCTGGAATCCCAAAAGATTTCCCTCCCTGAGTGGGAATATTTGGCGGTGATAAACTCTGGTTTTGGGTTAAAGTAACTCCTGGTTGAGTAACGGGGATAGATTGTTCAGGGGGAGGCTGAATTAGGGGAGAATTCAGTGCTGAGAGTGCGGTGAGAATATCCGGTGCGGAAGGAAAGCGATCGCTTTGACGATAGGCTAACATTTTATCTAAAATTTCTCCGAACGCTGGGCTCAAATTCGTGTATTTTCTCCAATTCCAAATTAACGTTTGCGGATCAATTAATTGTTGGGGTTCTTTTCCGGTTAATAAAACTAATATTGTTGCTGCTAATCCATATAAATCACTGTTAGGATAAACCCTTCCTAAACGCATTTGTTCATCGGGAGCATACCCGACTTTTCCTAAACAAGTGGGGGTCGGATTTTGACCTTGTTGTGCTGCTAATTCGGATTCGACTTTCGCTTGAATTAATTTCACCCCTCCAAAATCAATTAATATAGGTAAACCATCCGATTGACGTTGAATAATATTCTCAGGGGAAATATCCCGATGAATGACTCCATAGCGGTGTATATAGTCCAAAACGGGTAAAAGTTGGAATAATAATTGAATTATTTCTGCTTCTGAAAATTGCACCCCTTGACGCAAGCGTTGATTCAGTAAACTGCGATAATTTAAACCCTCAACATAATCTTGTACAAAAAATAAATAGCCTTTATTATCAATTGTTTCTCGAAATAACTCTCGAAATCGAGGAATTTGAGAATGTTTTAATTGATAAAGAATTTGCGCTTCCCGTTCAAATAATTCCTGGGATTTTTTTAAGGCGAAACTCCCTTGTAGCTGGGGAGCAAATTCTTTTAAAACGCAAAGTTCCTCAAACCGATGTTGGTCTTGAGCTAAATAAGTGCGTCCAAAACCCCCATGTCCTAACTCACGGACAATGGTGTAATGGTTTCTTAGAACAATACCGGGGTAAATTAATTGATTCATTCGGTGTTAGGGTAAAAAAGTAATGCTGAACGGCTCAGATCTATCTAAATTGAGAGTAGCAATTTATTGGGACAGTAACATGGGTCAACTCAGAGACGAACAACGCCAACGCGCAATTTCAGCGTTAAACGGTTTTTTATCTACACCCTTATCGGATTTATTGCAACCCTCTACAGATAGAGGAGTTACTTCTGTTTTACAATTATTTCAAGAGATTGTCACAACGGTTCCCGCCTATCAACAGTTTTTAGCAGCAAATGATCGGTCTATTCATGATATTCAAACCCTCGAAGATTTCCAAACCCTTCCTTTAATTACTAAAGAGAATTATTTACGTCAATATTCTCTATCCCAATTGTGTCGTCACGGTCAATTAGAAACCTGTGATTTAATTGCGGTTTCTTCAGGTTCCACCGGAAAACCGACATTTTGGCCCCGTTTTATTAGTGATGAATTGCAAATTGCAACTCGTTTTGAACAGATTTTTTATGATAGCTTTCAAGCGGATCAACGTCGAACTTTAGCGGTTATTTGTTTTACCTTGGGAACTTGGGTTGGCGGAATGTATACAACGGCTTGTTGTCGTCATTTAGCAACGAAAGGATATCCAATTACTGTGATTACTCCTGGAAATCAAAAACCGGAAATCTTTCGCGTGATTCGAGAGTTAGGAGAACAGTTTGAACAGGTGGTTTTATTAGGCTATCCTCCGTTTATTAAGGATGTTATTGATACGGGAATTGCTGAAGGCATGGAATGGCAAAAATATCAAGTTAAATTGGTGTTTGCGGGAGAGGTATTTAGTGAAGAATGGCGCAGTTTAGTCGGGGAAAGGGTCGGATCAACTCAACTAAATTATGATTCAGCAAGCTTATATGGAACAGCAGATGCGGGAGTTTTAGGCAATGAAACGCCTTTGAGTATTTGTATTCGTCGGTTTTTAGCTGAACATCCAGATATTGCTAAACAATTATTTGGGGAATCTCGATTACCGACTTTAGTTCAATATGACCCCAACAGTCGATTTTTTGAAATGGAAAATGAGGAAGATTCTACAACGGGAACGTTATTATTTTCGGGTGATAATGGGATTCCGTTAATTCGCTATTATATTGCTGATCAAGGAGGAATTATTGAATTTCAGCAGATGTTGGATTTTTTAAAACAATGGGATTTTGACCCGATTTCAGAATTACAAAAAACCGGAAATCGGGGAATTCATCAGTTACCGTTTGTGTTTGTATTTGGGCGATCGCAATTTATTATCTCTTATTTTGGGGCTAATATTTATCCTGAAAATGTCACAGTCGGTTTAGAGCAACCTTTAATTAAAGATTGGGTAACGGGTAAATTTGTGATGTCTGTGATTGAGGATACAGATCAAAATCGATTTCTATCGGTGGTTGTAGAATTAGCTCCAGGTATTGCAGAAACGGAGGAGAAAAAAGCAGCGATCGCTGATTCTATTTTAACTCAATTAAAGCGCCTTAATAGCGAATTTGCTAATTATGTTCCTCCTGAATATCAAACTCCTAAAATTACCCTAAAATTAACCGGAGATCCCGAATATTTCCCCCTAGGCGTTAAACATCGTTATACCCGGAAAAATTAGGAAAGGGGAGCAGGGGGAGAAGAGGAGCAGGGGAGAGGGGGAAAAATACAGTCAACAGTCAACAGTCAATTCTCTGTATATTTACCGAAGTTTTACAATAAATCTCCCTAAACTTTACAAAACCCCCGTGATATTACTGAGGAAGCAGCGAATACAATATGAAGTTGAACATCAAACCAAGCTATCCAAGGTGCAGGCTACTATGATAAATATTTCTACTGTTAGTCGCTTATTCGTGGTTTCCGTTGGAGGAACCATTGCATTTACAATTACAGGGGTAAATTCTGCCCAAGCCGCAACATTTAGCAGTGTTAATATTTTTGGAGATAGTCTGAGTGATCCTGGTAATATTTTTAATCTGTCTGGTGGCTTATTTCCGCCACCACCCTATGCTCCAGGACGCTTCTCCAATGGCGATATTTGGACAGACTATTTAGCAGATGATTTAGGACTTAACCCAACTCCTTATACAAGTGGAATTCCCTCAACAGAAGGTGTTAATTATGCCTTTGGAGGTGCAACTTCAGGAACAGAGAATATTTTTTATCTCTTTGATCCTAAATTTGCTGGACTACCAGGTGTAACTACTCAAGTAGGTGCATTTATTCAACCCTTATTACAACAAGGTCAAACTGCTGACCCCAATGGTTTGTATATTCTTTGGGCTGGAGGAAATGATTATACCTATGCGGGTAGTGATAATACGACGGAAGTTGTTGATAATTTATCTTTGGCTATCAACAATTTATATAGTGTCGGTGCGAGAAATTTCTTAATCGGAAATTTACCCGATTTAAGTAAAACTCCTTTAGGAAGTAGTAATCCAGGTGATTTACAAGAGACGGTTGAAGATCATAATGCTTTACTCAAAAAAGGCATTAAAGACTTAAATCAATCATTGTTTAATTCTAATATAGCCCTATTTGATGTTAATAACGTGTTCAAAGATGTGATCAAAAAACCTTCTAAATATGGGTTGACAAATGTTACTGATCGCTGTTTGCCCGCACAAACAGACCCCAAAGTTCCACCAGTTCCATGTAGTAATCCCAATGAATATTTATTCTGGGATGATTTTCATCCGACAACGACAGGTCACAAATTGATAGCGGATGCTGCTTATGCAACGATTGAAAAGGAATTCAAGCCTGTTCCTGAACCTAGTACAGTATTGGCTTTAACGGGATTAGGCTTAGGATTACTTTTGAAAAAAACCAAAAGTCAAAAATAAATAAATCTCCAAAAAATCCCTTGTTTTTTGCCTTTACTCCCATAACAAATTTGAGACTTAATATTAAAAAACAGCACTGTGTAAATCATTGGGGGTGAGATGGGAATGTATGACTTCCCCATCTTTAAACCAAACAATGCGACGAGTTTGACGAGCAACATCGGCTTCATGAGTTACCATTACAACCGTCATACCAGTCGAATTTAATTCTGTGAAAATATCCATCACTTCTTGAGTGGTTTGCGAATCTAACGCCCCAGTGGGTTCATCTGCTAATAATAAGACCGGACGATTAACAATAGCACGGGCGATCGCTACCCGTTGTTGTTGACCTCCTGAAAGTTGATTCGGTTTATTATTTAATCGATTTTCTAACCCGACTCGAATTAAGGCTTCCTTAGCTCGTTCTCGACGTTCAGATGCCGAAATTCCTGCATACATCATCGGTAAAATTACATTTTCTAAAGCGCTGAGTTGGGGTAAAAGATGGAATTGTTGGAAGACAAACCCTAATTTAATATTGCGAATTCGGGCTAAATTATTCTCCGACATTTTCGCCACATTCACCCCATCCAAATAATAGGAACCTGCGGAGGGACGATCCAAACAACCGATAATATTCATCGCCGTTGATTTTCCCGAACCCGAAGCACCCATAATTGAGCAGTATTCTCCTTGTTCTACCGTTAATGTTACCCCTTTTAACGCTTGAACTTGAATATCACCCATCCCATAAACTTTGGTGACATTTTCTAAATGAATAATAACAGGATTAGGTTGTAAATCTTGATTTTCGGGTTGGGCGGAAATTGATGTTTTCATAATTAGGTGCTGAGGGTTGGCGGTTGATTTTTGAGGGTTAACAAACCTCTCATTAAATACTTCTTAAAGCCACAATCGGATCAAGTTTGGCTGCTTGTTTGGCGGGAACAACACCGAAAAATAATCCAATAGCCCCAGAAATGCTAACGGCTGTTACAATTGCAACGGTAGAAACTCCCGCTTCTAGCGGCGTTAAAGCACCCACTAATAAAATACCACCCACACCAATTAATGTACCAATCAAACCCCCGGCTGCGGATAGGATCACAGATTCAATCATAAACTGAATTAAAATATCTGATTGGGTCGCTCCGATCGCTTTTCTCAAACCGATTTCTTGCGTTCTTTCACTCACAGAAACCAACATAATATTCATAATTCCAATACCGCCCACTAATAGAGAAATGGCGGCGGTTGCGGCTAATAAAATCGTTAAAGCTCCAGCAATACTTCCCAAGATATTCATTAAATCTTTTTGGTTTCTAACCGTAAAATCATCTTCGTCGGTAATTTTATGTCTTAATCGCAGTAAATTTTCAATTTGAAATTGAGCCGCGCCCATATTATCTTGACTATCAATCGCAATCGAAATAAACGTAACTTGGGTTCCATAGGGAGATCTATTTCCCACAATTCTATTCGCCATTGTTGTTAACGGGACAAAGGCATTCATATCTTCATTACTGCCCAAACTGGAGCCTTTAGGCTGCATTACCCCCACCACTTGTAAACTCATATTCCGCAGTCGAACCGATTTACCAATGGGGTCTTCAGTTCCAAATAATTGTTGAGCTAATTCCGATCCTAATGCGATAACTTGTTGATTGCGCTTTAAGTCTAAATCCGTAATAAATCGACCTTTAGCAATATCAAAATTCCGCACCGATAAATATTCCGGTGTTGTTCCCACGATAGAAGCTGAAGCATTATTACTGCGATAATTAATTAATTCACTGCCATTCAAAGAAGGAGAAACTTGTTCAACAGAAGGAACTTGTTCTGCGATCGCGAAGGCATCTTCTAAGACTAAATTTTGAGGAGGAAACACCGGACGACGCTGAGATTCAGGACTTCCAGGTAACACAAATAAAACATTTGGCCCCAAAGAACTGACTTGATTATTAACAAATCTCTGAGCACCTTCTCCAATCCCAATCATCGCAATAACAGAAGCATTGCCAATAATAATTCCTAACATGGTTAAACTACTTCGCATTTTATTTGCTAATAGCGTTGTAGTTGCCATTTTGATACTTTCTAAAAAGTTCATAATCTGGTGGCTTGACGGTTGACGGTTGACGGGTAGGGACTTCCCTTGTTTCTTAAGGTCGTTTGATCGTTTTCCCTTATATTATAGCTGAATGAAATCAAGTCCCACGACTGGAGTAAGACTTAATTATGATTAAGAAGCAGATTATTGTGAATATCCTAAATCTGGGAGTAAATCAGTTTGTTGTGCAGCGTTAACCGCCAAGCGATCGCAACATTCATTTTCTTCATCTCCCGCATGACCTCTAACCCAAATAAATTGAACTTGATGTTGTTCAGAGATATTGAGTAATCTTTCCCACAAATCAGGGTTTTTAGCTAGATCTTTTTGATTGCGTTTCCAATTATTTTTTTGCCATTTCTTCGCCCATCCTTGAGTCATCGCATCGACTAAATAGCGAGAATCTGTATATAAATTAACAGCACAAGGAAACTTTAAGGCTTCTAATCCGATAATTGCCGCCATTAATTCCATGCGATTATTTGTGGTGAGTTGATATCCTCCTGATAATTCTTTGCGATGGGGGCCAAACATTAACACGACGCCATATCCTCCTGGCCCTGGATTGCCACTACAGGCCCCATCGGTATAAATTGTAACTTCTTTTAAATTATCGTTCATAATCCCATAATTGAAACCTGATACCTGACATCTGTTGCGCTATCATAGACAACTGACGTAAAGTTTTGTTGCATACCCTTGACTGCCAGTATTAGAAGACTCGAACCTATTACTCAACCGACTGCTTGGCATCGTCTTCGGTGTCGATGGCAGGGAGATGAAGCTATTGTTAAGCAAGGACTGCCTCACAGTCAACTCTCTCCCCCTTGGCAAATTTTAATGTTAGGGGATGGCTCTCCGACTCGACACCTCCAACTGTTAACGGGGGAACCCACAGAGGTCGATGTGATTGATATGTCAGCCGTTGGCATGAGCACGGATAATGCCCCAGAACAGATTTTAGCGGTTCCTGGCCCCCGTGTTCGCCGTCAAGTGTGGTTAAGAACCGCATCAGGACAACGGTTAGCTTACGCAACTTCTTGGTGGGAAGCCAGTCACGTTGATGAATATTTACAAAATCGGTCGTTACCCATCTGGGCGAGTTTAGCACGATTGCGAACCGAACTTTATCGGGATGTGCAGGGAATTTATTATGGGGATAGCAAAGCATTAGAATTAGCCTTTGGAGAATCAGGGCCCTTTTGGGGACGTCATTATTTATTTTGGCATCATGGCAAACCTTTAACCTTGATTTATGAAGTTTTTTCTCCTTATTTAACTCAATATTTAGGACAAACAGGAAACGGTTGACGGTTAACTGTTAAGCCCCTATTTCCTATTAGAATAAAACTCACAAAATTGTTCAAAGGGGAGAGGAGGACTAATCAAATAGCCTTGAATTAGATCACAACCTTGGTGAGCTAAAAAATCTCGTTCTAATTGGGTTTCGACTCCTTCAGCAATCACTTTAAAATTCAGTTGACGAGACAGCCTAATAATAGCAGAAACGATAGCAGAATTTTTATGATTTTGAGTAATATCTTTAATAAAACAGCGATCAATTTTTAAAATATCAAACAAGAAATTTTGAATATAACTTAAGGAAGCATAACCCGTTCCAAAATCATCAATAGCAATTTCAATTCCTAATTCCTGTAATTGTTTAAATTTTTCTAACGTTAAGTTAATATTACGAACCAGCACACTTTCAGTTAATTCTAATTTTAATTGTTTAGGATCTAGCCCAGTTTGTGCTAAAATATCTATAATATCGGCAACAAAATCCTCATGTTCAAGCTGTTGAGCCGAAATATTAACAGCAATTTGAAGCGGTGGAAGTCCTGCCAATTTCCAGTCAACGGCTTGAGTGCAAGCTGTTTTTAATACCCATTGACCCAAGGGGACAATCAAACCTGTATTTTCAGCAATCGGAATAAATTCGATAGGTGAAATATTTCCCTTATCAGGCGATATCCAGCGAATTAATGCTTCTGCACCGACAATTTCCCCGGTTTTTAAATCAACTTGAGGTTGATAATAAAGCTTAAATTCATTATTTTTTAAAGCTTTAGCTAATTCTAAATCTTGTTTTGTTAATAATATAATCCGACATTCTTCTAATTGAACAACTTTTCGTTCTAATATTTCTAAAATTCCATATAATTCTAAAGGGTCTAAAACCTGAACTAAATTACTTTCCGTGATAATTCCCTGTAATTCGCCTTGTTCACCCACGACGGCTAATCGTCGAATTTTATGTTTTTGTAAAATTTGCTGGGCCAGAGACAGAGGTTCTGTTGATTTAATCGAAAATAGAGGAGAACTCATCACAGCCTCGGCGGTAAGATGTTGTAAATTTAATTCTAAAGCTTGCAGTTGCAAAATATCTCGTTCTGTGACAATTCCTACTGGATATAACATTCCTTCTTGTTCAACAACAACAACAATACAACTAATATTATATTGAGCTAAAATTTGGGCAACTTCTCGAACTGGGGTAAAGGGATAAACCGTCATTACTTGACGAGTCATCACTTCTGAAACTTGGCGAAACCTCAAAAAATGATGATGATTTAAAACTTGTCGCAAACTACTTAAGGTGACTAAACCTAAAACTTTTTTCTGTTGATTCAGGATAGGTAAGTGGCGAATTTGAAAGCGGCGCATCATATTATAAGCCACAAATACATCCGTAAATTCCTCACGGTTTAAGGTAATCACAGGTTTAGTCATAATCTGTTTAACCGTTGTTTGAGACAGATTTTGCCCTTTAACCGCTAATTTCACCGTATCCCGTTCTGTTAAAATCCCAACTAATGCTTCATTTTCCATCACCAACACACATCCAGGGGACTGAGAATAAACGGCTGAGTTTTCAGCCAGATGGGGTGACTCTGAAAGTAAACATTGTTTTTTATTGGCCTCGTTCATTGCCATCAGAGCCTGTAACAAAGGTGTATCGGGTGTAACGACCGCACAAGCAGGAATAATCGAATTTTGAAGATTAATCATCTCATCGAGCATTGTGAAACTCATGAAATTTTGTGAATTTGAGTACAAGTTTGTTCAAATTTCTCCTTAGTATTATGACTCATAGTGGGTTAATTGTTTAAATTTTAAATAAATTAAACAATTGATTGGCGAGGGGGAATCAATAGAATTGAATTCGATAGAAATCTGCTCTTTTGACTGAGAGACACGCCCTCGGTGAAGGAAACCATAACCCTTGGGCGCGTCTTGATTAAAAGATGAAAGCAAGATTAGATTTTCTCTGGGCTGTTAGGGTTGGGATTCCCTGTCTGTGGGGTAATTTTTGGGGGCGTTTCCGAAGATTTAGGAACTAATAGAAAGAGTTGTAAGGGTTCAAAGCCCGTTTTAAAGGTTTGATGTTCTTGAGTTTTAAACTGGTTAGAAACAAAGTTATTAAAGACTCTTTCATCAAACGCTTCACAAAGTACCCAAAATCGGGAATGAGTTGATAATAGATTGGATAGGGGTGTAATTTTTACAGTTTTTGCGTCTGAAACGGGTTGTTTTTTGGCAACGGTTTCTGCACATACATTAACTTGCAATTCGATGGGTATTTGACCTTGATAGTAACGAGATAAGGGATTGGGTTTTTGAACATTTCTAGGAGTCCGAGAATAAATAATCACATCCCCAGGTTTTTCCTGGCTGGTAATCACTTGGCTAATGGCTGACCAATTAACTCGGTCTGATGTTGTATAGTAATGGGTTAAACCCCAACCCACAGCAATCAAATAGTAAATCCCGATGACGGCTGCAAGATAACGCCAGCGATAAAAAATTTGGATAAATCCTATTGCTAACAAGATGAAAAAATAAGGGGCTACAAACAAGAGATATCGAGGAAACCAGATATTAGCAAAAGCGTAGGACATTAACAGGATAGGAAGGGGGGGTAAAAAAGCCCATGCCACAATCCATAATAAGGGTTGAATTCGATGTTTGATGATGTAATAGAGGGAAACAGTCATTAAACCCAGTAACAGGATGCTATAGAGTTTAAAAAAGACTGCCATTCCCTTGCTTAATTCTCTAGAACTGGGGGCATCAACGGTAAAAACTTCCGGGGTTGAAAGCACAGTTTTGAGATTAATCGGGGATAAATCAGCAACCCAATCTCCAAAAAATTTAGGGGCTACATTCAGAATCGCCACGGAGGAAGGAATTATTAAAAGTCCGGTCAGAAATAGGCAAATTCCAATGGATAATAACACCCGTCGTTGATTTCGATATCTCCAAGCAATAATCACTAAGTCAGGAAATAATATCAGAATATTGAGGGGACTGGTTAATGTTGTTAATACCCTGGCTATTGCCCATAAAATTAGCCACTTGATGTTTAAATGTTCTAACGCTTCAATCAAAATTAGCGTACCAAGGAGAGCTAGAAATGTACTCATACTATACATTCTAACTTCTTGAGCATGAAAAATAAAGATGGGTGAAAGGGTTAGTAAAAAAGCGGAGATAATCCCAATAATTTCTCCGGCTGTGCGACGACCAATTTGATAAGTCAGAAACACATTACCAATGCCAAAAATGACGGATAACCCCCGTAACCAGGCATCACTTTTACCAAAATTCATCCAAAATTGTAACAAGATAAAATAGAGGGGACGCACACCAGGATTGAGAATATTAAAATCTTCAGCATCCCGTACACTATAATATTCATCTTGCCATAGGGGTTCTGTTCCCAGTTGATACAGATATAATATTGTTGCCAGAAGCAGAATTAGAGTAATCGGCAGCCAAGAGCGTATTTTATGGATAGGAAGACTGCCTAAAGGTGAAGTTTGGGGATTAAATGTCATATTGTTTACACAAGGACATGGAATGTATTGTTCAGTTTAGCTTAAATTTGCTCAGTATATGTTATTTTATTTCCCGATAACCCTTCATTGGTAATCAAACGAGCGCCTCCTTGATTGGTGAAATAACTCCACACCCATTGAATCATCACTAATACTTTATTATCAAAGTTTATCAGGGTATCATAGACTACAATAACTTTATTTTGTGGGTTGCCAAACCCATGCACCTGCTGAATTAACATATCCCCATTGGTCTTGAATTCTAACCGCCGCTAATCCCTGTTTAAATTCATTCGCACTATCAAACTGAGGCGGGATTTTAATCGACCCTTTTTGATCAATATATCCCCATTTTTGTTTAATTTTAACGGCTGCTAACCCTTCAGAAAAATTAGCAGTTTCTTCATATTGTAAGGGAATCGCAAAATTTCCCTTCTGATCAATATAACCCCACTTTTTGCCTTTTCTAGCCACCGCTAACCCTTGAGAAAAATCCCAAGCATAATCAAATTCTGGTGAAATAACTATTTTTCCAGTTTGATTAATATATCCCATTTTATTTTTAACTAAAACCATCGCTAACCCTTCAGAAAACCGCCAACTTAAATCAAATTCAGGTGGAATTATTAATTTTCCTGTGGGATTAATATAGCCAACTTTTCCCTTAATATTAACGGCGGCTAATCCTTCTTTAAATTCTGAAGTATTATCAAATTGAGGAGTAATAACCCATTCTCCTTTAGGGTTAATATAGCCCATTTTCTGCTCTTTTTGTACCGCAGCGAGTTGAGAAGAAAAACCCCAAGCAAAATTAAACTGCGGGGGAATCAAAAATTTTCCAGTTTGATCAATATATCCCCATTTATCATTGATTTTAACTGCCGCCAATCCTTCTGAAAACCCCCAAGCCACATCAAACTTAGCCGGAATTACCAGATTTCCTTTTAAATCAATATAACCTTTTTTAGATTTAATTTTAACGGGGGCTAGTCCTTCTGAAAATCCCAAAGTTGATTCAAATAGAGGTTCAATAATAACTTGTCCCGCTTGGTTAATATATCCCCATTTTTTATTTTGAATAAAGGGATAAAGAAAGGTTGAATTTTGTTGTTGAGTTAGGGTAAAATGGGGAACTGAGGGGATTGAGTGAGGAGAGGCTAAAACCTTTGTAAATAGATGAAAATCAATCAGAGTTGCTATTCCCAAAATTCCTAAACAAGCTGAAATAATTCGATTCATAGTTTAAATCAGTTGTATAAATATCTCAAAATCCAATTCATCGTAGGGGAGAGGCGCGCCCATGGGTGTCAACTTAAGCCGAAAACCCGTGATTAAAAGATCAGATCCCCCTAAATCCCCCTTAAAAAGGGGGACTTGGATCTCCTGTCCCCCCCTTGTTAAGGGGGGTTAGGGGGGATCATTGAGAATTCGGGTTTGATCGTCTACTTTTAGCGTTAAGTTGACACTAATGGGCGCGCCGTCCCCCTACACAGAAATTTATTTAATTTTAATTCCTCGAATTGAATAATCCAGTAATTCCATCGGGTGCATTAAAGGAATATTTTTGCCTTGCAATTGTAAATGTTTTTTAATTTGCAAAGAACAACCCGGATTAGCAGAAGCAATTAATTCCGCCCCAGTATTGATTAAATTATCGACTTTTTGCTGTCCTAATTCTTCTGCAATTTCCGGTTGTAATAAATTATAAACCCCTGCACTTCCACAACATAAAGAAGCATCTAAAGGTTCTCGTAATTTTACCCCTGGAATTTGTTGCAGAAGTTCACGAGGTTGAGAACTAATTTTTTGTCCATGTAATAAATGACAAGCATCTTGATAAACTAGGGTTAATTCTCCAGTTTCTGTTAAAGGAAATAGAGGTGTTTTTAAACCAATTTCTGCTAAAAATTCCTGAACATCTTTAACTTTTGCTGCAAATTCTTCAGCTTGTTCTCGATATTGAGAATCATCTTTTAAGATGTGTCCATATTCTTTTAAGGTATGACCACAGCCCGCCGCATTAATAATAATAGCATCCAAACGAGTCCCTGAAAATCGATCAATCATTTGTTTAATTAACGTATAAGACTGTTCAGTTTGTCCTTGGTGTTCGGGTAACGCCCCACAACACTCTTGATTTCTCGGAATTACAACTTCACAGCCATTCGCAGTTAAAACTCTCACCGTTGCTTCATTAACGGGATTAAAAAATAACCGTTGTACACAGCCTAAAATCATGCCAACTCGATAACGTTTTTCCCCTTTAGCGGGAATAATTACCGGAAACTCCTCTCGAAACGCATCCGCAGTAATTTCAGGTAAAATTGATTCCATTGCTGCTAAACGAGGAGAAATTTTGGGTAATAAACCCGTTTTTCTAACTATTTCTTGCACTCCTAATTTCTGATAGATAAAAAGCGGAATTAAAAACGCTCTTAAACGCTTAGGATAGGGAAACAAATTAAAAATTAATCCTCGAATTAAACGGTCAGATAAACTTCGAGGTACATTTCTTTCCACTTGTGGACGAGTAGCGGCAATTAATTGATCATATTTAACGCCGGACGGACAAGTTGTGACACAAGCTAAACATCCTAAACAACTATCAAAATGTTGGGCGGTTGTTTCCCCTAGAGAAGCATCATTTTTAGAAATGGCATCCATTAAATAAATCCGTCCCCTGGGAGAGTCCATTTCTGTTCCTAAAACCCGATAACTGGGACAAGTTGATAAACAAAATCCGCAGTGAACACAGGTGCTAATAAAATTGGGGTCGGGGGGATTTGTTGAGTCAAAACCCGGAATTTCAGCAGGGTTTAAATGGGGATTTTGCCCTAAAAAATTACTCTGTTTTGCGGGAATAGTTTGAGATTCAATAACGGGTTCTGATGTTTGCATTTTAACAGCCTTCTCCTTTAACAATTTATGAATTAAATTCCACCAACAAATCGATTAGGACTCAATTGATTTTGAGGGTCAAATTGTTTTTTGATTTGACGCATTAGATTTAAAGCATTTCCTGAATATCCCCAAACCTCTAACTGTTGTTTTAGCTCTACAGGTGCTTTTAAAATCGATAAAAATCCCCCTTGAGATTGACACCAATTTCTTAAGTTTAACAAAGTTTCTGGAGAAACGCTTTCAAACCGTAACACCCCTAAACCAACCCCAGCATGAATAACGCCGAGGGTTTGACACTGCATTAAGGTTTTGACCGCAGAAGTGGGGGTAACTCCGATTTTACAAAGAATAGAAGCGTTAGATTGAGATTGCCAAATTTGCTGTTTTAATTGTTGCCATAAATTCGCCTGATCAAAGTCAAAATAAATTGCTTTTAACCCTAATGTTTCTCCCACTTCCATTAAGCGTTGACTCTGTTGTTGCACACTTTCTGGAATACTTTGAAACTGAACAACTAAACTAATTTTATCTCCAAATCCTAATAATTTTGATAGATTTGTCGAGATTAAATCTACAGAAACTGGGGTTAATGCCGAGGATAATAACGTTTGATTCGCTTGTGCAATTGCTTCCGGTTCTCCGGTGAGAATTACAGTTCCCGAAAATTCCGCTTGGGGATAAACTCGTAAGGTAATTTGACTAATAATTCCTAAAGTTCCATAGGAACCTGTGAATAATTTCATTAAGTCATAACCCGCCACATTCTTAACCACTCGACCGCCAGCTTTGGCGATTTTTCCATCATAACGAACAATGGAAATCCCCAAAATCAGATCGCGGATACTGCGATAACGTTGTCGAAGAAAATTTGTGTCTCCTGTGGCAATAATTCCGCCGATTGTTGCTAGTTCTGGATAGGTGGGATCGAATCCTACAACTTGATTTTCCTGGGCTAAAATTGCTTGCATTTGGGAGAATTTCATTCCCGCTTCTACGGTAATTGTTAAATCTCCAACGGCGTGTTCAATTAGTTGATTCATCCGTTCGGTACTCACGGCGAAATCGACGTTTTTAATCAGTCCTCCCCAATCAATTTTGCTACAGAAACCACAGGGTAAAACACTCAATTGTTGTTGATGAGTATAAGCAATAACCTGAGCCAATTCTTCTTGAGTTTGAGGATAAATAATTCCTTGAATTGTTGTTCCTGGGGTCAGGGATTGAATTATCTGTTGTTGTCGCACGGATTCGATTTCGTCCCAAGGTTGGACATTGCCTTCCCCTACGATTTTCTCTAATTCCTGTCGGTTTTTATGGTCGTTGGTAGAAATCACGTTCATTCAAAAAACGAATAGATTGATTTTAGCAAAAATTAAGTTATAACTATTCTATAACAGAAAATAGGGAAATAGGGAACAGATAACGCCAGAAGGGAAAACAAGCTTCAAATAGTCAGCAGTCATTATTTTTAGGAGAAAGTTATGGTATTTAATGATATTATCGCATTAATTCATCCTGTATTGGCGGTGGTTTTTGTGTTTCCCTTAATTGGGATTTCCGTTTATATGGCATGGCAAACTCGTCAACGCCGTCTACACCGTTCTAATCCAGAGAATAAGGTTAAAATTCCGCCGAATGTCGGACAAGAACATTTAAAAATTGGTCGCTGGTTAACGGGTTCAGTGGTAGGAATTACCTTAATTGCCTTAGCTTATTCGATTTATTTTAAAGGGGTTTTTAAGGCTTTATCTCCTGAAAAAATGTCTTTAGCTATTTTTATTGTGTTCATGTTTGGATTTACGATCGCTTCCCTAATTTTACTCTATAAATCCAAACCTAATCAACCCCTGTGGCGAGGAATTTTTGCTACTTTAACGGGAATGGGGATTGTAGTTTTAGGATGCCAAGAGGGTGTTTTTAGACGGGGTTATGAGTGGCAATTTTCTCATTACTATTATGGAGTAGCGGCAGCATTATTAATGATTTTTTCCTTAGCCATTGTGCCTGATATTTATAAGTCTAATCGCTGGAGAATTGCCCATACGGTTTTAAATTGTATCGCTTTATTATTGTTTCTGGGTCAAGGGATGACCGGGACAAGAGATTTACTGGAAATTCCTTTAAGTTGGCAACAACAACATCTCTATCAATGTGATTGGAATCAGAAAACTTGTCCTCAACCTCCTCAAGGTTAAGGGTTAGAATTCTGACCCCCAGAAGCATCTAAATTTTGGGGGTATCCGTTATTTTGATTTTGAGCAATTTGTTGGATAACACTTTGCAATTCAGGAGATAATTCTAAAGGGACGCTTCCCCGAATATTGACATCTCGTTGAGGAAAGGGAATCTCTATTTTATATTGTCTAAAAAGAGCTTCTATTTTAAAATAGAGATCACTTTTAATTAAAAATTGACGACTCGGTTTATTTGTCCAAACTCTTAATTCAAAATTTAATGAATTGTCCCCAAACCCTTTAAATAAAACTTGAGAAGCGGGAATCGATAAAACTTCAGAATTAGCTTTTGCTGCCGATAATAATAACTCTTTAACAATCTCCACACTAGACCCATAAGCAACCCCAATAGATAAGCGTAAACCAGAAATAGGATTATCATGATGCCAATTAATTAATTCCGATTCTAAAAAACGAGAATTCGGTACAATAATAGAGACTTGATCTAAAGTTTTAATCACCGTACTGCGAGCGCCAACTCGTTCTACAGTTCCCATATAATTACCAACTTCTACAAAATCTCCGACTTGAATCGGACGTTCAAATAATAAGACTAAACCACTGCCAAAATTTTTAGCAATATCTTTAAATCCAAATCCAATTCCCACTCCTAACGCACTGGCTAAAATCGTTAAAGAACTTAAATCTAAACCCCAAACTTGTAATAAAACAATTGTTCCTAGGGAAATAAACGCATATCTAAAAATAACTGAAACAACTTCTTGAGCACCTCGACTAATTCGGGTGGCGTTTAAGACACGAGATTGTAAAAGGTCTGTTATAACTTTAGCAAAAACAATTAATCCCCAAACTAAACCTACTAAAATCAATAAATCGGGAATAGAATAGGAGGCTTTATTAATCGTAATTAATTTAGAAGTTAAGGTGGAAATTAAGGTTCCTGTTAATCGATAACTTAAAATTCTGGTAAACGGAAATTGATTCGTAATATAAAGAACTATAGCCGTCCATAAGCCTAATCTTATCCCTGCCAATGTTAAAGTTAAAAATAATTCTAAATTATGAGACAGATCTGCTTGATTAGATCCAGGAGAGGAGGGTAAAAAAAACCGAAATAAATGACGGAGATAATAACGCCAAAACCGACCTAATCCCCAATGTAATAAAATACCCAGAGACAGCACTAAAAAAGCTTTAATCGCTGTTTTTTTCAGAAAATCAATACTGCGTTCTTTTCGTGATATATTCACGGCTTCTTGAATTTCAGAACGCCAAATTTGAGCTTGATCTTCAGGAATATTTTGATTTTGTGTATCTTCCTGAGTCACGGTGAGCAAATAAGAATTATTCACCCAAAGGGTGGGTTGTTGATTAATCGGTTTAACTTGAACTTCTATGGATTGTGTTGATGTTGCCGCCTGTTGTAATTTGGTACTAATCATTTCTGCTCGTTCTTGAGCCGTCAAATTTTCGGCTCCACTGACTTTAAAAATAGCTCGTCCATCTAAAGTTACCGCAGCAATATTAGATTGAAATAAGGGTTGAAATTGCTCCTGTGCTGAGGCTGAAAATTCCAACAAATAGAAGCAGCCAATTAAAACTAGCAAAACTATTTTGCCGAAGTTTATTCCTAACTTGAATTGAAGTTTTTTTAAAGGTTTCACAATTAGAATATTAAGCGATTAGAGAGGACTGGGAGCGGAATAGACAGCATAAGTATTTCGTCCCTGGGTTTTAGCATCATAAAGTGCTTGATCAGCTTGAATAATTAAAGCGGTGGGTGAGGTATTGGGAGCAGGAGATTGACAGGAAATTCCAAAACTTAAGGTGATTTTTTGATAGATAGAAAAATGAGTGTGTAGGAGATGAAGTTGTTCAACTTCAAGCTGTATATTTTTAGCAACTTGTATTGCACCATCCAGGGGAGTTTCAGGTAAAATAATCACAAATTCTTCTCCGCCATAACGGAAAACCAAATCCCCAGGACGTTTAACGGCACGATGAATCGCATGAGCGACTTGTTTAAGACAAAGATCTCCCGCAGGATGACCATAAGTATCATTATAGGTTTTAAAATAGTCTAAATCACAAATAATTAAGGACAGAAATTGTTTGTTTCTAGCCATCTGTCGCCAAGTTCGAGGTAACTGTTCATCAAAATAACGACGATTTCCTAACGCTGTTAAGCTGTCAATAAATGCTAATTTTTGTAATTTAAAATTAGCTTGTTTTAAAGCCTCTTCCGTTTGTAACCGTTGCTCAACTTCTAATTGAAGTTGATTATTTTTTTCAAAAAGTGTCTGGTTTTGATCTTCTAATTGACTATAAAGGTGTCTAATCATGAGTTGAGTTTTAACTCGAATAATCACTTCTTCAGGTTGGAAAGGTTTTTTAATATAATCTACGGCTCCTTCTGTAAAGGCTCTGACAATATCTTCAGCTTTATCCTGAACACTAATCATTAAAATAGGTACAGCATAGGTTCGAGGATTTGATTTAATCTGGCGACAGAGTTCATAACCATTAATATCGGGGAGTTGAATATCTAACAAGATTAAATCCGGTACTTGAGTTTCAATGGTGGCTAAGGCTAGTTTACCATTAATTGCTTTTCTGACCCGATAGCCTTGTTCAGCTAAAATTGCCGTTAAAACTCGCAGATTATCAGGATAATCATCAATAATTAATATATCACAGGGATTTAAGGGGTTTTGCTCGTTATTCATTGCTTGAGGAAACAGATTGAATTGGATGAGTTAAATCAATAATTAAATCAAATCTAAAATTCAGCACCCATTCTTTAAGGACTTGAATCAAATCCAGAAATTCTCCCGGAATTTGATCAATTAATTTCAAAACTAAATCATCGCTACATTGAGTAGCAGCCTGGTGTAATTGTTGAATTAATGGATGGGGTAACATAGCCAGTTGAGTTTTTAAAGCTGAACTGACNGAACTACCCACACTTCTCTACGAGTAAGTGTGGGCTTCTAGCATCAACGGGGATAGCATCAGAAGAAACAGAAGTTTTTTCTGACGACTGACATCATAAGTTTTCCCTTCTTTTTCGGCTTTGTACTTGAGCATTGTGCCCAACATTCCCCAACCACAATCACTAATTGCTTTAGCTAATTTAGGGTTTCTGACCAGATTCTTAACTGCCAGATCTTTTTTTGGTGAGCGTGAAATTCAGTGTGGGACTTATCGCTCCCCCAAACCCCCTCGTCAGTTAAATTTAATAAAAATGTTGTTGATTGATCTAAATACCAGAATAGAGATTCACCTCTAAACAACCTTTCCACCACTTCTACATGACCTCTACATGGATTATCGGGGGTTTGGTGGTCACTCAAACCCCCAATCCCCCTAAACTTGAGCAGCTTTGGGCGAAATCAAAACCTCCGTGTTACCCTGAGCGGATTTACCGTTGCTTCCGGCTTCTCCGTGGCGGGGTTGAATCACACCATAACCACGATGATTAGAACGCTTGTAGATGACATTGATTTCTTCTGTCTCGGCATTGCGGAACATATAGAAATCATGATCAATCAATTGAAGCTGTTCTAACGCCTCATCAATGGTTATCAGAGGCATCGCAAAATATTTTGTACGAATCACCTCTTGGGGTAGTTCAGGAGCACGATCTCCGATCAAATCTTCAACGACGGGATGCTCAATCACCACATCACCCGCTTTGGGCAGATTTTGAGTCTTATCCTGACGTTTTTCTTTATACTTCCGCAGTTGGCGAGCAATTTTGTCGGCGACTAGATCAATGCTGGCGTAAAGATTTTCACTACTTTCTTGAGCGCGAATCACAGTTCCGTTGGCATAAATTGTCACTTCTGCGGTTTGTTTTGGATTTATCCGAGGGTTCCGAGCAACCGACAAATGCACATCAACCTCTGTCGTCAACTGTTCAAAATGACTGACAGCTTTGGTGATCTTCTGATGTACATATTCGTGAATTGCACTCGTAACTTCCAAATTCTTACCCTGGATAACAAGCTTCATAAAGCGCCCTCCCGCTCATAATATGGGCATAATCTCACCTTAACACTAACCCGATACCAAACTTCACCCGTTTAAAATCTTTTTATCCTGTGACAATTCTTGACTTTTTTAGGTTAAGTTTTGTCAAAAACCTCTTGATCTTTTTGGGGATCTCTTGTACCTTTTTAGTTTCTCCTTCGTCTCTATTTAAGTATTGTTACTTATTATATTAACAGGAATGGGTTAATCTATCTATAATGTTTACATCTTTTTCTTAACGGTGGCCGTGGGTCTTCCTTGTCAAATTTATTACTTCGGTTCAGTTCCCTATACCTTAGCTTGGAACTGGCAGCAATCCTTGGTTCAAGACCGAAAGCTCAACCCCGATCTCGATGATCTGTTGATGCTCTTGGAACATCCCCCTGTCTATACCTTGGGACAAGGGGCTGATCTACAATTTCTCAAGTTTGATCCCCTCCAAAGTCCGGTTGAACTGCATCGGGTGGAACGCGGTGGGGAAGTCACTTACCACTGTCCAGGGCAGTTAGTCGGGTATCCGATTTTAAACCTCAAACGCTACACCCCCGATTTACATTGGTATTTACGGCAGTTAGAGGAAGTGTTAATTCAAGTTTTGGCAATTTATGGACTCCCCGGAGAGCGCATTCCCGGTTTAACAGGCGTTTGGATTAACGGCATCAAGGTGGCAGCCGTAGGTATTAAAGTTAGTCGTTGGATTACGATGCACGGTTTTGCCTTGAATGTCTGCCCCGACTTGAGGGGCTTTGACGCTATTATTCCCTGTGGCATTGCCCATCGACCCGTCGGCAGTTTAGCCCAATTTATTCCCGGTATTACCTTAGAACAAGTGCGTCCCCAGGTGGCCGAAACCTTTGCTCAGGTCTTTGGACTGGAGTTGATTCCTCCTGAAGTAGAATTAATGATCAATTAACAATTCTGTTGAGGTTGACAGATCAATTTAACTTGACCGTTAATAGTTAAAGATCATGCTATAATATAAACTGGATTAGGTATCGGTAGCCCAGTTTATGCTGGAATCAGGAAAAATTTTTCTGTTAAGTGTAAGTCCTACTCGCTTACCTCCGAATTCCAATCTCTGCACACCACTCGATTTTAAGAGGTAAGTAATGACTATTTACGTTGGCAATCTATCTTACAGCGTCACAGAAGACGATCTCAAAGAAGTCTTTGCTGAATATGGTACTGTTAAAAACGTTCAACTTCCTATTGACCGGGAAACCCAACGCAAACGGGGTTTCGGTTTTGTAGAAATGGACACAGATGCTGAAGAAACCAAAGCTATCCAAGAGTTAGATGGTGCGGAATGGATGGATCGTGTTCTCAAAGTGAATAAAGCTCGTCCCCGCGAGGAGCGCAAACCCTCCCGGGGTGGCTGGGGCGGAGGCGGTAATTCTAACTATCGCGGTGGTCGTCAGTAAACAGTTTTAATCCCGATTAACCTGCTCTGAAGTCTTCTTCTGACCGGACAGGGAATTTCAACCCTGTCCCGATACTGTCGGTGACATTAGGGCAGCTTGTCCAACCCAATCAATTATTCAAGTGGGAGAATATGGAATGAGCCAAGTCGTTCTCGGTGAAACTGAACAATTAGAGTCCGCTCTACGCCGCTTTAAGCGAAAAGTTTCACAAGCTGGGATTTTTGCCGATCTGAAAAAAAATCGTCATTTTGAAACCCCCGGACAAAAACGCAAGCGGAAAGAGGTAGCTCGCCATAAAGAACGTCGTCGCCTTCGTAACCGTAGACAACAATTTCAAAATAGTGAACCCTAAAGGAGAAAACGGACTATACAGTGAGCAGTTAGTCATTCCTCATCCGTCATCTGTCAGATTCGGTTTACGACTAACGGTTTACTGTCCCTAATCCTCTACTCCTTAATTTTTACCTGGCCCTACGCTCGACTCTCGGCTGAGGACATGATTATCCTCCCAGGAGATTCGTTCTGGGGGGAGAGAGTGCCATAGTTGCTCAATGTGATGGGCGGGCATGGTTAAATATAAAATATCCCCCGGTTGGAGCAGAAAATTCAACAGTTCCCAACTGTGAATCGTTTGATAGGCTGTTTCAATATATAAAGGAACAAAATCCGCTTTTCGGGCGACCTCTTGGACTCGTTTTCCACAAAAGGGATGGTTAGGAGTAATCAAGGTTCCTAACGCTACCCAAAGACTATCAGCCGTGATCCCACTGCCTAAAATTCGTCCTCCTAATGCTGCCGCTGCGAAAGCTGGAGCCGCGATCTCTGTCGTATTTAAAACCGCTTCAAAATCAAAAACCTGTTGTACCATTAACGCGAAATGGGAATCATGGGTACGAGTGATCACTCGTAAACGAGGTGCTAACCCCCTAGCACTTAAAGCAATTTCTAAATTTCCCGTATCATCATTTGTAACCGCTAATAACGCTTCTGCGGCTTCAACATTCACGCTTTTCAAGGTATTGGCTAAACTGGCATCTCCTTCAAAAACCGGAATTTTTAAGCCTTTGGCGGTACTGATAAATCGGCTGTTAGGATCACGTTCAATTACTACGACTTCATAACCTCGTTGATATAAATGTTGAGCAATATTTAACCCCAATTCTCCTAACCCACAAATAATATAATGATTGCGTTCAGGAACTCTGGTGGCGTTCACATAATCTTTCAACCGAGTGCCTAAAATAAAATCATTTAATAACGCATAACTAATTCCCACAACTCCAGTGCCAATTAACATCATCATCACCGTAAATACTTTAATCGCATCAGGAGAATGTTCAACAACCTGTTCATTCCCTCCGGCTCCGGTAATCATTCCTACCGAAAAATAGAGAGAATCCACAAAAGAATAACTGGGATCAGCGACAATATAAGTTAAAGCTGCACCTAATATGGTTAAAAATAAAATTAAACTGACAATCAGAGCCGACTTGGCATAGTGTTTAAATTTTTGTAGACCGCGTTTAAATTTAAACACTCGATATTTGAGATCTTTTTGAGTCTGACGAGTTTGGGGTTTAAGGGCAACAATTAAGCGATCGCCGACTTGTAGTTGTTGATCTGCCATCACCCCAGAGACTAAATCTATTTTATCTTTAAATGGCAAATAATAAATTAACATTCGATCAGGTTCAGCCCATAATTCCCTCAAACTTTTTCCCAACCAAGAATGATCTTCATCAATCAATTCTTCATGAATCGGCCAAATTTGATTAAATAATTCTAATTGTCCAATCGCTTGATTTCCCAAAGCAGCAAAGGCAAATACAGGCGCGGCTAAAGCCGAAACACTCATCGTACTGTGATCGGGTAACGTTTGATTCAGCCGTGTTCCCAAATTAGTATTAAATAAACGATTAATAATCCGAATCTGAGGATTTAAAATTCGCGCCTGCATTAAAATCGCTAAATTGATGGCTTCATCATTTCCTGCTAAAATTAAAGCATGAGCCGTTTTCACTCCGGCTGCTAATAAAGTTGAGGCCGATCGTAAATTTCCAACTACGACATCAGACCCTTCTTGGGGAATCGGTCGGTCACTCATCCCCACAACAATCGCCCCTTGTTGTTTCAACAGTCTAAAAATCTGATATCCTGTGCGACCTAAGCTACAAACGATGATTCGAGGTTTCATAGGTATTCCGATTCATAAGGCGATCTCAAGCCAACGTTCCCAAGGTTTAGCTATTGCAGGAAATTATGAACGGTCTTATCACCCTCAGACTGTATCTAACAACACGAACTCCCACAGAAAAAAGCTATCAAGCTTTATCTTCGGTAAAAAAAATATGTTGAGCATCAAGAATAGATTTTTATCAGAATAAAACAGCCCAAAACTGGACTGTTTTATTATTGACGTTTGAGTTATTTCGAGAACCGGGGGCCTAGACCAACGGCTCCAGCATAAACAGCTTGAGCGCCGAGTTCGTCTTCAATGCGTAACAAACGGTTATATTTGGCGATGCGTTCACTCCGACACAGAGAACCTGTTTTAATTTGTCCCGCCCGGGTAGCAACGGCCAGGTCTGAAATTGTGGTGTCTTCAGTTTCCCCAGAACGGTGACTAATTACAGAAGTATAACCATTGCGGGTTGCCAGGTCAACGGTTTCTAAGGTTTCGGAGAGGGAACCAATTTGATTGAGTTTCACCAGAATAGAATTCCCGATTTTCTGCTCAATTCCTGTTCTCAAACGAGTTGGGTTCGTGACAAATAAGTCATCTCCCACTAATTGCACTTTACTGCCTATTTTCTCGGTGAGGGATTTCCAGTTATCCCAGTCATCTTCCTGTAGACCATCTTCGATCGAAATAATCGGATATTTGCCAATCAGGTCACTCAGGTAGTCAATCAGTTGGGCGGGACTGTGGGGTTGACCGTCGTAGGTGTAAGTTCCGTCTTTGTAGAATTCACTGGAGGCGACATCGAGGGCGAGGGCGACCTGTTCACCGGGTTTATAGCCCGCCATTTCAATGGCTTGAATTAGAATATCCAGAGCTTCTTGGTTTGAACCCAAATTAGGGGCAAAACCGCCTTCATCCCCAACCCCACCGAGGAGTCCTTTTTCTTTTAGGACACCACTCAGGGATGCAAACACTTCCGCCCCCCAACGCAGGGCTTCTTTGAAGGTGGGGGCGGCGATAGGAACGATCATAAACTCTTGAATATCAACGTTATTGGCAGCGTGGGAGCCTCCGTTGATCACGTTCATTAAGGGGACGGGGAGAAGGTTGGCAATGGGCCCACCCAGGTAACGATAGAGGGGTAAACCCACGCTTTCGGCGGCGGCTTTAGCAACGGCTAGGGAGACACCGAGAATGGCGTTGGCTCCCAGGTTGCTTTTGTTGGGAGTGCCATCGAGATCAAGCATAATTTGGTCGATGACGGTTTGTTCCAGGGCACTAACTCCGTTGAGGGCTGGGGCGATAATTTCGTTAGCGTTTTTAACGGCCGTCAGAACCCCTTTACCTCCATAACGGCTTTTATCCCCATCTCGGAGTTCATGGGCTTCAAAGCTTCCGGTGGATGCTCCACTGGGAACCTGAGCGTGTCCATAGGCGCCGTTATCGAGGTAGACTTCGGCTTCGAGGGTGGGGCGTCCGCGAGAGTCTAGGATTTCACGGGCAATAATAGCGTTAATCGCGGTTTCTGACATATTTATCCTTTGTGATTACAGATGGTGTCTCGTGATTGAGATTTTTGACACTAGAGAAAAGTTACCAGGTTCTCAGTGTATCGGGCTGCAACTGTTGGAACATTTTAAGGTTTGGGTTGGCGGTTGACGGTTGGCTGATAGAATCAGGTTATTGAGCTAATGGCCAAAATTCAGAATATGAAGCGGGATGAAGCGATCGCAATTTTGACAACTTACCATGAATCTTTAAAGGGTTTTGGGGTGAAGTCTCTATTTATTTTTGGCTCCGTTGCCCGAAATGAAGCCAGACTGGATAGTGATGTGGATTTGTTAGTGGAATTTGACAAGCCTGTGGGCTTATTTACATTTATCCGTCTACAACGATATTTGGAAAGTATTTTAGGCTGTTCTGTTGATTTAGGAACCCCTGATTCTGTTAAATCTTATCTACAAGATTCTGTTTTTAAGGATGTAATTCGTGCCATCTAGGAATTTAAAACACAGACTTCAGGATATTCTGGATGCCATTGATGAGATTAAGAGTTTCACTCAAAACATGAGTTATAACATGGCTGTTATAGGAAAGATCCGCTTAATTTTCTAGGCTAACTGTAGTATCTGTGGACTTGGTAAAGGTTTATTGACTTGATTATAGGCGTACACCAAATCCTCTAAAACTTCCTTGGCGTTCTCAAGGGCTTCTTCATAGGTTTTACCGTGTGTTCGCGCGTACTTACCCCATTCAGGTAAACTTGCAACATAGGAACTATCTTCCTCAGACCATTGAATTAAAATGCTATACTTCATGATTCATTCCCTTCTTCTAGCTGTTCTAATTCTTTGACTGCTGCTATGACATCTTTTTCTTGATAAGGTTTGGCATCTTTACTATCTTTACCAGAAAGGACTATAGGATTTGGTATATGGGGATGAACCCAGTAGGAATGACTTCCTTTCCCCCGCTTAGGTAAGAGTGTAAATCCTGCCTTTTGCAACATCTGTTTTAATTCTCTTATCTTTTTTGGCATATTACAACCTTAACGCATTTGGGTACGGCAATTTTGACCTGGGCGGACTAATAATATGGTGAATTTTAATAACAATACCGATCATCATTGGGTTTTGTGTGTTCTTCTCCAATACGGGTCACGCCCAAAACCGTAGAAATAATTACACAGCGTCTAGTTTTTCCGAGGTGGGGATGGTACAAAGCAATCCGTCCGAGCGCTTGTAAACTGGTTTGGGTGCATTCATCGTTGGGGAAGTAGACGGGACAACCTTTGTAGTTGAACAGAGCGCGGTACATTGTGTCTTCTGTATCTTTGGTTGTAACTTTGTTGGTGGTGGGGTTAATTTTGCGGAGGGTGGTTTCGAGTTTACCTTTGGGGTTGGGTTGTTTATCATCAATAATAATACCGGGTTCTAAGGTTTTCCAAGTGCTGTCTGGAAGTTGAACAGGAGAAACCTTGGCGGAATGAAGGGCTATTTTAATGCTTTTTGGGGTTTCTTGAATGCTGACTTGCCATGCAGTTTTATCGCGTTTGGCGTTGCTTTGAGCCATTTTGAAAGCCCATTGCAGTTGTTCTGTGCTGGTGGTGAGGCGATAATGGTTAATAAATGCTAACCAACTGGGGACTCCAATAGCGCTGAGAATTCCAATCATGAAAACGATGATTAGGTTTTCCAGGAGGGTAAATCCGCCATTAGAGGACGGGAATGAGCGATCGCAGGTCTCTTTTTCTGGATTAGTCATTAAAATGCACCCGATTTCAACTGCAATAGTTAGGTTTTTTGAACGAACTTAACTACCAGTTTCGGAAAAATCAGAGGCTCTGACTAGGTGAAATTTACGGATTTTTTATTATTATTTTGGACGTTGAAAGGTTAATCAATTAGTGAGATTACGGAGTTAAGGGATGCGATCGCAAAATCTGCTATTCATCACCGCAGAAATTTTTTAAGGCCCGTCTTTACACTGATCATTCTCTGCGGTTTTTATAGAACCTAATAATCCCTCGATAAGAATACATTTTCTTCTATTTTGACCTAAATCTTTATGAGATAATGTTAGCCGTTGAGGATCATCTTCAGGTGTATCTAAATTAGTTTGTGTACATTCTTCTGTTGAATTTTCAACAGGACAACCTTTATTATTAAATATAATCATCAGGTTATTATTATTATTAGTATCTAATAATAACTTTGTTTTATTAGGATCAATCTCAACTCTTTCTGCCCCATCTTCCCAAACAGAAGGTGTTGAACCTGCCGTATGAGTAGCCCATTGTACCACTTTCTTACCATCTGAATTATTTTCTTCTTTGACACTAACTTGCCATGCTGTTCTATCTGCTTTGGCTTTACTTTGGGCGGCTTGCATGGCTCTATAAATTTTTCCTTGGGTATCCCGTAGACTCTGGTTATTGATAAAAGCCACCCAACCCGGAACTGCGATCGCACTTAAAATACCAATCATCAGAATAACGACCAGTAACTCAATTAAAGAAAATCCCTTATTTGACTGATTTTGTTTAATCAGTGGAGTTCTTGAAAAATATATTGTTTTGATCAAAGAATTAAACATAGTATTGACCTTTTTTTATGGTTTTCCGAACAGTTTTAAAAATTTAAAGGACTCTATTTTTGAGTTAATTTAATTAGTGGGTGCTGGGCCGCCAATCCCTCTAACGGTAACACTTGCTGTCGGAAAATATGAACTTCTCTGAGGTTGATATGCCGTATCTTGTTCTTGAATTCGCCGTAAAGCATTACCCCGCAGGTTAATTTGTACGACTTTTTTATCGGCTCTTGAGTCTACGCAAGCATAAAAGCTATTTGTAATTGTAGAAATCTTTAATGTAGCTTCTGCGGGTGTTTTATCTTTATCTTTAATCCCTAAAGCTTGGCGACATTGGTTTGCACCCAGTTCTAATTCATTAGCGGCACTTGCTACTGTTGCATCAATATAATTCACTAAAGGTAGGGGTGGTGTTGCTGGATCACCATTCGCAAATTTCTCTGCACCAGTGGTCACGCTAACAGTCGGTGTACTAAAGGAAAAATCAAACAGACTATTAAATGCGGCTCTCTTTTTCTGGGAGTCTTTGACATCTGCATCGGGATAGAGAACATTTCCCGCATAAGGATTTTTTAATCCATCATGGACTTGATATCTAACAATTTGACAGTTTGTGTCAGGAGTTGGGTCTGTCTCAGGAGGTTTGCACACACCACCGTTACCATCTGTTAAGTAGTAAGCGACTAACGAGAGTACATAACTATCATTACAATTAGATTCGGTTGATGGGGTTGACGCAGTACAAGCGTTAGGTTTTGCTGTAGAAACTGTGGGAATTGATTCCCTCATGATCTGTCGTTTCCAAAATACTAAAATTGGGTCTCCGGTAGCAGGAAGCTGAGTTTTTATAGCCTCCACTCCCTCTACCTCAACAGTATCAGGATCGTCGTTACCATAAATATAAATAGCTTGACTTAAATCTTCTGCAATGAAATCAAGCGCTGATTGTAGTTCCTGTTCGGTCGTAGCTTTAGCAGATTCTCGACTATCATCATTCAATAGACCGATAACAAAGCCCATCAATGGAGTAATAATCAGAAAAGCAATAACAGTACCCACTAGAAGCTCAATCATCGTCATTCCACTGATGGCTTCTTGGGTTTTAATTCTGCTTTTTTTCGGCTTAACTTTTAGTATGAACTGAAATAAACTGAGCATAATCGCTCCTTATTTTTAAAGTTGTAATTAATTATCAAATTGCAAAATCAACTAACAATAACTAAAGCTATTGTTAGGGTGCTGATGGTGCTGATGGTGTGTCCAATCGATTCTTCAGATCATTAAATGATGTTCCCTCTGGTGAAACTTCTGTGGTCATTTGAGCTAAAGGTAATGTGCGATCGCCAAGAGCATTAGTTACAAGACTATCAGATTTGATAGGTGTGTTAAGGGTGATACCCGCAGCGAAGGAATTGGCTCTATAAATTCTTACGCCCAAACTGTAACCCAATTTTGGATCTGTAGCTGTGGGATGATAAGCTGCCCCTTGAACAATCATGTCCGTAACACTGTTTGTTGTACAAGTCCCACTGCCATCAAAATCAACACAATAGAGTTGATAATCAAGACTTGTGGGATCAGGATCAGTACATAATTGGCCAGCAATGCAGGTTAAGGCTCCTGTGGCTGGGACTGCGACATCCTGTAATAGAGTGTCTGTTGGAGTGGGAGCCTCAATAACACCCGACTTAACGGCATCAATATAGCTTTTTCCCGCTTGCGCCGATAACTCTACCCGTTTAGCCTGTACACGAGTTCCAACAGAAAAGGCAATCACAGGGCCAACTAATGCCAACATCACCGATGCTACAACAATCGCCATCACCCCTTCAAGGATGGTGTAACCAGCTTCGGAAGATCGACGAACAATATAGAAAGATTGGGGTTTAATCATAGTATTCTCCGGGTTAATTAGCCTCCATATTTTGAACAGTCAACACCTGCGGGACGATTTGCTGTTCCTTCGGTTGTGGGTATTCCTTTGTCTGTGGGTATTCCACACAATAGAGCCGTCACCCAAGGATCATCTCGACCAATTTCTCGGAAGTATTCATTCGGTTCACCGTCGAGGGTTCCAAAGTTTTTAGTAAATAAATCGGGTTCGGGGTAAACCTGGGATAAAAGACCTACATCATATCCCCAGTCTCTTTCAGGAGCAATGAAATAGGGAATTCGACCAGAACCACTACCCGTTGCGTACTTGTTGGTATTACTGCTAGTGTTATCAGGATCAAAAAATTTGTTAGGTAGGCTATTCAACAGAAGGCTTTGATAGGGTGCTGTAGCATAGGCACTGCGTCCGAGTTGGACAAATGATCCTGAAATCGTGATTGTTCTTTGAGGTTCACGCCAGTTTTCGATGACACGGACAATATTTTGCAGACCTCCGTTGGTTTCTCCCTTGGTGGTATCGGTGGCATCTCCAGGACGGGAAGGAACGTCTCCCGCAGCAACAACTAAGTTATAAGTCGTATCTGTTGCTAAAGGAAACCATCGAGTTGTATTGGCATTACCAGGACTGGCGGGTAAAAAACCTGTAGTTTGTGTCGGTGCTTGAATTTGCAATACAGGCACTAATCGAGGATGATCAATGCGCTCAGTACCTGCATAGGCTTTGTTTTGATACCAGAGAGGATTATCTTTACTATAAGTCCAACCTGTTGTTGTGCCAGCAGGGTCAGTATTCGTCGTTGTTCTGAACAATAGGGCATTATCTTTTTCAAGTGGCTTTTCAGAAGGAAACTTCTTACATTGGGTAACGCCAGTATTATCATTACCATAGGTGTAGCATTGAACTATATTACCAGTGCCAATTCCTAATGGGACTGGTTTGTTGTCTGGTGTTAATGTCAACTTACCGTTATTGTCCCGCAGAAAGGCAACACGACGTGGATAGCGTTGATCCTCGGCTCGTTTTGGCGGTAAAACTGTTGTTCCCGATAAAAGATCAGTGTCTTCTAATGTGTCTATTAAATCAGGATCACTAACCTTTAGTCCCGGCATGGCAGTAGTCCCAATAATCCAATCATCAGGGCCACAGGTAGAAACAGGTAACTTCCGACACATCTCCATCACATATTCTGAAAATTTTACTCGTCGCTGAATGGGAGTGACATAGTTATTGAAATAGGAACTATTGGGTGGTGTAGTAGTATTTTTGATGTAGTCAGCATCGGTTTGTGCTCCTAGGGCACCACTACTTAACCCATTAGTAACAAAGTTGTTATAGGGATTGAAACCATTGAGCATTCGTGCCCCTTTAGCTGTGATTTCCGCCTCTGGTGTTGTTGCAACATCTTCTAATTGACCATTTCCATTTAAGTCAATACCTAAGTCTTTTTCTTTCTGAGGAATGGGAACAGCATAACCAACAACCGTATTCCCGGCATTATTTCTTAGATCAAAATCTCCTTGATTCCGATAGCCAAATTGGAAATTATTTGATAATAAAGTAACTGCATCCGCTAGAATATTTGCCTGACGCCAATCATCTCCGGTATCACATTTAAAACCATCTTGTTGACGGGATGGATCGCCTTTACGACAAGCAAAGTTAGGATTTAACCCTGTACGACCGTAAAAACCCGCCCAGTCTGTGGTATTGGGTGTATCATCTGTAAATTCTCCTTGGGTATGGAGATTGAAGTTGCCTTGAATATAAACAGGTAAGTTAGAAACTAAGGTTAAGCCTTTTTCTCGGCGAACTTCTTCTGAGGTTGCATAGTCGGTTTTCCGTCCCAATTTTTCACCATTAACCAGCAAAATACCATTAGGCCGACGGGTAGGATCGAGTTTATAATCCGTTGGACTGAGTTCTCTGGCTAGGTCTTCGTCAATTTCGCCATTCGTAGTCGTAGACTCACGATGACTGCGATCGGGTAAAGCATCATCCCGTGTAGCGTAGATAACGCCACTAAAGGGCAGCATATAGTCCTTGTTGCCAGTTTCCAGGTATTGTAATACGGGTGTTTCGGAGTATGCAATGGTATTGGTTCGCAACAGGTTTAAATCAATCTGAGTCGCCCGAATTTCCAAAGGAAAGCGGTCTTCTAAGGGGAGTTGATATTTTGTGTCTAAATTGGCCGCTTGATCATCATCTTCCAACGGACTACTGAGGGTGAAGGTTTCATCAACTGTTGTTGCTGGATCATCTTTATCCACTGCCTTGATTTCTCTGGCGTTCAGAAAAGCGACTTCCTTAATCGCATTATCGGGTAAACTCGTCGGCGCTGTTCCCAGACTAACCAGGGGACTTCCCATAATGCCCAGGGCGCACATAGCGGTATCTACGGCAGATTGTTCTGATAAAGTTCGGTTAGCATCAGCTTTCTTCAACGCATTCCGTAGGGGTTCATTCACAAAACGACCATCAGGAAAAACATAATTAGCTTGTTTGGCGAGTTCTCCTAAAAGAGTTGTTCCTGAAAATAGTTTCGTTGTGGTATCGTAGGTTGCGGCTCCTGGTCGTGCTGTGGTTGGGGGGCCATAAACTTTACCGTTATTTGATTTAGGCACATTATCTTCACCGGAAATCGCTGCTGCTGTATTTGCAGCCGTTAACACATTAGTTGGATCGTAGTAACTGCTAACACAAGCAATGGGTGTTTGTGTTAAGTCCGTTGGAGGGTTAAACGCATTGTTAGCATAATGATAAACAGCCGTTGCCCGCATCCGCAGATCCCCTTGGGATTTTGCAGCAGTGAAAGGAACCCAAAGTGCAGACGATGGAGTAAAGGGAGTCTTCGGAGAACCATCGGCATTATATAAGCCCGTGTTGTCATAAACCTGTGAACCTACACCCGGAGACATGGGCATTGTATCTGGCCAAACAATGGGGAACGTTTCTGTGGCTGTTGTGACTGGATCGTTGTAGGTTGGTGATCCATTCCAGCTAGGAGGAGGTAAGAAGGAATTAGTTCGATCATAAATTCCTGCACCTGTGACTACTCTTAAACCACCAACACCATCAAAAATTGAAAGAGGTTTTTTCGCAGCAGTTTTTTCCCAATAGCCATCCCGCTTCAAATCTCCCGCCGATGCAATTTGTTTACTCTGGGTGGTGCGAGTTCGAGGGCTATTATCATCTTTCCAGGTATCAGTAGTACCGCGCGTTTCTTCAGCAGGTACCCATTTTTTAACAGCATTCAACATCAGAGAAGGTAAGTTATTTCCGGCTAAAACTCGATCCCCTAAATAGGTTTCTGTGCCTTTTGCCTTATTCGTTGGGTTTGTGGCTTCAAGCTGATTCAGTTTGAGTTTAACCTTTGTCACGTTGTCACTAATTAGAGTCCAGGCATCGGGGGGACGTAGGGTTTCCTTATCTCCTGCGTCTACAACTAAAGGGTTTACTCCGTTAGGAGGTAAGCCATAACCTGCTAAGGGATCATCTGTAATTCCAACTTCTGCAAAGGGAACTTTCCGCAGCCGAGCTTTAAAATATTTATTCAGTTCCTCTTCCCGAACATCTAAACGGGTCAAATTCGGATCTTCTGCCATCCGCCGATTTACTTCCACATTAACAGAGGTTGGATCTTGCGTTTCAGCACTTTGGGTTTGCCATTTAACTAAAGCAATTAATCTTTCTCGGTACGCCCCATCATTAGTTAATCCTTTCGTGACTCCAGCATCTCCTTCATTTAAGGATTCATTGGTAGTAGAAATTGTGCCCGCTATTACATCATTAGTACCGTTTATTTGGTGGATAGTAACATCTTTTCGCAGAGTTTTATCAACATTACCATTAATAACATTTCCTGAAACCTTCAGTTTTGCTAAATCTTCATTGTAATAACAGGAAGCTTTAGCACTAACTTGATAAATTCTTAAAGGCTGAGGAGTATCAGCAGAAGGTGAAATGATTAAGTTTCCTTGTGTTGATAAGCCCCCATTAAAGTTAAATTCAGGAGCAGGAGCCAGTTCCAAGTCGTTCTCATACTCTACAGCACTGAGAAAATATTGCGTCCAGTCTTGTTGATATTCTAAGGCTGAATAGCTCGGTGTTCCATTATAAGTTTGATATTTAGCCGGATCAAGAGTACCTAAATTTTTGATCGGCACAGTCACAGTATAGACAAAAAATGGTTTTTGAATTCCGCCTTTACCTTTAGCAAAATCACATTTGGGATCACTTTTACCTAATGTTATCGGTTCTGCTCTGGCATCTAAATAACTTCTTTTTGTGCTGTAATCCGCATTACCCTTTCTAAAAAAGATTCCATATAAAATGAAACTGTCATATTTACCATTGTTATCAGTATCTACTGGAAATCTCCAGGCAGTGTTAATTTGTTCGTTATCGTCAAAATCTTCGTCTGGAGTGACGAGCAAACCTTTTTGGTCTGGGTCGGTTACGGTAGCACTACCATTAGGTTGAATAGTACCGTTATTATCAAGGTCAAATTTAACCTGAAGAACCTGTTCATCTCCAAATGTATATTTATCGTTATTAGTAGTTTGTAAAGAAGTTAACTTTTTATATAACGCTTCTTCCGAAATATCCTTATCAGTTTCATTCAATAATAACTCTTTAATCTTTGCGTTAGCCCGATCAACTGCGGGTGTAGCAGCTTGTAACGCTGCTTTACTCGCCCTGACAAACTGAGCATTTTGTGCTCGATCCATTGACCGCAACATGATCGTTATACTGAGTAATACGACCACTAAAATCACCATCACCACCGTTGGCAACACAAACCCCGCCCGACCATAACGGTCATGACGATTTATCCTCATCCAAACTCGCAAAAGCGATCGCATCGTCTCCCGTGTGAGCCGTTGGAAAACCATTCGGATCGAACGCAATAGAGACAGAATCAGATGATAAAAGAAAACAAATCCGCGAAATCCGCGAAATCCGTGATCGAGTTTGTTGTTGTGACGTTGTGACATAGATGCCTACCTAACCTTTTTATTTGAATGGTTGTGCTGGCTAATGAATAATCGATTTAAAATTTAACAGTTGCCTGAGAGTGTCGAGGCGTTTGACCCCGAACCCAATTTAAGTAAAATTGTGAACTGATAAAAATTTATTAAGTAGGAAAAAACTCCCTACCTTTAGTTGTAGCATTCCTCCCCCTAAACTGGCCCTGGTAAAAATACGGGTTTTTTAGAGTTCAATTTTACACGTTCTTGAGATGCTGACCCTTTTATTAAATAACCTTTTTAGCCCTGTTCTGGGCTGTGACACATCACCGCTTTATTGTGTTTACTATCACACCCCCCACTGTAAGGGATACAGTTTAGGGACTCTCCTCTACTCCTAGAATGCCCAAATTTTTCTGAAAAGCGATCGCAGAAGCCAAAAATTAAGATCCGGCAAAAAATAGCCCCCCTATATTGTAGGGGGGTTAAGAAAATCATGGCTGTTATTCGCCCACATTTAAAATTTATTCAAATCAATTCCGGCTTTCTTCGCCATTGCTTGTAAGCCTTTGCTATCAATGGTTTTAATTGCTTTTGTAGAAAGTTTCAATCTAACCCAGCGTTTACCTTGGGGCCACCAAATCCGTTTCCACTGTAAATTCGCTTCTTGTAACTTGTGGGTACGACGGTGGGAGTGAGACACAGCCATCCCGTTGTTGGCTTTCTTTCCCGTTAACTGACAAATCCGAGACATGGTTAACTCCAGTTTAGTATTTTCTCAAAAGTCCAAACCTTTATTATACAGAGTTTTCGTCCCTATCAACTCGTCGGCTGAAAAGTCCTTTGATTTTACCTTGAGTTTTAGATCCCCCCTAACCCCCCAGCAGGGTGTTTTCAAAGTCGGATCTAAAATGCGATCGCATTTTTTCCACAACAAAATGTAGGGGTGGGTTCTGTAATTATCTTCATTTCTGATCAAGAATCTAACTAAACCCGCCCCTCTAAAATGCGATCGCCTGAGAATAGAGGGCGGGTTTAGGGAGATAATTACTAATCATTAAAGCTCGTCTCGGAACCCGCCCCTACGGTTTAATTGTTGATTTTTTTCCACAACAAAATGTAGGGGCGGGTTCTGTAATTATCTTCAATTCTGAGCAATAATCTAACTAAACCCGCCCCTCTTAAATGCGATCGCCTAAGAATAGAGGGCGGGTTTAGGGAGATAATTACTGATTATTAAAGCGGGTCTCGGAACCCGCCCCTACGGTTTAATTGTTGATTATTACTCAAATGCGATCAGGGTTTTTACTGTCATCTTAATGGGTGGTTAACCGGGTTAAGACGTGGTTAGAACGTTCTACAAAGTCCTTCATTCCCTCAGCATCAAAGCCTTTTTGAGCAATTAACGCTAAATCATAGACATGATGACAAATCATATTCGCTAACTCCGCCGAAGGAGACTCGCCGCCCTCTTGAATAATTACTCCTTGACTCAAATTAACTAAATTCTGAATCAACGGATGGGCGGTATTAATTAACAGAATATGTTCTTCGGGAAATTCCGCCTTTTGTTGCTGTATTAAGGCTGTCATATCCTGTAACCGTCGCATAAATTCGGGTAATAATACCATTGCTGGCGGTGTATTTTCCGATTTCAAGGATTCAGTACGAATCGTTAATTTTGGCTTGTTCAAGGCTGCGGTAAACAGGTCTTTAATTAGTTCACTGCGGGTTTTATTAGTTTTAGGATCAACAATTTCGCTATTGTTATCTTGATCAATTAAATTGTCATCGAGTTCCGCATCGACCCGCGAGAATTTAACCTCGGTATGTTCCCGTTCTAGGAAACTAATAAAATGACTATCAATAAAGGAATCCAAGAACAACACTTCTAACCCTTGGCTAGTGTGTAACTGGATATAGGTGGCTTGAGTTGTTTCATCGGTACAATAAAATACCCGATTTTCATGGCGTTTTTGGTTGCGTTCGAGATACTCGCTTAAAGTGCTGTAATAACGACCTTTTTCATCGGTATTTTCAGGGGTTTGGGAAGCTACCTCCTGCCAAACATCTCCTTCTTCCGTTTGTACCTGCACCTCAACAGCTTTTTCTTCGTTATTAACAGGTTCAGGGGTGTAGGTTGTCCGGTAAATTAGAATATCCTCAACTTGCTTTTTAAACTTATCATCGTTGAGGGAACCGAACTTGACAAAAGTACCGATATCTTGCCAACAGCGAATATATTCTTTGCGATTATCCCGATATAATTCTTTGAGACGGTCTGCGACTTTTTTCGCCACATAGTCGGCAATTTTACGGACAGTGCGGTTGGTTTGTAGGGCGCTGCGGGAAATATTCAGGGGAATATCGGTACTATCAATAACCCCCCGTAAAGGCATCAAGAATTTGGGGATAATATCTTCGCAGTGGTCACTGACAAAGACTTGATTACAGAACAGTTTAATATTCCCTTGGGTAACATCAACATCGGGTTTGAGTTTGGGAAAATAGAGAATCCCATTCACAATAAAAGGATAGTCGGTATTCAGATGCACCCATAACAGGGGTTCTTCTTGGAAAGGATAGAGATAGCGATAAAGTTCTAAATAATCTTCTTGGGTTAAATTATTAGGAGATTCCCGCCAAGGTGCTTTTTGGCGGTTGATGGTTTCGCCGTCCAATTTAATCGGGACGGGCATAAAATCACAATAGGTTTTAATTAATTGACGGATGCGGGAGGGTTCAGTATATTCGATTTCCTCATCCATCAAAGTTAGGGTGATGGTTGTTCCCCGTTGAATACGGCCAGAGTCTTCGAGTTGAAATATCGGAGAACCATCGCACGTCCAGTGAACAGCTTGGGCACCTTCTTTGTAGGAAAGGGTATCAATTTCGACTTGACGGGCGACCATGAAGGAGGAGTAGAAGCCTAAGCCAAAGTGGCCAATAATGGCATCGTTGCTGCTGGCTTTATATTTTTCGATGAATTCTTCGGCGCTGGAAAAGGCGACTTGGTTAATGTATTTTTTCACCTCGTCGGCGGTCATCCCGATGCCATTATCGGTGATGGAGAGGGTTTTGTTGTCTTTATCAACGGTGATGGTGATTTCGGGTTCGCCAATATCCCCGGAGTATTCCCCAGACCGGGACACCATATTGAGTTTAGCAATGGCGTCAACGGCGTTGGAAACGAGTTCCCGCAGGAAGACTTCATGGTCGGTGTAGAGGGATTTTTTGATAATCGGGAAGATATTCTCGGTATGGATGGTAATCGTTCCCTGTTCAAGTACAGTCATAGGTATGTGAGGTTATCTATAAAATTATGGTTGTTGTTTATGATTGTGTGCGATCGCCTAACCTCAATAAACGTAATCCCCCTACAGCTTTGATTCGGTTTTCCCTACGTTAAGGCTAGGGAGTCCCATTAATTCGGGTTTTCAAGGAATCTTGCATATCGCGTTTGTTGCAGTTTTGTGACTAATTCCTCATAGTTTACAATGCGTTTGGATAAATCAGAAGGCATGAGTTTAACGAAGTTAGTCGTTACTGATTCTGGGGGAAGGTCTAGCCAATTAAAAATTTGATCGGCTGTTTTTTGCTGTGACTCTGGAGTTAATAAATGATCTTCATAAATTAAGGATAAACAAGGTAAATTTTGAATGATTTTATGTTCATACTGTTCTAATTGTTCACTGTGTTCAATCCAGTTTATTAAGGTTTGATAATCAACATAAATTTTATGATTTTGAATTGTTCCTTGACTGGATTGATGATGAAATTTTTGTTGTCTGGCGTTAATATTAGAAAAAGCATGAGTCAGGAGATTTCGACGACGAAGATAAATAATTTGGTAGCCATGTTGATATAAATTAGTTAAAAATTGAGTGGAATTGATAATCGGTTGAATATCTCTCATCTGATAGCTCAATAATTTGAACCCATAAACAGGACGTTGACAACGAGAAGCACAAACATTAATCTGTAAACGAGGAAAGGATACCCAATCATGCAAAATTTCTCCATCACAGTAAATCTGACTATGGGTATTTAATAAACTGACTAATAAGGTACTTCCTGAACGACCTCGACCAAAAATAACAAATCGTTTTTCGGGTAATAATGGACGATTCCAGAGATACTTCCCATAGGTTTTAAAATTAGAAAAAATGTTTTTTTTATTCACGAGATTCATAATTCTTTTTCTTTCTGTTCCCTGTTCCCCGTTCCCTGTTCCTTGCTATATTTAGATAATTTATTGCTAAATTCTAAATTAGCTTCCGAGAGTTCTTGAAGAATATATTGTTTTTGTTCTTCATTAAACAGTTGATGAAATTTTTGATCAGAGGGATTATAAATTCCCTGTTGTACTGAAACCTTCCAAGATTCAAAAGCTAATGTTAGTTTTTCAGCCACTTTTTGATAATCTTGCAGCATTGCGGGTTCATATTCTACGCCAATAAAATCACAAAGTTGAGCTAAAATCAAGGGTTGATTTTCGATCAGTTGTTCATATTGAACTAAAATATGATTAGGTTTATGTAAATGTTGGGTCGTCAAACGAACATCTTTAACCCATTGTCGAATACAACGGTCTAAATCCCAAGCCCCTTTCCAGTCATTAGGATATTGATGAGTAACATCATAAAGAGAACTGACAACATCGGCTCCATTGCGAACTAAATGAATAAATTTAGCCCCAGCAACTCGTTTTTCAATATAATTAATATAATATAAATTTCCAGGAGTTTTTTCTAGCCATAAAGTTTTTCCTTGCTGTAGGGTTAATTCATCTAAAACTCGAATAAATCCCTTCACATACTGAAAGGTAAACACGGCTGTTTTAGGTAAATATCGTTCTAATTCGGGATGACCTGTTTCGGCTAAAAATTGGTTAAATCGTTTTCGAGATAAAGGGGACGGAATTCTTAATTTTGTCCGCCAACTTGAACGATTTCTTAACAAATAACGAAAAAAATGAGATTCAGGAAAAGATGCAATTTGGGAATGGGCTGCTAATAAACTTTGTAATAGCGTTGTTCCTGAACGGGGACAGCCAACCAGAAATAATCGCGGGTAAGAATGTTTCAAGGAAAGTAAGACCTAAACCGATAGCTTTGGGTTAATTTCTATTATACAATTTCTTTAGGTCAATTGTCATCAACGAAGGTTAAACTTAATGCTAAATACTTCAGTACGGACGTTATTTATTACCCTAGATTTACCCTATCCTCCAAGATCGGGTGCGCCCCTACGAAATTGGCAGAATATGAACCTAATGCGGCAATATGGGAATGTGGCTGTTTTTTCTATTTTTAAAGGACAACCCCCCCAGAAAACTTTACCCGGAATACAAAATTGGTATCACTACGATTTGGCTCAAAAACGGCCATTGAAAGAACGATTACAAAATCGATTATCTGGGTTAACACCCTGGAGATATGCTTATATTGATTTTTTTTATACCCAACCTGCTGTTGATATTTTAAAGCAAATTCTCAAAGAATGGCAACCCACAATTGTAATTTTTGAGCATTTATGGTTATGTCGTTATCTTCCGATTGTTCAGCGTTATCCCTGTCAGATTATTTTTGATGAACATAATGTAGAAGTAGATTTATTTGAGCAGAAAATTCAGCAAATGATGGGATTAAGGCTAAAAACCAAGATGAAATTAGAAAAGTTTCATCTACAATTTATGGAAAAAAAAATGGCGTATAAAGCCGATCAAATTTGGGTCTGTAGTCAATCCGATGCTGAAAAACTTAAACAACGATATGGAAAAAACTTAAATCCTTATGTTGTTCCGAATGGAATCAATGTGACTGACTATGATATTGTGCGCCGAGGTGAATGTATTTCGGCTTTCGAGGGAAAATCTAATCCCCATACGTTGATTTTTATTGGGACATTTGGTTATCCTCCCAATGTTGAAGCGGCAGAGTTTCTCACCCAAAAATTTTATCCTGAAATTAAGCAGCTTTATCCTAATACTTTATTAATTCTTGTGGGCAAAAATCCCCCCCCAGCTTTAAAAAATGCAACACAACAAGAACCCGGAATTTTATGGACAGGGTTAGTTGAGGATGTTAAACCCTATTTAGCCGCCGCTACTATCGTGATTACACCTCTATTTAAAGGGGGAGGAACTCGCCTAAAAATCTTAGAAGCTTTCGCCGCCGATCGTCCTGTTGTTAGTACCACAAAAGGTGCTGAAGGACTCGATATTGAGAATAAAAAACATTTATTCATTGAAAATGAAGTAGAGGGAATGGTTGATGCTGTTGATCAACTTTGGTCAAATCCTTCCCTTTATCAACAATGCGTTGATAACGCTTACAATCTAGTTAAAACTCACTATTCCTGGGATGCTGTTGCGAATCGAATTCAACCCTTAATTCAAAATTTATTCAAAATAAATTCATAAAATTCTGCTGTTTCTTCAGCAATTAATCCCCAATCTAAAGCATCGCACTCTTGTTTAACTAATACACTTAAAGCCTGCAAATCAATAACGGTACTTTTTTGTAATGTTTTGAGTAAGTCTTGTTCATCCTGGGGGTCGTATAGGAGTTGACTAGCGACACCCAGGGTTTCGGCTATTCCGCCTAGGTCGGGTGCAATAATGGGTTTGTTATAGGACATGGCTAAAATCAAACTCCCTGATGTTAAAATTTTTTCAAAAGGAAACACAATCACATCCGCAGCACTCAAGAAAACGGGAATATTATTAGGGTGAACAAACTCTGGAATTAGAAACAATCCAGGTATATTTTTAGATAACTCTTTTAATTTTAAACAGTAGGATTTATCAACGGGTTTACCAACAATAACTAAGCTATCATTTGCAAAATAATTGTGATTATTTTTCCATATATCAATTAATTTTTCTATTCTTTTATAGGGTTTGAGATAACCAATATTCATATAAATATGACCGGTTAAGGGCAATCCTAACTGTTGTCGAGACTCGATTGAATTCAGACTAGCACCATAAACATCTCGATAATGTCCATGAGGAATGACAATGGCTTTTTTGTGATTAAATTTATAATCTTTTGCCACTAATTTTAAGCTTGAATAACTATGAAAAATCATCCCATTAACTAACCGAGATAAAATCTGTCTTGTCCAATATTCTAGTTCAGGAAACTGAGCATCATGAGCCGTTTGGTTATGAACAGTCCAAACAATTTTAAGGCCTAATATCCGAATTAAAATAATATCCAATAAAAATTTAACACAAGCCCAAAATTTAGCTCCTTTTGAAGATGCTTTTATATAAAATTCTAACCAGTGAAGATGAACAATATCAACAGAACCGAGTTTATGTTTTAAAACCCCTCTTAAAATCGGAAAAAAATTCAAATAGTAAGCCCAAAACTCAACCTGAATTTGTTCTTGCGCTAACCCTTGAGAAAGCAAGGATTGATAGGGATTATCCTGACGAAAATCCGGTAGCATTAAAACTTTAATTTTGGGAGAAGGTGGGATGTACTGGGAATTCATAATTTCAGATCTACAATAGAAATTATTTTGATGGGATAAAATCAGAAAACTTGTAAAATCTAAATAAAAGTTGAGTTTGAAAGCCAGAATTTATACCTTAAGTTTGATGCTTTAATCTAAATTTTGATCTATATGGTGTCAACTTAACATAGATATGTCTGTTTTTTAGTGAAATTTTATTAAGTTTTACAAATAACGACTAATAATCCTTGATTAGTTAATATGATTTTGATATATAATTATATTAAAAATTAGTCTAGAAAGTTTATTTTTAATATGGCGATAATCTCTGTAGTGATCCCAGCCTATAATGCAGAAAAAACGATTCAGCAAACGATTGATTCTATTTTAAATCAAACCTTTGAAGATTTTGAAATTATTGTAATTAATGATGGTTCAACAGATTCTACTTTAGATATTGTTTCTAATATTCATGATCCTCGAATTCAAGTTTTTTCCTATCCTAATTCTGGTGCTTCCACCAGTCGAAATCGAGGACTTGCTGTTGCTACGGGTGAATATATTGCTTTATTGGATGCGGATGATCTCTGGACTCCTGATAAATTAGAATCTCAATATCAAGCTTTACAAAACCATCCTCAAGCTGCTGTAGCTTATAGCTGGACAGATTATATTGATGAGTCAGGAAATTTTTTACAATCTGGTAAACATCCAACTTTTAATGGGGATGTTTATCCTGAGTTATTAATTCAAAATTTTTTAGAAAATGGTTCTAATCCTTTAATTCGTCGGGAAGCTTTTGCAGAGGTTGGAGGATTCGATGAATCTCTATTAGGTGGACAAGATCGAGATTTATATATTCGTTTAGCGGCTCGTTATCATTTTGTATTAGTTCCTGTGGTTCAGGTATTTTATCGAATGTCTACTAATTCTATTTCATCTCAAGTGATTAGACAAGAAAAACAATGTGTAGCCGTGATTGAAAAAGCTTTTTTGCAAGCTCCTCCCACCTTACAGCATTTAAAAAAACAAAGTTTAGCTAGAATTTATAAATATTTAATATATCGAGCTTTACAAGGATATCCATCCCCAGAAAAGGGTCGTGCTACCCTCGGATTTTTATGCAATTATATTCGCTATGATTCCGCAGCTTTACAACAATGGCGATTTTGTCTGGTCATTTTTGTTAAAAGTTTAATTATTGCTATATTTCCCCCGTCAATCGCTCAAAGAACCTTATCCCTATTGAAAAATATTTTTTAATAGAGAGAGAAGATTAATGTTTTTTGAAGATAGCTTTTTGTAAAAAGTAAAAAGGACTGATAGCACTCGCTCTAAAAAATTCTAATTCACAAGCAGCAACAATATCAATTTTAATATTATTTTTATGATCAATTTTATATTGAAGAGAGCGTTTAATCCCCCCCAATATAACTTTTAAAAAGATCATGGGTTTTTTCCAGGTAGGCGTGATTAACATTCTAAATTGACAGGATTTTAAACCGTATAAAGAAGCCAGAGATAATAAATAATTTTTGTCGAGACGCTCAGAAGGAATATAGTGATCAAGGTGCATTTTAGGGTTATACCAAATTTCCCAACCTCCCTTATATAAATTTAAGGAAATTTCATAATCATTTCCCCCTCGTCCTGTATTGAGCAATTTAGTAGGAACATGATCCAACCAAGCTTTTTTTCGTACAACTAAACCAGCACCAGAAGGAAGTTTTAACTGTTCTGGACAAAATAAAAACGGCTGATCACCACTTTCTCGAATGGCTAATAATAAATGTTCAATTCGTTTAAAATTTTGAGGAGGTTCTACTTCATAAATGCCATGAATTTGTCCCCCATAACTTCCGGCTTTAGGATGTTCTTGACCAAATAAATATGCTTCTAACACCCAATTTTTATCGGGAAAATTATCATCATCCAGAAAACCAATCAACTCTCCTTGACTTTCTTCTACTCCGCGTTGTCGGGCAAATGCAATTCCCTGTTTTGCTTCAAAAACATACTTTAGCGGGAAAACTTCCTGCCAAGATGCGATCATATTCTGAACCAGATCAGCCGTTTGATCACTACTATTATTATCAACAACAATAATTTCCCAATTGATATTTTCTGTTCCGGTTTGCGATCGCAATTTTTCTAAAACATCGGAAACACGACTTGCACCATTATAGGTGGGAATAACAACTGTAAAATCGATCATATATTAATCCTAAATCGGTTATCATTTTTTATCCTAGATGTTGGCTTGGGTTTCTAAACCCCTATCGAATTTTTTCAGATAAGATGTTTTCCACAAATAAAAAGGGCTGATTACACTACTTTTTAAAAATTCCATTTCACAAGCTGCAACTACATCAATTTTTAATTCTTTTCGATGTTTCAGATAGTAAGCGATCGCTTTTCTAATATCATTGGCTAACCCCAAGGGAAATAATAATGGCCGTTGCCAAGGTTTGAACCTTAACATCCGAATATGATGCCGCGCTAACCCTGTATTCTGAGCTACATTGATTAAATAATCCCGTTCTAAACGATAGGCAGGAATTTGATGATAAGTTTTTAAAGCCGGACTATACCAAATTTCCCATCCCTTTTGTTGAATATAAAGCATTGCTTCAATATCTTCACTCGCTAACCGAATATTTCCTACCGGGCCGGTTAAAAACGTTTCCTGGGGAATACTTTCACACCAAGCTTGTTTACGAACCACTAACGCTAAAGCCGGAGGTAATAACTTGTGTTTGGGTTCATAACGATAAGGCTGATCTCCTCGTTTTGTAATGCCAAAAAAGCCTGAAATTCGTTCAAAGTTTTCGGGGGGTTCGATTTCATAATTTCCCTCTACTTGACTAGCATAAGCTCCCGCTTGCGGATGATTTAGAGCAAATTGACAGGCTTTTTCTACCCAATCTAAAGCGGGTAAATTATCATCATCTAAAAAGGCAATGAGAGGGGCTTGAGACTCTTTTACCGCTCGTTTTCGGGCAAAAGCAACCCCCTGTTGCGGTTCAAAATAATATTTCAAAGGTACAAAATATGACCAATTTTGTAGGTAACTTTTAACCAGTTCTGCGGTATTATCGTTGCTATTATTATCAATAATAAAAATTTCCCAGTCGATCTGTTCTGTTCCGGTTTGCGATCGCAATTTTTCTAAAACCGCAGGTAAACGGGTCGCCCCATTATAGGTGGGAATAGCCACAGTGAGATCAACCATAGGATTTACAAACCTGAAAAGTGATTAATAGGATGAGCTACGCCCATCACAATTCTATCTATCGAATCTTTAAAAGGAAATGTTGCTATTGTTTGAGCAGAATTAAAGCAGATCAGATGGGCGTAGCCCATCCTACAGTTATTCATCTTTGACAGGTTCAACCGTAATAATATCATCCCCCTCTGGACTTTTAGACGTGCTTAAAATCACAGGTTGAACATCCATTTCTAACGGATCAGCTTTTGTTTTTTTTCGCATAGGTTGAACATTCATGACTAACGGTTCTTCTTTCTTCTGGGGGATTAAAGGTTGATGATTAAATACTAACTTCTCTTCCCCTTTTTCCACATAAATTGTATCTCCCGTGATGAATTCTTGCTCTAACAATAAATTCGCAATATTGTTTTCTAATTCCCTCTGAATTGCCCGTTTTAACGGTCTAGCCCCATACACAGGATCATAACCAATATCCGCTAAATAGTCTAACGTAGCCGGAGATAATTCAATCGATATTTTCTGATCCGATAATAACCGTTGAATCCGTTTAACTTGAATCGCCACAATATATCGCAGTTCCCCTTTACTTAAGGAATGGAATAGAATCGTATCATCCACCCGATTTAAAAATTCTGGGCGAAAATGCGATCGCAATGCCGTCATTACCCGCTTCACCATTTCCTCATAACGAGATTCATCCCCCGCCACATCTAAAATATGTTCCCCCCCAATATTACTCGTCATCACAATTACTGTATTTCTAAAATCAACAGCCCTCCCTTGAGAGTCCGTAATTCTGCCATCATCTAATACCTGTAATAAAATATTAAACACATCAGGATGAGCTTTTTCAACTTCATCAAATAAAATCACCGAATAGGGATGACGTCGCACCGCTTCCGACAGTTGACCGCCTTCGTCATAACCCACATACCCCGGAGGCGCCCCCACTAACCGAGAAACGGCGTGTTTTTCCATATATTCAGACATATCAATCCGAATAATAGACTCCTCACTATCAAATAAAAACTCCGCTAACGCCTTCGCTAACTCGGTTTTCCCCACCCCCGTTGGCCCCATAAACAGGAAAGATCCAATGGGACGACCGGGATCTTTCATTCCCGCTCTGGCCCGTCTAATTGCCGCAGAAACGGCCGCCACCGCTTCCTGTTGTCCGATTACCCGTTGATGTAAATGACTCTCTAAGCGCAGTAATTTCTGCCGTTCTGACTCCAATAAACGGTTAACAGGTATACCAGTCCATTTAGCAATAATGGCGGCGATATCGGCTTCTGTGACCTCCTCCCGCAACATCGAAGAACCCTGAGATTGTAACTTGACTAATTCCGCTTCTTTCGCTTCCCGTTCTTGATGTAAAATTTCTAATTGACCATATTTTAATTGTGCTGCTTTATTCAGATCATAAGCTCGTTCTGCCTGTTCAATTTGGACTCGCAATTCTTCTTCTTCTTCCTTAAGTTTATTAATACTATCTAACAGTTGTTTTTCCCCTTGCCATTGGGAAGCTAGTTTTTCCTGTTTAGTTTTTAATGTCTCAATTTCTTCTTTAATTCGTTCTAAACGAATAGCAACCCCCCCATCATTTCGGCGGTTAACTTCTCCATTCCCTAAACTTTCCCCTTCTATCGATAATTTCTCCATTTCTAACTGCATCACCCGCCGATCAATTTGTTCTAATTCAACGGGTTTAGAAGTAATTTCCATCTTCAATTGGGCTGCCGCTTCATCGACAACATCAATGGCTTTATCGGGTAAAAAGCGATCGCTAATATACCGACTCGATAACATGGCCGCCGCCACTAACGCACTATCGGTAATTTTCACCCCATGATGGCGCTCATAACGGTCTTTTAATCCTCTTAAAATTGATATAGTATCTTCAGGAGAAGGTTGATCAACATAAATTTGTTGAAACCGTCGTTCTAAGGCCGGATCTTTTTCAATATGTTTACGATATTCATCAACGGTTGAAGCGCCAATACAACGTAATTCTCCCCGTGCTAACATCGGTTTTAATAAATTACTGGCATCCATTCCCGATGAACCGCCCCCCGAACCTGCACCCACAACGGTATGTAATTCATCAATAAATAATACAATTTGTCCTTCAGAATGGGTAACTTCTCTTAATACCGATCGCAATCTTTCTTCAAATTCTCCCCGATATTTTGCCCCAGCAATTAAACTTCCCATATCCAAGGAAATTAACTGACGATTTTTTAATGATTCTGGCACATCGCCGTTAACAATTCGTTGAGCTAAACCTTCTGCGATCGCCGTTTTTCCGACTCCGGGTTCACCAATTAAAACCGGATTATTTTTAGTTCTTCTTGATAAACAACTCACCACCCGACGCACTTCTTCATCTCGTCCAATAACGGGATCTAGTTTTCCTGCTTTAGCTAATTCTGTTAAATCTTTTCCATATTTTTTTAGCGCTTCATAACTGGTTTCCGGGCTTTGGGTTTCAACTTTAGAACTTCCCCGAATGGCTTTAATCGCTTCTTCCAATTTCGGACGAATTGAAGGAGAACGTCCGGGGCGGTCATAGCCGGGACGTCCGGGGCGTTGGGCGGTCGGTTGTTCTCCGGCTAAGAGTTTACGGCCAATGCGATCATCTTCGGAGAAAGCCAGGATTAAATGTTCTACAGAGATAAATCCATCTTGTAGGGCTTGACGAGATTCTTCCGCCTTATCTAATAGGATGTCGAGGCTTTGTCCTAAATATAAATGTTCAATGCGTCCGACTTTGGGTTGACGTTTGGTAAAGGCGTCTAACTGTTGGCCTAAAATATCCGTATCCACTCCCGCCCGACTCAGGAGACTGGTGGCGAGTCCATTTTGTTCAAGCAGGGCGGTGATTAGGTGTTCGACTTCTAAATTCTGATTTTGAAAACGACGCGCTACATCCTGGGACTTAACAACGGCTTCCCAGGCTTTATCTGTAAATTTACTTGGATCGGTTGGTTGCATCGTTGAGCTTATCAATAAAGGGTAATGTTGGCGGTTGACTGTTAACTGTTGACTGTTGACTGTTGACTGTTGACTGTTGACTGTTGACCGACAACCCAATTACTGACCTCATTTTAACTATATTTGGGTGCAATCCGTTAATTGATGTAGGATCGATGCAGAAAGGGCGATCACGTCCATAGCCTCAAAACTTTAGTAGATCCGGTGGAGTAATTTTAAAATGATCCAAAGGCTATATATCCATAACTTTAGATGCTTAGAAAATTTTGAACTGAGCTTAAAGGATATGTCATCGGCTTTATTAATTGGTAAAAATGGAGTGGGGAAATCAACAATTTCTGATGTATTACAAATCTTTCAATCTATTGGTCGAGGGACGAATAGAGTTCGTGATCTAGTTAAACCCAAGGATTTCGCTCGTGGTCGCTCTGATGTGCCAATTCGCTTGGAAATAGAAGTATTACTGCACGAAAAATTATATCAATATATTTTAGCTTTTGAGTTACCAGAAAATTTTAAAGAACTTCGAGTTTTTGAAGAACAACTATTAGTTACAGGACAGCCAATTTATTCTCGAACTCAGGCTCAAGTAACCCTTCACACCAGTGGGCAAAATTCTGAGGCTCAATTTCTAGTAGATTGGCATTTAGTTGCCCTTCCTATTATTCAAGAGCAATCAGAGACAGATCCCCTTCGGATTTTCAAAACTTGGCTGGCTAGAATGATTATTTTAGCTCCCATTCCCAGCCTAATGACAGGAGATTCCGACGGTGAAACCTTGGAGCCAAACCGAGACGGTTCAAACTTTGGAGAGTGGTTTTCTGGATTACTGAGTCGCTATCCAGCAGCTTACACACAAGTTGACAAATATCTCCGAGAAGTTATTCCTGACATTCAGGATTTTTTGAATGAACAAATTGGCAAAGATTCAAAAAGCATGATTGTCCGATTTGAAGCCAATAATGCGAATCTGAGCATTGATTTTCAAGACTTATCTGATGGCGAAAAATGCTTTTTCATTTGTGCTTTCGTTTTAGCGGCTAATAAATTCTATGGCCCCCTTTTTTGCTTCTGGGACGAGCCTGATAACTATCTTTCTTTATCAGAAGTTGGGCATTTTATCATATCATTACGACGCTCATTTAACAATAATGGACAAATTTTAGTGACTTCTCATAATGTAGAAGCAATCCGAAAATTTTCGGATGAAAATACCTTTTTACTGGATCGCAAAAGCCATTTAGAGCCAACTTTAATTAGATTGCTCAGTGATATAACTTTTACAGGGGACTTAATTAATACCTTGATTTCTGGGGATATCGAAATATGAGGATTAATCGGCTCCAGAGCGGCTAAGGAGAGTCACCCATAATACTTTTGAAGGGATCGGAGAAACTCTAGCAAGAGATTGCGCCAACAATACAAATGAATTGTGGGGGCATGATCTTCTTAAACACAATAAAACTGAGTTGGATCGGATGATTTTATTAGTCAAACCTTTTCTATTTACAGGAAGAATATAAACCCTTAAAGGATTTGATTTTTATAGATCTTCTTCCCTAACTCTACTAAAAGAAAGGTTAGGATTGGTTTAAATTAAGACCCTCCTACAATAATAGCCTGTTCTTTCTGGGAATTTGATCCTTGAGTAAGCTAAACTAATAGACATATCCAAAAATTCAAATCAAACTCTTATAGAATAATGGTTTGAGGTTCATATTGTTTTCCCAAAGGTTAAAACATGACTAAAATTTCCGGTCAGATCAAATGGTTCAACGAGTCAAAAGGCTTTGGTTTCATTACCCCAGCCGATGGCTCTAAAGATATCTTCGTACATTTCTCGGCGATTCAAAGCACTGGCTTTAAAACTCTAGCTGAAGGCCAGCGTGTGGAATTCGATATCCAACAGGGTCAGAAAGGCCCCTCGGCAGTGAATGTGACTATCATCTAAGACTTGATCGCGGCTTTTCCTAGATAATTCCCCGGTGTGATCACTGATCTTATAGAGCGATCGCCCCGATAGTAGCTAACCCAAAAACTTTAAGCAGACCGACGTTGATGACCTCCGTGTGTTCCATCATCGTTGTGTCTGGCTGCTGGGCGATGCCGATTATTGTGATTTTGTTTTACCTGGACTAGATACGAGAATCCCACCCCTTTAGCGTAGCGTAGGGGTGGGAGTGTCAAACAAACAGAGCATTGAATAAATAACCAATACTGATAATTCCCAGCGTCATCAAACTAATAAAAACAGCTAAAAGTTGAGGACGAAGAACCTTTCTGAGAATGACTATTTCAGGAAAGGAAAGGGCTGTTACAGCCATTGTAAATGCTAAGACTGTTCCGAGGGGCATTCCTTTATTAACCAATGCTTCTGTAATTGGCATTACCCCGGCAATATTGGCATAGAGAGGTACACCTAAAATCACAGCAACGGGAACCGCGAAGGGATTATTAACCCCGGCTATTTGAGTGATTAAATTCGTGGGAAGATAGCCATGAATGATCGCACCAATCGCAATTCCTACGACAACATAAACCCAAACAGATTGGACAATTTGGCTCGACTGAAACCATCCCTGTTGAAAGCGTTGTTTCCAGGTTAAGGTTTCTGACTCAAGGTGATCCTCTGAATATAATTCTTGTCGGGATTTCTGGAGTTCCCAAACAAAAGGTTCAACCCATTTTTCTAATTTGAGTTCTCCGATAATATATCCGGCTGCGATCGCTAATCCTACCCCAAAACCAATATATAATAGTGTTACCTTCAACCCAAATAATCCCCACAGCAAAATCACAGCCACTTCATTAACCATGGGTGCGGAAATCAGATAGGAAAATGTCACGCCGAGAGGAACACCAGCCTCCAAAAATCCAATAAATAAAGGAACCGCAGAACAGGAACAAAAGGGCGTAATAATCCCAACCGTAGCCGCCAATATATTCCCCCCTAATGTCCGTTTACCTTCTAAAAGTTTTCGCACTTTCTCCGGTTCTAAAAAGCTTTGAAATGTCCCAACGATAAAGCTAATTACTATTAGCAAGGTTAATATTTTAGGGACATCATAGAGGAAAAAATGTAAGCTGGCTCCCAGATGAGATTCTATTGATAAACCCAACAGTTGCGTCACAATCTGGGTAGCCAACCAGTCAAAAAGATAAAAGGGATCGAACATAATTTATCCTTCGATTTTTAAACTGATAGTAGCGGTTGAATCTCTGCGGGAGTGAGCACTTTTCCTTTACTCACAACTTTGCCATTCACGACTAATGCGGGGGTAGACATTACCCCACGTTTAGCAATTTCGATGGGGTCAGTAATATGCAGCACGTCTGCATTGAGATTGAGGGAGGCGAGCGCTTCCTGAGTATTGGCTTCTAACTGCTGACATTTTTTACAACCTGTTCCTAAGACTTCAATCTTGATCGTATTCATGACTTAACTCCTTTTCTTTATAGAGGGTTAGGGGGTTAAGTCCTAGAATAATCCCTATACATGAGTATAAGGTCAAGGGTTTTTAGAAATTTTTTCAATCTTTTTCCAGAACGATACATTGATGAGTCGGATCAGGATGGTCAAAATTGCGATGACATTGTTCTAATAATGGCAATAACTCATCGTGGAGGGTCTGCAATTTGTGGATATTTTCTTGAATATCTTGAATTTTTTGGCTGAGTCGGTCATAGACCGCTTGACAGGTGAGTTCTCCCCCATCTTTTAACACTAAAATATCTTTAATTTCTTCTAAACTTAACCCCAAAGATTTAGCGCGAGTAATAAAAACAATCCGCTCTATATCTTCCTGGGTATAAAGCCGATACCCTGCAACCGTGCGTTGGGGAGAGGGAATTAATTTAATCCGCTCGTAAAAGTATAACGTTTGGGGATTAAGTCCCAAACGACGGGAAACTTCACCGACTTGGAACATTAAACTCGCTCCCTATTGTTACTTCAAACCCATCTGTTTTAATCGGGTTTCAATAAATTTTTTACCTTGTTTTTCCCCGTCTTGAATCAACCGATTAATCATTTCTGGAGAGCGATCTAATTTACTTTCATAATTCAATATTTTGGCTAAATCTTCAGACATTTCAATCATGGGGATATGGTAATCCCGGTCGGGATCATCAGGAAAAGATTTAGGAATTTTCATCGGTTCTTTCACATCAATTTGGGCGAGAAATTCCTCGTTAAATGCTCCCATTAAAAAGAGATTATTGAGATTTTCAATTTCACCGAGGCTCTGAAATAAAGAGAGATTTCCCTCTAATTCATTACGGCGATCGGCAATATCATCGGGGGCTGTGGGGATTTTATCGCGGGTTGTGGGATTAATTTTAATTACCCAAATTTCCTGGGGAAGATTGGCAATTCCGACAAAATTGCTTTTAATCAAAGAATCAATCGGTGGATTATCAGAAAAAAGTCCGTCCCAATAAGCCATTTCTTCAATAGAAACGGCAGGGAAAAGGTTAGGTATGCAAGCAGAAGCCAAGATATGTTCGAGTTTAATAGCTTCTTGATAGGAGTTGAATTTATGTAATCGGCCTGTGAGGATATTACAAGCGCCGATCAGTAAGATTGGCGGTTCAGGTTGCATACCCCAAGTCGCTAATTCTGAGAAATCAATATGGGCTCCTAGTAATTCCTCAAAATTGGTAAATCGACTCCGTAAACCTTGGGTCGAAAAGGAAAACCAAGCTTTAACGATGGGGGAATAAGGACTTAAATTGTACTGAGGAATTTTCCCTTTACTGACCCATTCCAAAGTTTTAATCGCAAAGTCATTGAAAAACTTTTCTTGAGAAGTTTGGGCTGTATTATCTTCCCAAAAGTCGATCAGTCGTTTCCAAATAATATCATCCCCTTTTTTCAGGGCATACCAGATCAGGAATGCACAGATGGCACCTCCAGAGGTTCCACTTAAGCTGACAATATTAAAATAATCCTGAATCTTGTTTTCAAATAAAGCTTTAAAGACACCCGCCGTGAAAGCGGTTTGGCTTCCTCCTCCCTGACAAGCGATCGCAATTTTGGGCTTCATAATAGGATTTCTTCTAAAGGTTTTCGGACTAATGGGTTCAAGGCTGGAGAAGTTTAATTTGATCAAAACCAGTATATCTTATTGATTTCCCCTCCTATGATGAAGGGGAGGGATAGGATGGGGTTTTATGAAGATGCTGTAGACGCAGTAACAGGTGTTTCTTTGTCCGAATTTGATCCTTGAGTTCCTAACTGAATTAACTCAATTTTATAACTATCTGGATCTTCAACAAATGCAATCACAGTGCTTCCGTGTTTCATGGGGCCAGGTTCACGGGTAATTTTACCACCTGCGGCTCTAATTTGTTCACAAGTCTGGTAAATATCATCGACACCAAGGGCAATATGACCATAACCTGTACCGATTTCATAGTGTTCGACACCCCAGTTATAGGTTAACTCAATGACGCTATGATCGGATTCATCGCCATACCCCACAAATGCTAAGGTAAATTCACCCCCTGGATAGTCTTTTTGACGCAGCAGTTTCATTCCTAAAATATCGCAGTAAAATTTTAGAGATCGGTCTAGGTTTCCTACTCGTAACATTGTGTGAAGGAGTCTCATCGTTGGTATGTTCCTAATAATTGATTGAAAATAGCTTTATTGATCTTAATACAAGAACAATTAAATTGTAGTAAGCCCTTTAGGGCTAAGAGAGTCCTGAAGGACTCACTACTAGGCTCCCATTCCTGAATATTGTTTTAATCCTTGTTTCCATAACCAACGGTTAGCAATAAAAAATATAGTTCCCCAAAAGAACATTGTTAATAGACTGCGAAATATATCAATGGGAAATCCTACAATAATAGAAGCGGGAAAATAAACCAGGTAGGGAAAGGGTGTCCATAATGTTATTTCCCGAATCAAGGGAGGAAACACGTCTAACGGTGCAATAATTCCTGATAAAAATAGATAGGGTAAATACCAAATTTGTTCAATGGCACTGGCTCGTTCTGTCCAGAAGGAAAATAGAGCAAAGGTATATTGAATAATAAATCGCAGCATAAAAGCTAGAATTAATGTTAACAAAAACAATAAAAATTGTCCTAAACTGGGTATCCAAAATGATTGAGGATAGAGGGAAAAAAATAAAATAATTAGCCCTATAATAAAGGGAAGACGGGCAAATCGTTCGGCAATATGGCTGAGAAAATGATGCCAAACTGGATCAATAGGTTGTAATAATCGCGGGGAAAGTTTTCCTTGAATAACTTCTTTTTCAAATTCCCAAATCACCCAAACCACATTAGCTTGTCGAACAACAAATGCGGCCAAAAAATATCGAGCAAATTCAATATCACTCAGTTCAATATTACCTGTTTGGGAGGCTTTAATCCAAATTCCCATTAAAATAAATGGTAAAGAACCGGATAAAGCCCACAAAAATAATTCGGCTCGATATTCTACCATGTAAGCATAGTATGTCACTATTAAAGTTTGAGCGATTTTAAAAATATGTCTCATAGAATTATTCAATTAAAATATTTTTCTTGACTAAAACTTCTGCTTCTTTATTTTCCCTGAATATTTGTTTTAATTTTGAAGCAGGTTGTTTTCGATTTAAAATAGAGGATAGTAATAATTTCCAACCTTGAAGAGAAAACACCGATGTTGAGCAAAAATAACAAGCATTCCGAAGTTTAGCTTTTTTGAGAGCCACAATACTCCAATGCAATTTCAGATAATCACGGATATGTTCGAGGTTAGGAAGTCGGATATGATGTTTTTGATGAACCCGGTGATAAATTTTTTCCTTAATTAAAATATTAGCATCTAGTCGTTTTTCCAGAGATATTTTTTGATTATAAGCTCCCGGCCAAATCGTTCGATAAGCTAAACATTGATTAATAAAAATTGCATCTCCAAATTGAGCAATTTTAATCCAAGAATCAATATCATCACAATTAATATCTAAACTCGAATCCCATCCCCCAGAATTGAGAAACGCATCTCTACGATAAGCAACTTGAATGGGGGTTCCAAAGGGCACTTGTTCTAATAACATTCCATAGTGAATATCTTCCTGGGGGATATAATAAACTGTGCCAGGGCCACTGATGCGAGTTCGACTTAATTCTAAGCCATTAGGATCTACTTGAGCCGATTGACAGGAACAAATCACCGCCTGTAAGGATGAATTTTGATTAACTTTGGTTTGATAAGTTGTGATTGCTTTGATCATTTCTTCAATGCAATTCACCGCTAAATAATCATCATCATCGACTGGTTTAATCCAATCTCCTGAAGCAGCCGCAACCCCGGCATTCATCGTCATAGAATGACCTTGGTTAGACTGATTTCGATAATAAACTAAACGATCATCTCCTTGTTGAACTAAGGAAGCAGATAAAGCGCGAACATACTCTTCTGTTTCATCGGAAGAACAATCGTCAGCAACCACAACTTCACAGGACACGGTTTGATTCAATGCAGAATCAATTGCCCGTTTTAGTAAAGCAAGTCGGTTATAGGTTGTAATGACGATGCTAAACTTCATCGGATTCCCTCGCTTAAGAGTTTGCTGATTCCGTTTTTATCAGCCTAACACAGAAGACCCGTATCTGTTGACTGCCGGGTGAAAGATCAATTTTAATTTATTCTTCACCGAAAGGATCAGCAATATGCTTGTTCTATTTTTCCTGTAAATGTTCTAATCTTTTTTGACCCCTTTGATCCCAAGGATAGCAAAAAGTGAATTTTTAGCAGAATACATAGGATTGAATATAACCTGTTAATCCAATAACATGATATTTTTAGGGTTCACTTTCTGCACTACTATTGGGTAACCAATGAATTAAAGGCAGTGGGAATAAAGTGCTAAGATTCGTGACAATTACCAGTAACCATAATTGATTAAAGTTTTTTTCAGTAATCCCAAACCAATGGGTTAGTAAAGCCCCTAATTCATAAGAAATTAATCCCGCTAAATTAGAAACTGACATTAATAAGGCAAATAATGTAGCTTCTACCCCCGGCGGACATAAACGGGCGGCTAAAACTAACACAGGCATATAGGCAATTTGCCCCATAACTGCTAAAATCAAACTATCCCCTAAACTAAACCAATGATCATCAATACCGAGGGTACGGTTAGTGTGGGTTACTAATAGCAACATGGTCATTCCCAACACCGTTGAAATAATCGTTGACCAAAAAAAGATTGTCCGAAATGGAAGAGACTTAAAAAATCGTTGAAACAGCCAAACTCCGATTAAGGATGCCATGCTCGTTACTAAACGAACTCGCCCTAAAAATTCCGGTTGAAATCCTAATTCATTGGTGGTAAAAAAGAAAAAGGCAGCATCAGCCGTTGGTGTGGCTTGCCAAACAAAAACAAAGGCTGTAGGCAACCAGATTGATTTTTGGGTTATGGCTTGACGGAGGTTTTTAATTTGCTGTTTGACGGTTTGCCAATTAGAGTATTGATTCTGAAATTCTTCGGCAATTAATCCCCCCACTAAGGATACAATTAAGGGAAATGTTGCTGTAATTAAAAATATCGTTTGTGGGGAAAATTTTTCTAATAAAAAACCACTGAAATAGGCTGTAATTAATCCCCCGAAAGCCGATGCTCCCCAACAAACTGATTGTAGTGAACCAATATTACTAATAGATTCATGACGCGCCCGTTCTACAACTAAAGAATCTACAATCACATCGCTCACAGCAACGGAAAGGGAACTCAATGCAATTACCGCCGTAGCAGCCCAAGGAGTGTGAACAATTGTCCCTAGCGCCACCCAGGATAACGTCCCCAATAGTCCCGATAGGATTAAATAAGGACGCCGACGATAGCCAAAAATGGGTAAGCCATCGGAAATGAACCCGAATAAAGGTTTTACTACCCAAGGAATAGCCACAATTCCCAGTAAAACCGATACCTCGGCCGGACTCATCGCCAATTCATCCTTGAGGAAAAAACTCACCCCTAAACGAGCGAGTCCTAAAATTCCCTGAACAAGGTACACCAACAAAATGGCGATCAGTTCTGAGGTTAGCTCATTGTCAAAAAATATTGTTTTCTTAAAAAATTGCTTGAAGTTGTCGATGCTGCTTGAAGTCATCAGGATTTGGTAAAGAAATATTAAGCAATGTGAATCTATCTATGATAGCCTGTTGACCCCAAGTGGAGGTATGGGAAAAGGGTCTAATACTGAGTCAGAATGCTTTTGATGTGATCGACTACGGCATGAGTTTGTTCCACCATTGCTAAATGTCCACAATTCGGGATTTCAATTACATTGTTATCCCCTTGACGAAATAGCCAATGAAAACTAGCTAAATGGCGAACATATTGCGGTTCCATAATTACATCTTGCAGTCCCGCCAGAAAATAAACGGGTTGTTGCAGTCGAGAGACCACCTGCGGTAAACGATGCACTTCCGCTTCAGTGGTGGAATCTAATAATGCTCCTAATGCAGCTTCAGGATGGGCGATGACAAAATCGATTAACCGTTGTCGTCCCCAGCGTTGTTGAATTGGACAAGCCACTTGAGCGCGCGTAAAGATTAAATCCAATAGGGGTAAATAACACAGCCATCGCGGGCGAAACTTAACAATTTTTTCTCCCACGGAACGAAATTTTTCAAATTCCTCTTTTAAGTAAATTCCCCCGCCCGCGTTAACACAAATCACGCCTTTTACTTCTTTGGGAAGTTTGTCCGCACCTAAAAGGGCAATAGTTCCCCCCAGAGAATGACCCACTAACCAAGCATGGTTTAGGTTTAGGGTGTCCAATAAAATCGCTAAATCTTCAGCGTAGGAAATGGGGGTATAAACCGCGAGTCGTAATGGATGTCCCGCCAACATTTGAGAATCCCCAAATCCCCGTAAATCATAAGATAAACATTGATATTGGGGGGATAACAGGTCGATGACGGGTTGCCAATAATGACGACTCAATAACCAACCGTGAATAAAAACGAGCACGTCACCCGATGAGGTGGGCGACGTCAATTCGTAAGTGTGTTTGACTCCCTGGATATCGATAGTAGCCATAATCCTATCGTATCCTGAAATGTACTTGGCATTAATTAGTAATCCGCTTAACCGGGAACAAGGAACAGTTAACCGTTAACTCTATAGTTCTGTGATATTATGTAAAGAAAAAATGGATTCTGGGCGGTTTCTGATTTGTCGTCCAACCCATACAAGTTTATTTCAAAATCGAACCATGAGTAGTTCCCTCGCTAAAGCTGTCTTATTTGTAGATGGCTATAACATTATTGGAATATGGCCTCTATTGCGACAGAAACGCGATGGTGACGGGATGGAAGAAGCCCGTAGGCACTTGATTGAAACTTTAGTAGACTACAGTGCCTTTGAAGGGTTGGACGCTCGCATTGTGTTTGACGCCCACTATCAAAATACTCCCAGTTTCAGTGAAACCATTACCCGCAATGTGTCGATTCATTATACCGGTTTTGGGCAAACCGCAGATACTTATATTGAAAAACTCTGTGCGTCTTTGGGACGTCAATTACGGTTGTCCCGACGTCGATTAATTGTAGCCACCTCAGACCGCGCTCAACAGTTGACGGTCACGGGGTATGGGGCTGAGTGCCTGTCCGCCGAACAATTAGCCGAAGTGGTGGAAGCCACAACCCGATGTCGCCAACGCCGTCATCAACCCCGGAAGCAATCTTCTAGTCGTTTCTTAGCCAGTTCTTTGGATGCAGAATCTCAAAACCGTCTCGCTCGGTTGAGAATGGGCTTAAAATAGTCTCCATAAAGGCTTTTCAGCGTTTAAAATCAAACTTCAAAAAAATTTTTTCAAAAAGGCTTGCGAAATTCTAGGGTTTGGCGCTACTATAAGTAACTGTGGCTAAAAGAGAGACACAACGTTCCTCGGTAGCTCAGTGGTAGAGCGGTCGGCTGTTAACCGATTGGTCGTAGGTTCGAATCCCACCCGAGGAGTTTAACAAAATAATCTTAGAAGATCAGATCATATTCTAACCTGATCTGATACTTTGAACCTATATCCTGCATTTCTATTGAGAAACGTAGGATATTGTTCTGTCTATTCTAATCACCAGGATGATATTACCCCTATTTCTCAGTTTAACTTTATTCGCCCAAGCCGCCCCTCCGGCGCGTGAAATTGTACAACCTCAAGAGGTGCGACCGTTACCCGGACAATTAGATCAAATACCAGTTTTTAATAGTAATAGTCCTGAACTAATTTTAAACGAAGGAATTTTACTGTCAACCTTTCCAAAAACCGATAAAAAACAACCGGAAGCGCACTTAAATTTTCCCTTTAAAGGCAAATTTGATATTTTTGCCCACCATGTTGCTAAACCTCCTCAAGAAAACGATTTAAGAACCCTTTATTTAGGAATATTAGCTTATAATCCAGGGAACAAACCCGTTACTATTTCTATTTTACAAGCTGCCAGTTATTTAAGTCAACCCGATGCGCCTTTTATTCCCCTAGATGCTGTTTTAGATAATCCTAATGGGGCTATTTATGCAGGGCCAGGAAGTCGGGTGATGAATGATATTTTAAGGGGAAAACGACAACCTGAATTTGTTGAAAAAATTATTATTCCGCCCCAAAGTAGTCGTCTATTATTAAATGCACCTATTCCCGTTAAAAATTTAGAACCTCCCTTAAATGGTCGGTCTACCTTAATGCGTTTAGAAAGTGATGGAGACGTTTATATTGCCAGTTTAGCCAAATATGCAACAGTGCAACAAAATAGAACAGAAATCGCACCAACATTAACAGACTGGGAACAATTATTAAAATTAGGAACATTAGTAACACCGCGCGATCGCACTCCCACCCCCCCGAATACAAATCCTCAACAAATCATTTATGGACGAGTCGCCGGAGTTGCATTAGGTTCTCGTTGGAATGGTAATATTGTTGATACTAATGGTTCTATTTTAACCATTCCTAAACCCGGAGAAGCTTTTTCTTATCCGATTTCAACTTTACCCAGAGGACAGTTAGGAACAAATCAAATTCAAAGTGCTCCGTTAGTGGTTCGATATCCCGATACTGCTTATCAAGCTCACGGCAATTATGGCATAGAATATAACTTAAATTTACCCCTTCATAACCCCACAAATCAACCCCAAACGGTTGTTTTAACCTTACAAACTCCCATCAAAGAAGAAAAATTATCCCAACCCGGATTAAGATTTTTTGACCCTCCTGCACCTCAAGTTTTTTTCCGAGGAACAGTTAGATTTAGTTATAATAATGATCAAGGAAAATCCCAAACTCGTTATTTTCATTTAGTTCAAAAACGGGGTCAACAAGGAGAACCGTTAGTGAAATTAATCTTAAAACCCAAAGAAACTAGACCTATTAAAGTTGATTTTCTCTATCCCCCAGATGCGTCTGCTCCTCAAGTTTTGACGGTGCAAACATTACCGTTAAAATAAATCTAATATTTTTTAACTGCTCATCTAAAATTGTTAAAGCTATTACTAAAAGTTAAAGAAAATACTCTTCACATCTCATTTTCTGCTTTACGGGCAAGCAGGCGATCGCGCAAACCCTGTGGATCAAATCGTGCTTGATTCATTGCTCGAATCTCTTCAGATTGCTGCCGTCGCTGCTTTAGGTAGGTTTCTACTTCTGGTTGATGATTCAGATAAAAGGCAATAGTGCCATACACATCGCCTAGTTTCAATGATGGATATCGATAAACAATTTCCTCTGCGGTTGCCCCCTGATTAAAAGCTGCTACTACAGTATCTAACGTTACACGGGTTTTCCCAACGAGGATTACGCCGTCTTTATTGGCTTGCAGAGGAGCAACATCAGCCAGAATTGTCAGTGTCATGAGTACAATTAAGTTCGTTCAATATCTCAATAGTAGCAGACTTTTATAGTCCTATATGGAGAGCTAATAACCAGATACCAGGGATATCTTAATTACTAACTAATGGATTAGCCTCAAATCTCCTTTTCTTGTGCTAAAATTAAAACCTGCAAATAAAGCCGATCTGAAATTCTCATTCCCTGTGCTTGCATCTCATCTAAAACATCCTTAACACTATCCAACAGACCCCGACGCTTTGCCAATAATAAAACCCCCACAGTCCCAATTAAAGGTAACTTTCGACCCATAGCAACTTTCCGCGCCGCCTTTTCATCAATTAACAACTGAGAAGCCCCAATCTCCTCCGCTAAAGCAATAGCTTCCGACTCTCCTAAATCCAACTTAAACGACTGTTGTAACTCGTTAACCAATTGCTGATTATCTACTTTTACAATCTCTAACCAAGACAAATTTTGTACAATTTTTGCGGCTGGATGTTGACCTACTTGTAATTCATCAAATACACCCTGGGGAATCATAACTTTACCAAAAAGTTTCGGCAACAAATCAAGATGATTCACCTTTGCTAACTCGCTAATTGGGGTAGTATCAGAAATAATAATCATTTAAGAAATAGACTGATTTAAAATTAACTCTGCTTGTTCAACTTCTTGACGTAATTCCTCCAAAGTCTGGGAATCATCAAAAAGAGAAATACCCCATTTTTTCATCATTTCTACTACCTCTAAACGAGAAACACCCAGAATTTTACCCGCCCGTCCACTGCTGATTTCTCCTACCTCTAATAATGTCATCACATAACCTTCCTTCGCTTTTTGTAAAGCCTTTTGTCGAACTTCATCCGAAAGTTGAATACTTTCTAACTGCTCATCTAAAATTGTCAAAGCCATTACTAAAATCTCCTAACTCTATATTTTTATTTTAGTCCTTAAACTCCATCCCCTAAAATCGCCCTAATATCCGACTCTAGCACCTTTATATTAGTCAAAAAAACCTTGAGAACTTTGTCTTTACCCCTATTAATAAATAAACATTGGCTTTAACTAATAAATTTCATCTCTCCATGCCCATTCATCCCAACAATCCCAATAATTATCAGATATATATAAATCTATATCTGATAATTTTTCTAATTCCCTGTAAGATTCTGAACAGTCTACTTTTTCACGATTTAAGGCTTCTGCTATTATTTTATCTAAAAATTCAATGTAGTAAAATCCGATAGCAAATAAAATTTTCTCTTGGTCATAGTATGTCCACAATCTACTCAAATCGAAGTCTTCAATCATCTGAGATATTGTAGGTATTTCATAGATTATTCCTTCTTGGTGAAAAGTTTTAGATATGATATTTTTTTTAAAACACCAAGTACCATCAACTCTTAGAAAAATTTTAATTGTTGCAGGTTCTTCTTTTATTTCTGTACCATAATTACTAAAATAATCTAAAATAAAATTAGTAAGTGCGTCAAAAATACCTTCCTCATTAACATCATTATTTTTAATGACATTAGCTATATTAGATTTTGTTATTTTATCCATTGCAAAAACTAAAATTAATTATTTTTACTATTATAATGTTTTTTCATCAGGGGTAAGCTGTTCCGCATTTAAACTTTATATCCTAGCCAGCGTCCTCGCTGGTACTACAAGGGTTTCCCTATTTCCGAATCCCCTATTTAGATGCTTAACAGCTTATTGCAATGATTATAGTTTCCAATTATCGAGATTCCCCTTTAGGAGTGAAGTGACTTCACCCCTACACTTTTTTCGTTTCTTACTATATATCTTTCTCATTGCCCATTCCCTCTTGCCTCCTTTATATCATTCTAACGCTCTAACTGCCGCTTGAATTAAATCATAAAAAACAGGTTGAGACACATCAACGGTTTGAGCATCTTGACGACTTTTTCCTAACAGTCCAAAGCGTTGACCTTTTTGGATGGCTAATACTTCTCCTTTCTGATTCTTAATTCTCAATTCTTGGGTTTCACCAATAGCAGATAAACTGCAATAATATTGTTTATTATTATAATAAAATTCCGCACTTTTTGTCAATTGAGGTTGATAATTTTCGGGAGATTCGGGTAATCTTGCCCCAACTAATTCTAACTCAATATTGGTTTGACCGTTCCAAGTATTTTCTTTTAAATGATAGGCAATATCTAAACATTGAGGTAGGGGGTAATAGTCCCCCCAACGCCAAGCCATTGCATTAATTGTAGGTAAAGCTGTGAGTTGAGTATGGGAAAATTTATCTTGAGTTAAGGTCAGTTTAATATGACCTTTTCCGACAACTCGTTGTTGCACAATTCTCACATTCGGAGTCCAAAAGGTCGGGGCGTTATTTTCTATTCCGCAGGGATGCAATTGCTGCATTTGATCATAGAGATTAAAATTAATTTCACTTAAATTTGCTAGAGCATCAATTTTAATTAAGGGTTTGAGATGTTCTACTTCTAAACATTGATGGGCAAATTCACTTAACTGTAGTCGAAATTGATCTAAATTTTCCGCAGGGAAAGAAAACCCTCCGGCGGCTTTATGTCCTCCAAATTTATGTAGTAAATCGTGACAATATTCTAAGGCTTTAAACACATCAAATTCTAAAATTCCCCTGGCTGAACCTCGAATCATTTGGGGAGATTGCGTTGCATCTTCTTCCTGTTCGTAAGTTCCAACAAACACGGGAACGCCATATCTTTCAACTAATCGAGAGGCGACAATTCCAATCACGCCATGATGCCATTCAGGTTGTACAACGACTAACACCCGTTCTTGTTTAAAATCAATTTGTTGTTCTTCTACCCAAGCGATCGCTTCTTGTTCAATTTCTTCACATAACTGTTGCCGTTTTTGATTAATTTGTTCACATTGCATTGCCCTTTCTAAAGCAATTCCCATATTGTCTGTTGTTAATAATTCTATCACTATTTGAGGGTCTGCTAACCGTCCAATGGCATTAATTCTCGGCCCTAAACGAAAGCCAATATCATCAGGTTTTAGGGTTTTAGAAGCCGGAGGAATGATAGGATTTTCTGGCTGTTCTTCTGATTTAACTTGATATCCGGTGGAGACTCCCGCCACTTGAATTAACGCTTGAATTCCGGTTATTTGAGAATAAGGTAATAACTTTAAACCCCGTTTAACCCATCGTCGGTTAACGCCATTTAAGGGTGCTAAATCGGCAATCGTTCCTAATGTAAATAATTCTAACAAAGGATTGACTAATCCTTGAACTTTACCTATTTTTTGAGCTAAACAAATCGCTAAAACATAAGCCACTCCCACCCCGGCTAATCCTCGATAGAGAGAGAATGCAGGTAATAATTTAGGATTGAGAATAGCATCGGCTGGGGGTAATTTTTCGGGAAGATCATGGTGATCCGTAATAATAACGATTAAGTCTAATTCTTTGGCTCTAACAATGGGTTGATAGGCAGCAATTCCATTGTCAACGGTGAGGATAATTTTAACGTCTTCCTGATGGAATTCTTCAACAATACGGGTATTAATCCCATAACCTTCAGTCATGCGGCTAGGGATGGCATAATTAACATTAGCTCCTAATAGAGAAAGCGATCGCATTAATAAAGCGGTACTCGTCATTCCATCCGCATCATAATCCCCACAAATTGCGATTTTATCCCCTTGATTAATAGCAGTTTCTAACAATTCTACACTTTTTAATAAATCCTGAAATTCCTCCAAAGGAGAAGGTAAAATTTGCGATTCAGGGGTTAAAAATGCTTCTATCTGTTCCGGGGTTTCAATTCCTCGATTGATTAAAACTTGAGTCACTAAAGGGATAATTCCCGTCTCATCCGCTAATTGTTGCGCCAGGTCGGGTTGTTGGGGAAAAATATACCACCGTTGATTCGGAAGTCGGGGAGAATTAAAAGACTCTGGGGGAGAAGGTTGCACAGTGAATTAGGATTAATCGATAATAGTTTAATTGTACTCAAAAGGGGAATATTTTTATCAAAATCATGATTAATATTATATGAAATCCTTAAATTAGTGCTACAGATGGCAAGGGAACAGGGAACAGGGAACAGGGAACAGGGAATAGGGAATAGGGAATAGGGAATAGGGAATAGGGAATAGGAGGGAATAGAAAAAAGTTATTACCCACCCGATCAAGTATTTGTAGCAAACATTAAAGGATTTCATATTAGAATAATTTTCTGATCTTAACAAGGGGGAAACAGGAGATTCAAGTCCCCCTT